>NZ_WWHX01000012.1 GCF_009862125.1 Streptomyces sp. SID5910
TGCTCGCCCTGACCGCGATGGAGGAGCCCGCCTCCTTCGACGCGGACGCGCTGGCGGCGGAGAAGACCAAGGTGCTCGGCGCGGTCCGCCTTCCCAAGGACCTGGGCCGGGACACGGTGCGCGGCCAGTACGCGGCCGGGTGGCAGGGCGGCGCGAAGGCCGTCGGCTACCTCGAAGAGGACGGCATCGACCCCAAGTCGAAGACCGACACCTACGCCGCGATCAAGGTCGGGATCGACAACCGCCGCTGGGCGGGCGTCCCCTTCTATCTGCGCACCGGCAAGCGGCTGGGCCGCCGCGTCACGGAGATCGCGGTGGTCTTCCAGCGGGCCCCGCACTCCCCCTTCGACACGACGGCCACCGAGGAGCTGGGCCAGAACGCGATCGTCATCCGCGTCCAGCCCGACGAGGGCGTCACCGTCCGCTTCGGTTCCAAGGTGCCGGGCACGTCGATGGAGATCCGGGACGTGTCGATGGACTTCGCGTACGGCGAGTCCTTCACGGAGTCCAGCCCGGAGGCGTACGAGCGTCTGATCCTGGACGTGCTGCTCGGTGACGCGAACCTGTTCCCGCGCACCGAGGAGGTCGAGCTGTCCTGGAAGATCCTCGACCCGATCGAGGAGTACTGGGACGAGCACGGCAGGCCCGCGCAGTACCCGTCCGGTACGTGGGGGCCCGTCGAGGCGGACGAGATGCTCGAGCGAGACGGACGGAGCTGGCGCCGGCCATGAAGACAGACCTCACGGACACCACGTCCAGCAAGATCAACAAGGCGTTGGTGCTGGGCCGCCGGGCGATCGGCACGCCGGCCGTCGGCATGGTGCTCACGCTGGTCATCGTCACCGACGAGGAGAACGCCTACGACGCGCTGAAGGCCGCGAGCGACGCCGCGCACGAGCACCCCTCGCGCACGCTCGTCGTCATCAAGCGCGTCTCGCGTTCGCCCCGGGACCGCACCCGGTCCCGGCTGGACGCCGAGGTCCGCCTCGGCGCCGACGCGGGCACCGGCGAGACGGTGGTGCTGCGGCTGTACGGCGACGTCGTCGACCACGCCCAGTCGGTCGTCCTGCCGCTGCTGCTGCCGGACGCGCCGGTCGTGGTGTGGTGGCCGGTGAACGCGCCGCTGGATCCGGCCGGCGACCCGCTGGGCGCGCTGGCCCAGCGCCGGGTCACCGACACCTACGCCTGCGAGGAGCCGGTACGGGAGCTGGCGGCCCGTGCCGACGCCTACACGCCGGGCGACACCGACCTGTCCTGGACCCGGATCACCCCGTGGCGGTCGATGCTCGCGGCGGCCCTGGACCAGGTCGACTGCCGGGTGCAGGGCGTCGAGGTGGAGGGCGAGGAGCACAACCCGAGCTGCGAACTGCTGGCGATGTGGCTCGCGGACCGGCTGGACGTGCCGGTGCAGCGGACCACGTCCGGTGGTCCGGGGCTGACCGCGGTCCGGATGGACACCGACTGCGGCCCGGTCGTCCTGGACCGTGCCGACGGCTCGCTCGCGACCCTGTCCATCCAGGGCCAGCCGGGCCGTGCGGTGGCGCTCAAGCGGCGCGAGACGGCCGAGCTGATCGCGGAGGAGCTGCGGCGCCTGGACCCCGACGACACGTACGCCTCGGCGCTGCGCTTCGGCGTGGACCGGCTGACCGCGGCGGCCGGCGGGGAGGCCGACGCGTCCGGCAAAGGGGGGCGCGTCGCGGTCCCCGCTCCCGTCGAGACGGCTGCGAAAGCTCCCGCGAAGGACGCGGCGCAGGAGAAGACCCCGGTGAGGAAGGCGGCGGCGAAGTGAGTGACACTCCCCAGCTGGTCGTGCACCGGGACAAGGAGCTGATGGCCGAGGCCGCGGCGGCCCGGCTGATCACGAAGATCGTGGACGCCCAGTCCTCCCGGGGCTCGGCGTCCGTGGTCCTGACCGGCGGCCGCAACGGCAACGGCCTGCTGGCCGCGCTGGCGGCGTCCCCCGCCCGGGACGCGGTCGACTGGTCCCGCCTCGACCTGTGGTGGGGCGACGAGCGCTTCCTGCCGGAGGGCGACCCGGAGCGCAACGTCACGCAGGCCCGCGAGGCCCTGCTGGACGCGGTGCCGCTGGACCCGGAGCGGGTGCACGCGATGCCCGCCTCGGACGGCCCGTACGGCACCGACGTGGAGGCCGCCGCGGCGGCGTACGCGGCGGAGCTGGCGAAGGCGGCCGCGCCGGAGAACCACACGACGGTGCCGTCCTTCGACGTCCTGCTGCTCGGCGTCGGCCCGGACACGCACGTGGCCTCGCTGTTCCCGGAGCACCCGGGGGTCCGGGAGACGGAGCGCATGGTGATCGGCGTCCACGGCTCCCCGAAGCCGCCGCCCACCCGGGTCTCCCTGACCCTGCCCGCGATCCGCACGGCCCGTGAGGTCTGGCTGCTCGCGGCGGGCGAGGACAAGGCGAACGCCGTGGCGATGGCCCTGTCGGGCGCCGGCGAGATCCAGGCTCCGGCGGCCGGGGCGCGGGGCCGCGCCCGCACCCTGTGGCTGCTGGACGCGGCGGCGGCCTCCGAGTTGCCGCGGACGATGTACCCGCCGGCGTCGGCGTAGCAGCGTCCGTACACACCGGAACGCCGGGTCCCGCTTCGACGGGGGCCCGGCGTTCCGGTGTGTGCGGCAGCCGTCAGGGCCTGTTCGGCCCCGGGGAGTAGGGGTTGCCGTACGGGTGCGGTGCGTACGGCGGCGGCGCGTACGGCGGCTGCTGCGGCGGCGCGTACGGGTGCTGCGGGCCGGGGGCGTACGGGTGGCCGGTGCCCGCGGGCGGGTACGGGGGCGCGTACGGGTGGCCCTGCGGCGGTACGTGCGGCAGCCCGGTCGGCGGGAGGTGCCCGGGGAGCGGCGGGAGGGTCGCCGGGTGGGCGTTCAGCCGGATCCCGTAGCGCCGCTTGAGCCGGCCCATTTCCAGCAGGGCGATCGCGGTGACCGTGACGGGCGCGCCCAGGATGAAGACGATGCCGAGGGTGAGGCTGAGCCCGTGCAGGTCGCCGGTGACGAGGTCCGGGATGGCCATCAGCCAGCTCGTCACGGTGGCCAGCAGCGCCGGGAGGCAGCGGTGGACGGCGGCGGTGCCGAAGAAGTTCCCGGAGACCCGGACGGCGCCCCAGACCACGAACCCGAGCATCCACAGCATCGTCAGACCGCCGACCATGATCACCGCGGGGTTGGCCGAGGCGTTGACCGTGGTCACGAGCACCACCAGGGCGGCGACGCAGCCGACGAACAGCAGCAGCAGTTTGAGCGCGTTGAACAGCGGCCCCCGCAACTGCCCCACGGTGCCGGTGCGCCGCCAGACGAAGAGCATCGCGCCGACCGCCAGCGGGGTGATGAACAGCAGGACGACGGAGGCCGTCAGCGCGTTCTCCAGCAGCTCCGTGGCGTCGAAGCCGCCCTCGAGGATGGTGTAGACGCCGAGCGAGGCGACCGCGCCCGCGATGACCCGGAAGCGTTTGAGCTGCTCGATCGAGGGGTCCACCGAGGGCGGGATCCACGCGGGGTGGAACACCGCGGTCGCCACCTGCTTGGGATTGATGAGGGACCGGGCCGTCAGCCGGCCGCCTGTCCAAGTTCCGTGCGTACGTGCCACCTTGCTCCCCCGAGCACTAGCCGTGGTGATCGTCCTGATGATCGCCGGGGGATTCTACGACAGGCGGACGGCGTCACGTCGTCCGCCTGTCCGCACCCGTGCTTACCGCCGCCCGCGCAGCTCCCGGTACGCGGTGACCAGGGCCTTCGTGGAGGCGTCCAGGCCGGGGACCTCGTCGCCGTCGGTGAGGGCGGGCGCGACGCGCTTGGCGAGGACCTTGCCGAGCTCGACGCCCCACTGGTCGAAGGAGTC
>NZ_WWHX01000111.1 GCF_009862125.1 Streptomyces sp. SID5910
CCCTGACCCGGGAACACGAACACCGCACGGCCATCCGCACCCGCCGCGCTCCCCCACACCACACCTGGAGCCTCACGACCCTCAGCCAGAACCTCAAGGCCGTTCAGTCCATCCAGGACCACCGCGCGGTGCTCGAAAGCCGACCGCGTCGTCGCCAACGACCATCCGACGTCCACCGGCGACACGTCCGCCCGGTCGCGTACGTAAGCGGCGAGCCGTTCCGCCTGCGCTCGCAGCGCCGACTCCGACTTCGCGGACACCACCCACGGCACCACCACCGGCGGCTC
>NZ_WWHX01000112.1 GCF_009862125.1 Streptomyces sp. SID5910
ACCTGCTCGTCGGTCACCGGCTCGTCGGTGAAGGTGTTGGCGGTGCGGGCCTCGCGGAACAGCAGGTCCTGGGCGGCGGGGTCAAGAACGAGAGACATGCGTGAACTTCCTCGGTGCGTGTGTCGGTCCCGCGCGGTGCGGCACGGAAGCCGTTGACGAGGACGACGCTACGCCAAAGAAGTTCAAGCTTCAACCAATAGGGAAGCGGAGTGATCCGCTTCACTTGATCAAGGGGGGCGGGGTGACGCAGGTCACGCCCGGCGGGCGATCACTTCACGCGCCGGTCGCGGTCATACAGGGCACAGACCGCCGCCACACGCACGGATGGGACCGCACCGACATGACCAGCACCGTGAAGGGCCCCGCCTCCTACTTCCCGTCGATCGAGAAGAAGTACGGCCGGCCGATCGCGGAGTGGAAGGAACTGATCCGCTCCTCGCCGCTCGCCAAGCACATGGAACTCGTCACCTGGCTCAAGACCGAACACGGACTGGGCCACGGCCACGCCAACGCCCTCGTCGCGCACACGCTCGCCGAGGACAGCGGGAAGTAGGGGGCGGCGGGAAGCA
>NZ_WWHX01000113.1 GCF_009862125.1 Streptomyces sp. SID5910
TCCGAGAAGGCCGCCCGGTTCGTGCAGATGTGCGACGCCTTCAACATCCCGATCGTCACCTTCCTGGACGTGCCCGGCTTCCTGCCCGGCGTCGACCAGGAGCACGGCGGCATCATCCGCCACGGCGCCAAGCTCCTCTACGCCTACTGCAACGCCACCGTGCCGCGGATCTCCCTGATCCTGCGCAAGGCCTACGGCGGCGCGTACATCGTCATGGACTCCCAGTCCATCGGCGCGGACCTCACCTACGCCTGGCCGACCAACGAGATCGCCGTGATGGGCGCGGAGGGCGCGGCCAACGTCATCTTCCGGCGTCAGATCGCCGAGGCGGAGGACCCCGAGGCGATGCGGACCCGCATGGTCAAGGAGTACAAGACCGAGCTGATGCACCCGTACTACGCGGCCGAACGCGGTCTCGTGGACGACGTGATCGACCCGGCGGAGACCCGCGAGGTCCTCATCCGCTCCCTGGCCATGCTCCACACCAAGCACGCCGACCTACCCTCCCGCAAACACGGCAACCCGCCGCAGTGACCCGAGGAGCCACTCCCATGACCACTCCCGCCGACATCCGCGTCGAGAAGGGCCACGCCGAGCCCGAGGAGGTCGCCGCGATCACGGCCCTCCTGCTCGCCCGCGCCGCCGCTCGCCCCGCCGAGATCGCCCCGACCCACGGCGGCGGCGGCGTCCGCGCGGGCTGGCGCCGCCTGGAACGCGAGCCGGGCTTCCGAGCCCCCCACAGCTGGCGCTGACCGCACCCCACACACGCAGAGGCCCCTTCCACACAGGAGGGGGCCTCTGCGCATTTACGCATGGCCTCTTGACGCCGGGTCGGGGCAGCGCGCCTCTCAGGGGCGCGGGGAACTGCGCGACCAGCCACGACGCACCCGCACCCGGCAACGCAACAGCCCCCCGCAGCCCAGTGGCCGCAGGGGGCAAGTCGCAACCCGGCGTAACGGGGTGCCGCCTGCGCCCACCCGTGCCGCCCCAGGCGGCACGCATGCCCGCAGGCTGCGGCCGATGGCCGGCAGGCGGCGACGGGCGCCGGCAGGCACGCATGCCCGCAGGCTGGGGCACAGCTAGCGGAGGCGGGCCATCAGTGCGTGCTCCACGAGAGTGATCAGCGTCGACTTCGCGTCAGCCCGATGCCGCGCGTCCGTCGTGATGATCGGCGTGTCGGGGCCGATCTGAAGCGCCTCCCGGACCTCGTCCGGGTTGTACGGCTGCTGCCCGTCGAACCCGTTCAGGGCGATGACGAACGGCAGCCCGGAGTTCTCGAAATAGTCCACGGCCGGGAAGCAGTCGGCCAGACGCCGCGTGTCGACCAGCACGACCGCGCCGATGGCGCCCCGCACCAGGTCGTCCCACATGAACCAGAAGCGGTCCTGACCGGGCGTGCCGAACAGGTAGAGGATCAGGTCCTGGTCGAGCGTGATGCGGCCGAAGTCCATGGCGACCGTGGTGGTCGTCTTG
>NZ_WWHX01000114.1 GCF_009862125.1 Streptomyces sp. SID5910
ATGCCGGACACCTCGGCGCGTTCCAGCAGTCGGGCCAGGGGTCCCGCGTCCGGCAGCGCGGCCAGCCCGCGCCAGGCGCCGCCCGGTTCGCCGCCGAGCCGGACCTCCGCGGCGCCGCGTACCAGCGCGTCCCCGACGGGCCCTCCGAGGGCCTCGCCCACGGCCTGGGCCGCGATCACCGGGCCGGCGCCCGCCGCGAC
>NZ_WWHX01000115.1 GCF_009862125.1 Streptomyces sp. SID5910
GGCGATGAGGGTCACGGCCGCCTCGTAGAGCTTCTGCCGGGTGGCCTCGCGCCGGCTGCTGCCCGGCGAGGGGGTGCTGCTGCTTTCCATGGTCCCGATTCTCACAGCACCCCGCCCCGCACGGTGACCGCAGGGCTCCGCGACCCACCCGGAACCGAACACACGATCGCCCCAAAAGGCCAGGTCGGAACGGATTGTCAGTGGCATACCGCACGATGGGCACATACGGCACCTCCTGCCCGGACGTGCCGTCACGGAGACGACAGGAGGATCGTCATGGCCCACTCGTCCGCAGCCGCCGCCCGGCGGCCCCGCGCAGCCGGCCCTGCCCCCTCACTGAACGGTCCGGCGAGCGACGTGCACCCCGTGCTGCGCCGGACATCCGCCCCGCCCGCCGCCCTCGACCTGCTCGCCCAGGCCCGCGCCGGACTGGAGGAGGCCACCGTCCTCGAAACACCGAACGAGCGGTACGCGACGGCCCACCTCGCCGCCCTGCGCACCGCCGCCGCCGTGCTCGCGGCGCGCGGCCGGCCCGAGACCACCCCGCGGGCCCGGGCCCGTATCCGGAGCGCCTGGGAAGTGCTCCCCGAGATCGCGCCCGAGCTCGCCGACTGGAGCGCGCTGTTCGCCTCCGGCGCCCGGCGCCGGGCCCGCGCCGAGGCGGGCATCCAGGGAGCGGCGGGCAGCCGGGACGCCGACGACCTGATACGCGACGTGTCGATGTTCCTGCGCATCGTGGAGCGGATGCTCGTCCTCCAGCCGGTCCTGCCCCAGCCCCGCGCCGACACGGAGACCCCGGACCCGGGCCGCCCGGACCCGGACCGGCCGGACCTGGACCGCCCGGAGACGGGCCTCCCGGGCCCGGCACCGGACGGCGGGGGACGTGAGCTGCCCGACGCGGGGTGAACGCGCCGGTCCGCGGGGGACGCCGGCCGCGCCGGCGGCGGCCGGCGGCGGGTACCCGGAGTGACCGGCCGGCGCACCGGAGGCCATAGGGTGGGAGACGCCTGAAGCCTGCCCCTTCCCGCACCCGGGCCGGGGAGGCAGCCCGTTCGCTCCGCCCCTGCCAGAGGCGGTGCCGCGCCGAGGAGACAACTGCCGTGTCGGACCCGATGC
>NZ_WWHX01000116.1 GCF_009862125.1 Streptomyces sp. SID5910
CGGCCCCCGCCGGGCCCGGCGCGGTCGATGCCGGCGTCGCCGTGCCCGGCGCCGCCCCCCGCGCGCCCCGGTCCGTCGGGCCGGTGTGGCGGCGGCTCTCTCCCGACGAACCCCGGCCGTCCCGGACGGCTGCCTGAGCTCTGCGGCGCCGTGCCGTGCGGTATCCGCACCCGGCCGCCGCTGTGACACCTCCGAGCCCTGAGCGGGCTCGCTCTTCCTCACGCCAAGGACGTGCTGAT
The DNA here is from genome assembly GCF_009862125.1 of Streptomyces sp. SID5910. Taxonomy (GTDB): domain Bacteria; phylum Actinomycetota; class Actinomycetes; order Streptomycetales; family Streptomycetaceae; genus Streptomyces. The sequence continues at coordinate 240 of NZ_WWHX01000116.1, forward strand.
GAATGCCATGACCGTGGGCGCGGTAGCGCTCGTCGTCCTCTTCCTGCTGGCCCTCCTCGTCGTCTCCCGGCTGTTCCGCAAGGTGGAGCAGGGCAAGGCCCTCATCGTCTCCAAGATGCGCAAGGTCGACGTGACCTTCACCGGGCAGGTCGTCCTGCCGGTGCTGCACCGGGCCGAGGTGATGGACATCTCGGTGAAGACCATCGAGATCACCCGGGCCGGCAAGGAGGGTCTGATCTGCCGGGACAACATCCGCGCGGACATCCGCATCTCGTTCTTCGTCAAGGTCAACAAGACCGTCGAGGACGTCGTCAAGGTCGCCCAGGCGGTCGGTACGGCGCGGGCGAGCGACCGCGACACCCTCCAGGAGCTGTTCCACGCGAAGTTCTCCGAGGCGCTGAAGACCGTCGGCAAGCAGCTGGACTTCACCGACCTCTACACCAAGCGCGAGGAACTGCGGTACCGGATCATCGAGGTCATCGGCGTCGACCTCAACGGCTACCACCTGGAGGACGCGGCGATCGACTACCTGGAGCAGACGCCGCTGACCCAGCTCGACCCGGCCAACGTCCTCGACGCGCAGGGCATCCGCAAGATCACCGAACTGACGGCCGTGGAGCACGTACGCACCAACGAGGCCCAGCGCACCGAGGAGAAGGAGATCACCCGGCAGAACGTCGACGCCCGGGAGGCCATCCTGGAGCTGGAGCGCCGCCAGACGGACGCCGAGATCAAGCAGCGCCGGGAGATCGAGACCGTGCGGGCCCGCGAGGAGGCCGAGACGGCGCGGGTGGTGGAGGAGGAGCGGCTGCGCGCGCAGGGCGCCTTCCTGCGCACCGAGGAGCAGCTCGGGGTCCAGCGCGAGAACCAGGCCCGTGAGGTCGCCGTCGCCGCGAAGAACCGGGAACGGGTCATCGCGATCGAGAACGAGCGGATCGAGAAGGACCGGCTCCTTGAGGTCATCGCGCGGGAGCGGGAGACCGAGCTGACCCGGATCGCGGCGTCCAAGGAGGTCGAGGCGGAGAAGCGGGAGATCGCCGAGGTCATCCGCGAGCGGGTCGCCGTGGACCGTACGGTCGCCGAGCAGGAGGAGTCCATCAAGAAGCTCCGTGCGGTGGAGGAGGCGGAGCGGCAGCGGCAGGCCGTGATCATCGCCGCCGAGGCGGAGGCGCAGGAGCGGCTGGTCAAGGACATCAAGGCCGCGGAGGCCGCGGAGGTGGCGGCCACGCACCGTGCCGCCGAGGAACTCACCATGGCCGAGGCCCGGTTGAAGAGCGCCGACCTGGACGCGCAGGCCAAGCTGCGGATGGCCGAGGGCATCCAGGCCGAGGCCGCCGCCGAGGGGCTGGCCGCGGTGCAGGTCCGCGACAAGGAGGCCGACGTCATCGAGAAGGCCGGCCGTGCCGAGGCGGAGGCCACCCAGGCCCGGATGCGTGCCGAGGCCGAGGGCGCGCGGGCCAAGGCGCTCGCCGAGGCCGAGGCCATCGGCGGCAAGCTGAAGGCCGAGGCCGCCGGACTCACCGAGAAGGCCGCGGCGATGGCCGCCCTGGACGACGCCTCCCGCGGTCACGAGGAGTACCGGCTGCGCCTGGAGGCGGAGAAGGACATCCGGCTCGCCGGTCTGGACGTGCAGCGGCAGGTCGCCGAGGCCCAGGCCACGGTGCTCGCCACCGGTCTGGAGAACGCCGACATCGACATCGTCGGCGGGGACTCGGTCTTCTTCGACCGTCTGATGTCCTCGGTGGCGCTCGGCAAGGGGGTCGACGGCTTCGTCAAGCACTCCGAGACGGCGCAGGCCCTCGCCGGGCCCTGGCTGGACGGCTCGTCGAACTTCACCGACGACCTGACCCGCGTCCTCGGCTCGGTCTCCACGGCCGACGTGCAGAACCTGACCGTCTCCGCGCTGCTGATGAAGCTGATGAAGACGGGTGACGCGCACGCCGGCCAGGTGCAGAAGCTGCTCGACAAGGCGGGGGAGCTGGGGCTCGCGGACGCCCCGCTGACGTCCCTCAACGGCAGCGCCCGGGGCTGACACGGCCGGCCCCCACTGTCCTCCGGAGCCGCCGTACGGGGAGGGGCGGCTCCGGAGCCCACTCGCGGAAAGGAACCCCATGGCAACCGGGGCGGACACGGACACCAGCACGCACGCGGCACCGGACACCGGCACGGGCCCGCACCAGGGCGCCCGGGAGGCGCTGGACACCGGCACCTACGAGGTCCTCCGCGACCGGCTCGCCGCGCAGGCCGCCGAACTGGCCCGGCGTGCGGAGGAGTTGAACACTCGCCGGGTCGAGGAGTTCGGCTCGGCCGGGCTCGAACTCGCCGGCACGGAGCGGCTGCGGACCGAGCGGGCCTGCGTCCCCCAGGACGTGGTGGCCGTCGGCGGGGCGCTGCTCCTCGGCCACAACACGGCCTTCGCGACCCGGACCGAGGTCGCGGTGGGCGACGTCCTCGCGCTGCACGACCGGGATCTGAACCGGCTGCCCGACGACGCCGTGCCGGGCCTGCTCGACGACCCGGCATTCGTACGGGAGTTCGCGGCCCTGTACCGCTACTACCGCGAGGCGACCCTGCTGCGGCTGCGCCGCGTGGAGGGCAGGCTGCTCGCCGTGTTCCGCACCGGCGAGAAGGCCGACGACATCCGCGTACTGCGCTGGGCCCTCACCGACGACGGGCGGGCGTCGTTCCTGGACGCGCGCGGCGACCGCGACCACGTCCTGCCGCCCGCGCACGACTTCACGTGGACCGCCGCGACCCGCGAGGACCACGTCCTGGGCCGGCACCCGCACGTCTCCGTCGGCGGCGAGGTGTTCGTCGCCGCCGTCGGCGGGGCGCTCACCGTCAAGGTGGACAACGACACCGAGACGGCCGGGGGCATTTACAGCGAGCCGGTCGCCGAACCGCTCCAGGCGCTCGCCGACGCGGACATCGCGCACGCCCGGGTGGGCGCGCTGATCCTGCTGCGCGTACGCCCCTACAAGGAGGACACCGACCGTTACCTGGTGTTCAACACTCTCACCAGGACGGTCGTCCGGCTCGACGGCATCGGGCAGGCCTGCCGCCGCCTCCCCGACGACCAGGGCGTCATCTTCCCCGGCGGCCACTGCCTGGCCACCGGCACCCACCGCACGTACGAACTCGACGTGACGGGGCTGGAGTTCGAGCGGGAGGTGCGCTCGCCCAACGGCGAGGACGTGCTGTACGCGTTCCAGGACCCCGCGCAGGGCCGCACCCTGCTGCTGCCGTACAACCTGATCCGCAAGGAGGTCGCGGCCCCGCTGTCCGGCCGCGGCTGGGCGCTGTTCGACGACGGCACGCTCACCCTGCTGCGCACCGAGGACGGCGGCGAACCGGCCCGGGTGCACCCGGTGCAGCGGTGGACCTCCCCGTTCGTGTCCGACACGTACGCGGCCGCCCGCCCGGCCGGCAGCGGCCCGCTGGCCCGCATCGGCAACGCCGACCTCGTCCGGGGCATCTCCGACTGCCTGTCCGTGACCCGCGCCGCCACGGAGACCACCCCGACCGGCGGGGTGTACGCGGAACTCGCCGCCGCCTGCGTCCGGGCGGCCGACGTCCACCACTGGCTCGGCGACCCCGAAGTGGGCGACCTGGCGGACCCGTTGGGGCAGGTGCGGGCGACCGCGGAGCAGGTGCTCGCCGAGTTCGAGAACGTACAGGCCCTCACCCGGCAGGCGTCCGACGCGCTGGAGGAGGCCGCCGCCCGGCTCGCCGCCGTCGTCCGCAGGCTGCGCGGCGAGGCACCGCGCGGGGCCGCCGCCTGGGTCAACGGACTGGCCGAACTGCGGCGCGCGCAGGGGCATCTGCTGACCCTGAAGGAGATGCGGTACGCGGACGGCGACCGCATCGACGAGCTGGCGGCCGGCGCCGAGGACGACCTGGCCGCCTTCGGGCAGCGGGCCGTCGCCCACCTGGCCCGCGAGGACGCCTTCGCCGAGCACCACGCGGACGTCGAGCGGCTCGTCGCCGACGCCGGGGCGATCGGCACCGCCGCCGGCGCCGCACCCCTCGACGCCCGCCTGGACGAACTCGCCGAGCAGCTCGCCACGGTGACCGAGGTCGTCGCCGGGCTCGACATCGGTGACGCCACCGTCCGCACCGGCGTCCTGGAGCGCGTCGCCGAGGCCCTCGCCGGGGTCAACCGCGCCCGCGCCGTCCTCGCCGCCCGCCGCCGCGCCCTGCTCGACCAGGAGGGCCGCGCCGGGTTCGCCGCCGAGTTCGCGCTGCTCGGCCAGACGGTCACCGGCGCCCTCGCGGTCGCCGACAGCCCCGAGGCGTGCGACGAGCAACTCGCCCGCCTGCTGGTGCAGGTGGAGAACCTGGAGTCCCGGTTCGCCGAGTTCGACGACTTCCTCGGCGAGCTGGCCGACAAGCGCGACGAGATCCACGAGGCGCTGTCCGCGCGCAAGCAGTCCCTCGCCGACGCCCGCGCCCGCCGCGCCGAACGCCTCGCGGACTCCGCCGCCCGCGTCCTGCGCACGGTCGTGCGCCGCGCCGCCACGCTCGCCGACGCGGACGCCGTCACCACCTACTTCGCCTCCGACCCGATGCCCGTCAAGGTCCGTCGCACCGCCGCCGAACTGCGCGAACTCGGCGACCCGGTACGGGCGGAGGAACTCGACGGCCGCCTGGAGGCCGCCCGTCAGGAGGCGGCCCGCGCGCTGCGCGACCGTACCGACCTGTACGCCGACGACGGGCGCACGCTGCGCCTGGGCGGCCACCGCTTCGCCGTCGGCACCCAGCCCCTCGACCTCACCCTGGTCCCGCACGGCGACGGCCTCGCCCTCGCCGTGACCGGCACCGACTACCGCGCCCCGGTCACCGACCCGGACTTCGCGGCCACCCGCCCCTACTGGGACCGGCTGCTGCCGTCCGAGTCGCCCGGCGTCTACCGCGCCGAACACCTCGCCGCCCGCCTCCTCGACGAACACGGCCCGGCCGTCCTCGCCCAGTGCGACGACCTGCCCGCCCTCGTGCGGAGCGCGGCCGAGGCGGCGTACGACGAGGGGTACGAGCGAGGCGTCCACGACCACGACGCCACCCTGATCCTGACCGCGTTGCTGGACCTGCACGACGACGCGGGCCCGCTGCGCCACGAGCCGGCCGCCCGCGCCGCCGCCCAGCTGTTCTGGGCGCACGGCACGACCGAGGACGCCCGGCGGGACTGGCGGCGGCGCGCGGTCTCCCTGGCCCGCGCCCGGGACACCTTCGGGCTCGCGCCGGCCATCGCCGACCTGCGGCGGGAACTGGCGGAGGCCATGACCGGGGAGGCGGGGGAGGCCGGGGAGGCCATGACCGGGGGAGCGGGGGAGACGGCTGAGGCCGCCGCGGCGTACCTCTTCGAGGAGCTGACCCGCGGCCCCGAGGGCTTCGTCCTCGGCGCCGGCACGCGCACGCTGCTGGACAAGTTCCGCCGCACGGTGGGCGGCCCGGCCTACGACGAGGACGTCGCCGCCCTCGGCGACCTGGCCGCGCGCCGCCAGCTCGTCGAGGCCTGGCTGACCGCGTACACGGCCTCCACGGGCACGGAGACCACGCCGGGCGACCTGGCCGAGGCGGTGGCCGCCGAGCTCTGCCCGGACCTGCCGCGCTACCCGCACGACGCCCCGCTCACCCGGACCGTACGCGGCCTGCTCGGCGCCCACCCGCGCCTCACCGACGGCACCCTCACCGTCCGCGTCGACGAACTCCTCGCCCGTACCCGCGCGTTCCGCACCCACGACCTGCCCGGCCACCGCGCCTACCAGCACCATCGCACGACCCTGCTGGCCGCCGAGCGGGCCCGGCTGCGCCTGGACGAGTACCGCCCGCGCGTGCTGCCGGCGTTCGTCCGCAACCGGCTCATCGACGAGGTGTACCTCCCGCTGATCGGCGACAGCCTCGCCAAGCAGCTCGGCACCGCGGACGCCGCGCACCGCACCGCCGGCGGCGGGCTCCTCCTGCTCGTCTCCCCGCCCGGCTACGGCAAGACGACGCTCGTGGAGTACGTCGCCGACCGCCTCGGCCTGATGCTGGTGAAGGTCAGCGGCCCGGCGCTGGGCCACGGCGTGACCTCGCTCGACCCCGCCGAGGCGCCGAACGCCACCGCCCGCCAGGAGGTCGAGAAGATCAACTTCGCGCTGGAGGCGGGCAACAACACCCTTCTGTACCTGGACGACATCCAGCACACCTCGCCCGAGCTGCTCCAGAAGTTCATCCCGCTGTGCGACGCCACCCGCCGCGTCGACGGCGTGCGGAACGGCGAGCCGCACACGTACGACCTGCGCGGCAAGCGCTTCGCCGTGTGCATGGCCGGCAACCCGTACACCGAGTCCGGCAGCCGCTTCCAGGTCCCCGACATGCTGGCCAACCGCGCCGACGTCTGGAACCTCGGCGACGTCCTCACCGGCAAGCAGCACGCCTTCGCGCTGAGCTTCGTCGAGAACGCCCTGACGGCCAACCCGGTCCTCGCCCCGCTCGCCGGGCGCGACCGCGCCGACCTCGACCTGCTGCTGCGCCTCGCCGAGGGCGACGGCACGGCCCGCGTCGACCGGCTCGCCCACCCGTACGCGCCGGCCGAACTGGAACGCGTCCTGGCGGTGCTGCGCCATCTGCTCACGGCCCGCGCCACGGTCCTCGCGGTGAACGCCGCGTACATCGCCTCCGCCGCCCAGCAGGACGACGCCCGCACGGAACCGCCCTTCCGCTTGCAGGGGTCGTACCGCAACATGCGCAAGATCGCTCAGCGGATCCAGCCGGTCATGGACGACGCGGAACTGTCGGCGCTGATCGAGGACCACTACCGGGCCGAGGCCCAGACCCTCACCACGGGCGCCGAGGCGAACCTGTTGAAGCTGGCCGAGCTGCGCGGCACCCTGACGCCGGAGCGGGAGGCACGCTGGGCCGAGGTGAAGGCGGCCCACGTGCGCGGCCGGACGCTGGGCGGCGCGGACGACGACCCCCTGGCCCGGGCCGTGGCCGCGCTCGGCCTGCTCGCGGACCGGATCGGCGCGGTCGAGTCGGCGATCGACCGCGCCGCGCGGCCGGGAGGCCGGCCGTCAGGCGTGCACGCCCGGCACCAGGAGACGCCGGAGGCGTGACGGCCGTGCCCCCGGGCCCCGCTCACCATGCCTCGGCGTCCTCCGCCGCGTCCGCGGGCCCCGCCTTCTCAGTCGTCGACCGCAGGCGCGTCGCGATCAGCGGCAGGACGAGTACGGAGATCATCGCGGCGCCGACCAGGGACGCCGCCTCGTCCGAGCCGAGGAGCTTCTGGTCGACGCCGATGGTCGTGATCGCGACGACCAGGGGCAGGCACGTCGAGGCGAAGAGGGCGAGGGCCCTGCGGTCGGTGGGGTCCAGGTCCCGGGGTGCCAGCAGGTACACCGGGACACCGCGCACCAGCAGGACCAGCAGCAGGAAGACCGGA
>NZ_WWHX01000117.1 GCF_009862125.1 Streptomyces sp. SID5910
GGCTCTGGGGGTCCCCCCGGCCGGAGGCTGGGGGAGTGCCGGGCGCAGTCCCTCGTACTGGGCGTACTCGGGACTTCGCCCGGTGCGGCGAGAGCACGCACCAGACGCCGCGGGGCAGGAGGTACTTGCGGACACGCCCTAGGCGGCGGCGCGGCGCTGGCAGGCGACGCAGTACCGCGTGTAGGGGAGGATCTCCAGGCGCTCGCCGGGGACGGGCTTGCGGCAGCCGAGGCAGGTGCCGTAGGTGCCGTCCTCGACCCGCGCGAAGGCCTCCTCGATCTCCTTGAGGACCCGCTCGATGGCCGTCTTCTGCGCGGACATCAGCTGGTCGTCCTGGCTGCTCTCGCCGAGGGCCTGGAGCTGGGTCATGCGGGTGTTGCGCGCGTGCTCGAGGCGCTGGCGGGCCTCGTGAGCGGTGAGCCGCTCGGGGCGGGGTTCGATGCGGGAGGCGTCGAGCGACACGATGAGTCCTTCTCTCGGGAGGACGGCAGGCCGTCGGGAGTACCGGAAAGCACCGGGGTTCGGGGCGAACTCCTGGTCACCCTCGACTCTGGCCGACCCGGCGGCGGTTTCCCATCGGGCGCAGGCCCCATTTGCCCGGGGGCGGAGCATCCACACCGCGGCGTCCCGAGGCCGCCGTATGGGTGCGGCGCACCCGGGAAATGGGGGTCGGACCCCATCGACCCGGCGGGGCGGAAGGGGCAGGCTGGGCGCAGGCTCGGTCGTGACCAAGGGCCGCAGCTCCGACCGGGGTGCGCGATGACCGAAAGTAGAGGCTTGCCGCGTCGCAGAAGGAGGCGTACCCCCGTTGTCCCTGTTCTGGCGGATCTTCGGGCTCAACGCGGTGGTGCTGGGCTTTGCCACGGCGCTGCTGCTGTGGGCTCCGGTGACCGTCTCCGTACCGGTCCTGCTGACCGAGGCCGCCGTGCTGGTCGGCGGCATGGCCGTCATGCTGGTCGCCAACGGCACCCTGCTGCGCTGGGGCCTGTCCCCGCTGGACCGGCTCACCAAGCTGATGACCACCGTCGACCTGCTGCGCCCCGGCCAGCGGCTCCCGGTGTCCGGCGGCGGTGAGGTCCCCGAGCTGATCCGCACCTTCAACGCCATGCTCGACCGCCTGGAGCACGAGCGCGCCACCAGCAGCGCCCGCGTCCTGCTCGCCCAGGAGGCGGAGCGGCGCCGTATCGCGCAGGAGCTGCACGACGAGGTCGGGCAGAGCATGACCGCGATCCTGCTCGTGCTGGGGCGGGCGGCGGACGACGCCGACCAGCCGCTGCGCGACGAGCTGCACCAGGCGCAGGAGATCACCCGGGAGAGCCTGGACGAGGTCCGCCGGCTGGTGCGCCGGCTGCGGCCCGGGGTCCTGGACGACCTCGGTCTGATCGCCGCGCTGACCTCGCTGACGCACGACTTCGCCACCCACACCGGCCTGCGGGTCGTCCGCCGCTTCGAGGCCGACCTGCCCGCGCTGGACCACGAGACGGAGCTGGTCCTCTACCGCGTCGCGCAGGAGAGCCTGACCAACGCCGCCCGCCACGCGGACGCCGAGCGCCTGGAGGTGAGCCTCGGCCGGGGCGAGGGCGCGGTGGTGCTCACGATCGCCGACGACGGCCGCGGCATCGAGGCGGCGACCGAGGGCGCGGGGATCCGCGGCATGCGCGAACGGGCCCTGCTGATCGGGGCCGCCCTCGACATCACCTCGGCACCGGGGGACGGCACCCGGATCCGGCTCACCGCACCCGTACCCGCATCCAGGAAGCAGCCCTGACCATGTCCGACCCGACCCTGCCCGCCGCGTCCGCTCCCGAGGCGACCGCTGCCGAGGCGACCGCTTCCGGGCCGCCCGCGCGCGACCCGTCCCGGATCCGCATCCTGCTCGCCGACGACCACGCGCTGGTACGCCGCGGGGTGCGCCTGATCCTCGACCGGGAGCCGGACCTCGAAGTGGTCGCCGAGGCCGGGGACGGCGCCGAGGCCATCGACATGGCCCGCGCCCATGCCGTGGACCTCGCCGTGCTGGACATCGCGATGCCCCGGCTGACCGGTCTCCAGGCCGCCCGGGAGCTGTCCGCGCTGAAGCCGGGGCTGCGCATCCTGATGCTGACGATGCACGACAACGAGCAGTACCTGTTCCAGGCGCTGAAGTCGGGGGCCTGCGGATACGTCCTGAAGTCCGTCGCCGACCGGGATCTGGTCGCCGCGTGCCGGGCCGCGATGCGCGACGAGCCGTTCCTGTACCCCGGCGCGGTCACGGCCCTGATCCGCAACTACCTGGACCGGGTCCGGCACGGCGAGGAGACCGCCGACCACATCCTCACGCCGCGCGAGGAGGAGGTCCTCAAGCTCGTCGCCGAGGGCCATTCGTCGAAGGAGATCGCCGAGATCCTCTTCATCAGCATCAAGACCGTCCAGCGGCACCGGGCGAACCTGTTGCAGAAGCTCGGCCTGCGCGACCGGCTGGACCTGACCCGGTACGCCATCCGCGCCGGCCTCATCGAGCCCTGACGCCCCTCCCCCGGACCGCCCGGGGCTCTGGTCGCCCACTCCCCGGCCGGAGCCCCGGGCTCACCCTTCGCACCCACCACGAAAGGGGACGGCGCATGCGCCCCGCGCCCTGGCCCCGGCCCCCGGACGCTTCCGGGACCACGGGCTCCGGCGCGCGCCTCCCCGGACGCCGGACGCACACCCCGGACACGGCCGGGACCACGGGACCCGGCCCACGCATCCCGAGGCTCCCGACGCACACCCCGGACGCGGCCGACGCCCGGTCCCGGCCGCCGCGCTCCTCCACCGCCGCCGCCCCGGCGCGATCGCGCCCTCAAGCCACCGGGACGCCCCGGGCCGGCGGGCGACGCCTCGCGGCGGTGCTCGTCGCCCTGCTGGCCGTGCTGCTGGCGCTGACCCCGGCGTGGCCCGCGCCGGGCGTGCGGGTCGCGGCCGGCGGGCCGCTGCCGGTGCACTCGGTCACGGCCGTCCCGCGCCCGGACACCGGGTTCCACGCCGACGACGGCTGTCCGAGCACCTGCGCCACCCAGGCCAGGCCCCGCCACGACCACCTGGGCGAACGCCCCTCGGCGCCGGGCCACCTCGCCGTCACCGCGCACGGGAGCGGTGCCGTCCCGGCCGCCCACGGGCGGCGGGCCCCGACGACGCGCGGCTCCCCGTCCGTCTCCCCCGGCCGCACGGGCCACGACCGCGGGCGGGCACCTCCCGCGCCTTCCGGCATCTGAGGATCCGTCCCTTCCCCCTTCTTCCGTCGCGGCCGCGCAGCCGCCGCCGCGGCATGCCCGCCGGAGGCCCGTGTGAAACGCTCACGTCCCCGTACCCGTCCCCGATCCCGCGCACAGTCCCAGGCATTGCGCCTGCGCGCGCTGATCGCCCTGGCCGTGATGGCCGCCGCGGTGGCGATCACCCTGACGATGCCGGTCCGCCTCGGACTCGATCTGCGCGGCGGCACCCAGATCGTGCTGGAGACCAGGTCCACCTCCACCACCAAGGCCGGCCGCGAGGCCACCGACCGCACCGTGGAGGTGCTGCGCGGCCGGATCGACGCGCTCGGTGTCGCCGAGCCGACCATCGTCCGTTCCGGCGACGACCGCATCGTCGTCGAGCTGCCGGGCGTCCAGGACCCGAAGAAGGCCGCAGACGTGCTGGGCCGCACCGCCCAGCTCACCGTCCACCCGGTGCTCGGCGCCGCCGAGGCGCCCGGCGACTCCGCCGAGCGGCCCGCCGACGCGTCGAAGGAGCGCGTCCTGCCCGACGAGTCCGGCCAGTCGCTGCGGCTCGCGGCCGCCGCCCTGACCGGTCAGGACGTCGAGGGCGCCGACGCCCGCTTCGACCAGCAGAACGGCGCCGGCTGGCACGTCACCGTCGACTTCAAGGACAAGGGCAGCGACCGGTGGGCCAAGGTGACCGGTGAGGCCGCCTGCCACCCGGCCGGCGACCCGCAGCGCCGCGTCGCCATCGTGCTCGACGACAAGATCATCTCCTCCCCGCAGGTCGACCCCTCGGTGGCCTGCGGGGCGGGCATCGCCGGCGGCTCCACGCAGATCACCGGTTCCTTCGACGACACCGAGGCCCGCGAACTGGCCCTGCTCGTCAAGGGCGGCGCCCTGCCCGTGCCGGTGGAGACCGTGGAGCAGCGCACCATCGGCGCGACCCTGGGCGACGAGGCCATCTCGGCCGGCGCCTGGGCCGCCGTCATCGGCACCGCGCTGACCGCGCTGTTCATCATCGTCGTCTACCGCCTCATGGGCGCCCTCGCCACCGTCGCCCTGCTCTGCTACGGCGTCATCTCCTACGCCGCCCTGGCCGCGGTCGGCGCGACGCTGACCCTGCCGGGCCTCGCCGGTTTCGTCCTGGCGATCGGCATGGCGGTGGACGCCAACGTCCTGGTGTTCGAACGGGCCCGCGAGGAACAGGCGCTGCGCACCCGGCCCAGTACGCGGTCGGCGCTGACGACCGGTTTCCGCAGCGCGTTCAGCGCGATCGCCGACTCCAACATCACCACGCTGATCGCCGCCGCCCTGCTGTTCTTCCTGGCCTCCGGCCCGGTGAAGGGCTTCGGCGTCACCCTGGGCATCGGTGTCCTCGCCTCCATGGTCAGCGCCCTGGTGATCACCCGGGTGCTCGCGGAGTTCGCCGCGGGCCGCCCGGCGGTCTTCCGCCGCCCGCACATCACCGGCATCTCCACCACCGGCCCGGTCCGCGACGCCCTGCTGCGCCGCGACCCGTTCCTGATGCGCCGGCCGCGCCGCTGGCTGGCCGCCTCCGGCATCGTCCTGGTGCTGGCCGGCTCGGGCATCGTGGCCCGGGGCCTCGACTTCGGCATCGAGTTCACCGGCGGACGGCTCATCGAGTACTCCACGGCGACCGAGGTCGATCCCGACCGGGCCCGCACGGCGCTCGCCGACGCGGGCTTCCCGCGGGCGGTCGTGCAGTCCTCCGGCGACAACGGCCTCACGGTGCGCACCGAGGAGCTGACCGACGCGGAGGCGGCCACCGTCACCGAGACCGTCGGCGGGCTCGGCGGCGGGGCGGAGAAGCTCCGCGACGAGCTGATCGGCCCGAGCCTCGGCGAGGAGCTGCGCCGGGACGCGCTGATCGCCCTCGGCCTGGCGCTGGGCGCGCAGCTCTTGTATCTGGCGGCGCGCTTCCGCCTCCTGTTCGGCACGGCGGCGGTGAGTGCGCTGGCCCATGACGTGATCATCCTCGTCGGGGTGTTCGCCTGGCTCGGCAAGCCCATCGACGGGGTGTTCCTGGCGGCGCTGCTGACCGTCATCGGCTACTCGGTCAACGACTCGGTGGTCCTGTTCGACCGCGTCCGCGAGCTGCTCGGCAAGGACCGCGGCACGCCGTTCGCCCGCCTCACCAACCAGGCGATCCTCCAGACGCTGCCCCGCACGGTCAACACCGGCATGGGCGCGGTGCTGATCCTCGCCTCGCTGGCGGTCCTCGCCGAGGACTCGCTGACCGACTTCGCCGTGGCGCTGCTGATCGGTGTGGTGGTCGGCACCTACTCGTCGGTCTTCACCGCGGCCCCGCTCGCCGTCGAACTCCACGGCCACGACACGGGGCGACGCACGTCGCGCCGCGCGAGCGGACCCGCCCGAAAGCCGGAGCCCCAGCAGCGCCGCTCCAGGCACGAGCCCGAGGAGGCGTCGCAGAAGACCCCGTAGGGGACCGTCCGGGGAAGCCCGGGGGACGGCCGCGCACATCGGCCGCACGAGTGGAACCCGGGTCCCCGGGGACGGGCGCCCGGGGGCCTGGAGGGCGGCGTCCGGGCGTCAGGTGGCCGCGTAGTGCTGCGTCACCAGGTCCCGTACCACGTCCTGGTCGCCGGCGATCAGTGCGTCCAGTAGGGCCGTGTGTTCGTGGGCGTCGGCGATCAGGTCGGCACGTCCGCGCGTCGCGGGGGTGCCGGACGCCGGCCACTGGGCGCGGCGGTGCAGGTCGCCGGCGATCCGGACGAGCTGGTCGTTGCCGGCGAGCGCGAGCACCTCGCGGTGGAAGGCGCGGTCGGCCTCCGCGTAGGTCGCCGGGCAGCCGGAGGACGCGGCCCGGACGGTGGCCTCGGCGACGGGGCGCAGCCGGGCCCAGCGCTCGGCGGGCACCGTGCGGGCCAGCCGCAGCAGCACCGGGACCTCGATCAGGGCCCGCACCTCGCCGAGCTCGGCCAGCTCCCGGGCGCCGCGCTCCACGACGCGGAAACCCCGGTTGGGGACGACCTCGACGGCGCCCTCAAGGGCGAGCTGCTGCATCGCCTCGCGCACGGGGGTGGCGGACACGCCGAACCGTTCGCCGAGCACGGGCGCCGAGTAGACCTCGCCGGGGCGCAGCTCCCCGGAGACCAGCGCGGTGCGCAGGGCGTCGAGGATCTGCCCGCGCACGGAGGAACGCCGTACGAGGGCGCGGGGCCCGCCGAGGGGCGGTTCGCCGTGCGTGTGCTCGCCGCGCGCCGTCCCGGCGGGGTCCTGGGCGCCGCCCCGGTCCCGGGCACGGTCCCGGTCGGCGGCGCCCGGCTGGGCCGGCACCCGGGGGGTGGCCCAGCCCGGGTCGTCCGTCCCGGCGGAGCCCTGCGTGCCCTGCTTCACGGGGTCCTCCTGAGGGACGTGCGGCGCTCGGGGTCA
>NZ_WWHX01000118.1 GCF_009862125.1 Streptomyces sp. SID5910
GTTCACAGCGTCCTCGCTGTTGTGTATTTCAAAGGAACCTCGACCATCACACTGTGATGGACGGGGTATCAACATATCTGGCGTTGACTTTTGGCACGCTGTTGAGTTCTCAAGGAACGGACGCTTCCTTTGTACTCACCCTCTCGGGCTTTCCTCTGGGCGCTTCCCTTCGGTGTTTCCAACACTATCAGGCTTTTCCGGCCCCTCTGACCACCGTCCTGCGGGCACGCAGAAGGCGATCCGAAGATAGGATCTGAAGAGTTGGGTGCCTGCCCGGCGAGCACGCCAGCGTGGCGTCGCTCAACCTCAAGCAGGAGTCACGACTGTACACGGGTCCGCGGAACGGGTGCAAATCACTGGCGAGTGTGGTCTAGACCTCTATTCGGAATACTCGTGCGGAACCGGTACTTCCTATGACATACAGTGACGGCTCGTACAGATCTCCATCACTGGGAGGCTTCCCATGACCACCGTCTCGTCCCCTCTTGCAGGACGCGCCATCGGACTGGCCGCCGTGCCTGATCCGGTCTTCTCCGGGGCCATGGTCGGCCCGGGCACCGCCATCGACCCCGTTCGGGAGCCGTCCGAGGCCGTCTCTCCCGTGGACGGGGTCATCGTCTCCCTGCACCCGCACGCGTTCGTCGTGGTCGACGACAGTGGTCACGGGGTGCTGACGCATCTCGGCATCGACACCGTGCAGCTGAACGGCGAGGGCTTCGAGCTGCTGGTGAACAAGGGTGACACCGTCGTGCGCGGCCAGGCCGTGGTGCGCTGGGACCCGGCGGCCGTCGAGGCCGCGGGCAAGTCGCCGGTCTGTCCGATCGTCGCCCTGGAGGCGACGGCCGAGGCGCTCGTCGATCTCCGTGAGGACGGCGAAGTGAAGGCGGGCGAGAGCCTCTTCCTCTGGAAGTGACGGCGACGCCGTCTTCGGACGGCCGGCAGGACAACCACCGCGGCGGCGGGACCCGCCGCATTATCGGGACGGGTGAGATGGAGACAACGCTGCGAGGCGTCGGTGTGAGCCACGGTGTGGCGATCGGCGAGGTTCGGCACATGGGGACGGCGGTGCTCGAACCGCCTGCCAAGCAGATCCCGGCGGAGGACGCGGAGCGCGAGCAGGGGCGCGCCCGCAAGGCCGTCGAGGCCGTGGCGGCCGACCTGATGGCGCGCGGCAACCTGGCGGGCGGCGAGGCCCAGGCGGTGCTCGAGGCGCAGGCCATGATGGCCCAGGACCCCGAGCTGATGGCGGACGTGGAGCGGCGGATCGCCGTCGGCAGCACGGCCGAGCGCGCTGTGTACGACGCCTTCGCGGCGTACCGCGCCCTGCTGGCCGGTGCCGGTGAGTACCTGGCCGGCCGGGTCGCGGACCTCGACGACGTGCGGAACCGTATCGTCGCGCGTCTGCTCGGGGTGCCGATGCCGGGTGTGCCGGACAGTGACGAGCCGTATGTGCTGATCGCGCGTGACCTGGCGCCGGCCGACACGGCGCTGCTCGACCCGACGCTGGTGCTCGGTTTCGTCACCGAGGAGGGCGGGCCGACCAGCCACAGCGCGATCCTGGCGCGGGCGCTGGGCGTGCCGGCCGTGGTGGCGCTGCCGGGGGCCGGTGAGCTTCCCGAGGGCACGGTGATCGCGGTGGACGGCAGCACCGGCGAGATCTTCGTGAACCCGAGCGCGGAGAAGAAGGCGCGGATGGAGGCGGAGGCCGCCGAGCGCAAGGCCGCGCTGGCCGCCTCGACCGGTCCCGGCGCGACGTCCGACGGTCACAAGGTGCCGCTGCTGGCCAATGTCGGTGGTCCCGCCGATGTGCCGGCCGCCGTGGAGGCCGGTGCGGAGGGCGTCGGTCTGTTCCGTACCGAGTTCCTCTTCCTCGATGACAGCAAGAACGCGCCGTCCGAGGAGAAGCAGGTCACCGCCTACCGGCAGGTGCTGGAGGCGTTCCCGGAGGGCCGGGTCGTCGTGCGGGTGCTGGACGCGGGTGCGGACAAGCCGCTGGACTTCCTGACCCCGGCCGACGAGCCGAACCCTGCGCTGGGCGTGCGGGGTCTGCGGACGCTGCTCGACCACCCGGAGGTGCTGCGTACGCAGCTGACGGCGCTGGCGAAGGCGGCGGAGGGGCTGCCGGTCTACCTGGAGGTCATGGCTCCGATGGTGGCGGACCGTGCGGACGCCAAGGCGTTCGCGGACGCGTGCCGTGAGGCCGGGCTGCGGGCGAAGTTCGGTGCGATGGTGGAGATCCCGTCGGCCGCGCTGCGGGCGCGCTCGATCCTTCAGGAGGTCGAGTTCCTGTCGCTGGGGACGAACGACCTCGCTCAGTACACGTTCGCCGCCGACCGTCAGGTGGGCGCGGTGTCGCGGCTCCAGGATCCGTGGCAGCCCGCGCTGCTCGACCTGGTCGCGCTGGCCGCCGAGGCGGCGAAGGCCGAGGGCAAGAGCTGCGGTGTCTGCGGTGAGGCCGCGGCGGATCCGCTGCTCGCGTGTGTGCTGACCGGTCTGGGCGTCACCTCTCTCTCCATGGGTGCGGCGTCGCTCCCCTATGTACGGGCGACGCTGGCGAAGTTCACGCTGGCGCAGTGCGAGCGGGCCGCGGCGGCCGCCCGTGCGGCGGACAGTGCCGAGGAGGCGCGGAACGCGGCGCAGGCGGTGCTGTCCGGCGAGTAGAGGCCGGTGAGCCGTTGCCGTGACTGTGTGAGGGGCGCTCCACCTTCGGGTGGGGCGCCCCTCGCGTTCAGTGGTGGTGTCCCGGTGCCGCGGTGTCGTCTCCGAGGTCGGGCGGTGCGCAGTAGTCGACGTTGGACTCCGGGGCGATGAGGTCGCCGGACTCGACGTCGGTGCAGTAGGCGTCGAAGACCTCGGCGGCGGTGAGCGGGGCGAGGCCGTATCCGCGCAGGCGCCAGCCGTAGATGTGGTCGGGGCTGCCGGGGGTGCTGGTCCGCATGACGAGGCCGCCGGGGGTGTGGGTGGCGAGGCCGAGGGCCAGGACGGCGGTGAACTCCAGGGCGTCGGCCTCGTCCAGCCGCACGCCGCCGTCGGTGTCGTCGTCGGCGTGGAGGGCGGAGGTGAGGGCTTCCGGTGTGGTCGAGACGCTGCACACCAGGTGCCGGTGGCCGGCCGGGGCTGTCTCCACGATGCGGGTCAGGAGGCGGGAGGCGCGGGCGAACGCGGCGCGGCCGAGGTCCTCGCCGCAGGTGGCGCAGGTGCCGAGGCGGGCCAGCAGGGTGGACGCGTACTCCCAGGTGGCCTGGCGTACGGCTTCGTCGACGAGGGTGGGGACGAGGTCGGCGAGGGGCTGTCCGTCGTAGGGGACGGTGGGGCCGTGGGCGGCGAGTTCGGCGGTGAAGCGGGTGCGGGTGGCGGGGAGGTCGGGGTCGAGGCCGGACTTCGCGCAGAACTCGGCGTAGTCCTCGGGGTCGAAGAGGGCGATCGTGGTGTGGGTGCCCTGGGAGGCCCGGGTCCTGAGGAGGGCTTCGACCTGCCGGAGGTAGGCGGTGTGGTCGTCGAAGGTGAAGCTGCGGTAGCGCCGCATGGCGCGGAAGTCGTGCTCGTCGGTGAGCAGTCCGATGGTGCCGGCGATTTCGCGGCGCAGGACGCGTCGGATCGTCTGGTCGGTGTGCGCCATGTCTTTCCCCCTGTGCGCGGTCGATCAATGCTCACTCACCGTAACCGGGGGCACTGACAAAGGGGGCGGGCCGGCCGCCCTGCGTGGGCGGCCGGCTCATGGTGGGCCTGGTCAGGCGCGTTTGCGGGCGAGGTCCTCGTAGAAGTGGAGCAGGTCGAGGTTGTCGATGGAGCCGGGGTTCACTGCCTTCTCCAGCGGGGTGCCCTGGAGGAGGCGCTTGACGGGGACCTCGATGCGTTTGCCGGTGAGGGTGTGCGGGACGCCCGGGACCTCGATGATCTCGTCGGGGACGTGGCGGGGTGAGAGCTGTTCGCGGATGGTCTGCTTGATCCGCGTCCGCAGGGTGTCGTCGAGGGTCGCGCCGGGGACGAGGTGCACGAAGAGGGGCATCCAGTAGCCGCCGTCGGGCTGTTCGACGCCGATGACGAGGGTCTCCCGGATCTCGGGGAGGCGTTCGACGGCCTCGTAGATGTCGGCGGAGCCCATGCGGACGCCCTGCCGGTTGAGGGTGGAGTCGGAGCGGCCGTGGATGACGACGGAGCCGCGTGAGGTGAGGGTGATCCAGTCGCCGTGGCGCCAGACGCCGGGGTAGGTGTCGAAGTAGCTGTCGTGGTAGCGGCTGCCGTCGGGGTCGTTCCAGAAGCGGACCGGCATCGAGGGCATGGGGTTGGTGACGACCAGCTCGCCGACCTCGTCGGTGAGGGGTTCGCCGTTCGGGTCCCAGGACTGGAGGTCGGTGCCGAGGCCGGGGGCCTGGAGTTCGCCGATGTACACGGGGAGGGTGGGGACGGCGCCGGCGAAGCAGGAGCACACGTCGGTGCCGCCGCTGACGGAGGCGATCCACAGGTCCTCGCGCACCTCGTCGTGCAGCCAGCGGAAGCCGTCGGGCGGGAGCGGGGAGCCGGTGGTGGCGACGCACTGGACGCGGGAGAGGTCGAGGTCGCGGCCCGGGTGGACGTCGGCCTTGCGGCAGGCCATGACGTAGGCGGCGGAGGTGCCGAAGAGGGTGGCGCCGGTGCGTTCGGCGATGCGCCACTGGGCGTCGGTGGCGGGGAAGCCGGGGCTGCCGTCGTAGAGGACGATCGTGGTGCCGGTGAGCAGGCCGGAGACGAGGAAGTTCCACATCATCCAGCCGGTCGAGGTGTACCAGAAGAAGCGGTCCTCGGGGCCGAGGTCGCAGTGCAGGCCGAGCTGTTTGAGGTGCTCGACGAGGATGCCGCCCTGGGACTGGACGATGGCCTTGGGCAGGCCGGTGGTGCCGGAGGAGTAGAGCACCCACAGGGGGTGGTCGAAGGGGACCTGCTCGAAGACGGGTTCCGTGTCCGCGGCCGTGAGGGTGTCCCAGGCGAGGGCGCCCTCGGGTGTGTCGGTGCCGAGGAGCGGGATGTGGACCACGGCGCGCAGGGTGGGCAGTTCGCGGCGGAGTTCGGCGACGGTGTCGCGGCGGTCGTGTTCCTTGCCGCCGTAGCGGTAGCCGTCGACGGTGAACAGGACGACGGGTTCGACCTGCTGGAAGCGGTCCAGGACGCTGCGGGCGCCGAAGTCGGGGGCGCAGGAGGTCCAGACGGCGCCGACGGCGGCGGTGGCCAGGAGGGCGGTGACGGCCTGGGGGATGTTCGGCAGGTAGCCGCTGACGCGGTCGCCGGGGCGGACGCCGAGGGCGCGGAGTTCGGCGGCGAGGGAGCCGACCTGGCGGCGCAGTTCGGACCAGGTGAGGGGGCTGGTCTCGTGGGTCTCGTCGACGTACAGGAGGGCCGGTTCGTCCGGGCGGGTGGCCGCGGCGCGCAGGGCGTGCTCGGCGTAGTTCAGGGTGGCGCCGGGGAACCACTGGGCGCCGGGCATCGAGCGGTCGCCCAGTACGCGCGCGTAGGGGGTGGAGAAGTGGACGTCGAACCATTCGGTGACGGCTTTCCAGAAGGTCTCCGGCTCGTCGACGGACCAGCGGTGCAGGGCGGCGTAACCGCCCTCGGCGGGGGCGCCGTGGTGTTCGGCGGCCCAGCTCTGGAACCTGGTGATCCGTGCCTGGGCGATGCGCTGCGGATCTGGCTGCCAGAGCGGCTGGGGGTTCGTGGTCGACATGGGGCGGCTCCCGGACTGTGCGCGTCGTGTGCGTCCTCCGCGCACGGGCTGGGGTGTGCGCGTGACGCGGCTGACACGGACGATGCCATGTGATCGACTTCCGCACCAGGGTGCGCCCCACATAGTCGGTGTCGTGAAGATGTGGTCCTGTCACGGGTGAACGGCAGTTGAACGCGGCCCGTGCGGAGGCCGGTCGGTGGCAGGGTGAGCAGCATGGACGGTCGTGACCTGGTGCGTTCGATGAAGGTGTTCGGTTCCGCGGGGCCGGCGCACGGGGTGCGTACCGTACGGGCGGCGTGGCGCAGGTGGCGTGCGGACGCGGTGGGGCCGGCGCCGCGCGGGGCGGAGCGGGCGCGGGTGCCGGGGGCGATGCGGGAGGTGGAGCCGGGGCCCGGGGGCGGTGTGATCCGGTTCGGCCGTTCGGAGCTGCGGATCCTCGTGGCCGTGAACGGGGCGGTGTTCTGGGGCTGGGACGGGGCGGGGCCGGAGCCGTCGTACGCGTTGGCGGGCCGGGCTCCGGAGCCGGATCCGCGGGCGGTGCTGGAGCCGGACAAGGACGGTGGCCGGCGGGTGGTGGCCGAGCGCGTGACGGTGGCCGTGTCGCGGCACGGTGCGGTGGAGGTGCGGACTCCGGGGGGTGTGGTGCTGCGCCGTGAGCTGCCTCCCCGGTGGTGGGAGCCGGTGGGCGGTGGTCCCGCGCGCTGGACGCAGCGGTCGGAGGTGGCGGCGGACGCCCGGTTCTTCGGGCTGGGCGGGCGGGCCTCGGGGCCGCGGCTGCGCGACGGCGCGTACCGGCTGTGGAACGCGGCGCCCGGTGCGGCGGGGGACGCCCCGGCGTCGGTGACGATGCCGGTGCAGCTGGTGGTGGCCGACGCGGGGACGCACCTGGTGTTCCACGACAGCACGTGGGACGGCTCGGTGACCCTGCGGGAGGGCGAGGAGGGCGCGGGGTCGGGGCACGACCGGCCGGGCCGCAGCGTGCTGCGGATGGACGGGGGGCCGCTGCGCTGCTGGGCCATGGTGGGCACCCCCGCGCGCGTGCTGCTCGCCTGGGCCTCCCTGACCGGTGTTGCGGCGGTGCCGCCCGCGTGGGCGCTCGGTCATCAGCACGGGCGGCGCGGGTTCGGTGACGAGCAGGAGCTGCGGCGGGTGGTCGCCGGCTACCAGGAGCGTGGTCTGCCGGTCGACGCCGTGCATCTGGACGCCGGCCACCTCAATGCCGGCCGGGTGTTCACGGTCGACGAGGAGCGGTTCCCGAAGCTGCCGGTTCTCGCCGAGGAGCTGCGGCGGGACGGGATCCGGCTGGTGTCGGTCGTCGATCCCGGGGTGCCGGCCGTGGCCGGGCATGCCGCGTACGACAGCGGGGTGGACGCGGACGTGTTCGTGCGGGATCCGGCCGGGCGGGTCGTGCGGGGTGTGGGCCGGTCCGGGGAAGTGGTGTTCCCGGACTTCACGGACGCGCGCGTGCGGGCATGGTGGGGCGGGCTCTGTGCGGAGCGGCTGGAACGGGGCTTCGCGGGGCTGCGGCACGACCGGGACGCGCCGGTGTCGTCCGCCGTGTTCGGGGAGCCGACGCTGCCCCGTTCGGCGCGGCACCGGCTGGAGGGGCGCGGTGGTGACCATCGGGAGGCGCACAACGTGTACGCGCTGTGCATGGCCGGGGCGGAGTACGAGGGGTTGCGGGAGCTGGTGCCCGAGGAGCGGCCGTTCGTGCTGTCGCGCTCGGGGTGGGCCGGCATGCAGCGGTACGGCGGTGCCTGGACCGGGCAGGTGGCGTCCGGCTGGCCGGGGCTGCGGGCGTCGCTGGCGGTGGTGATGGGGCTCGGGCTGTGCGGGGTGCCGTACTCGGGGCCGGACGGGGGCGGGTCCGGGGGGAGTCCGTCGCCGGAGCTGTATCTGCGGTGGTTGGGCCTGGCCGCGTATCTGCCGCTGTTCCGTACGTACGGGGGTGCGCGGGAAAGGTACCTGGAGCCGTGGGAGTTCGGTGCGGAGGTGCTGGAGCACGCGCGCGTGGCGTTGGCGGAGCGGCGGCGGCTGCTGCCGTACTTCGTGACGCTGGCGCAGCTGGCCCGGCGTACGGGTGCGCCGTATGTGCGGCCGCTGTGGTGGTCGGCGCCGGAGGATCGGGCGTTGCGGGACTGCGAGGACGCGTTTCTGCTGGGCGACTGTCTGCTGGTGGCGCCGGTGCTGGACCCCGGGGCGGACGGGCGGGCGGTGCGGCTGCCGCGGGGGCGCTGGTACGACACGGTGACGGAGCGGGCGTACGAGGGGCCGGGGCAGGTGTTCGTGGAGGCGCCGCCGGGCCGGATTCCGGTGTTCGCGCGTGCGGGGGCGGTGGTGCCGGTGCGCGGGGAGGACGGCGGGGTGGAGCTGGAGGTGTGGGCGCCCGCCCGGGGCCGGGCCGGGGGCGGGCTGGTGGTGCCGGACGCGGGTGACGGCTGGGAGGAGGCGGAGGTGGAGCGGTACGCCGTGCGCTGGGAGGGCCGGCGGGTGGTCGTGGAGCGGGAAGGCGTGGACGGCGCGCGGGTGCCGTCCTTGCCTGTGCGCGTCCGGGGCCTGGCCGAGCGGTCGGCTCAGATGTAGCGGCCCTCGAAGAAGGCCCGCGCGGCCCGGGTGTGGAGGGGGAAGGCGAGCTCTTCGGCGCGGCGCAGGAGGTGCCATCCCTCGGTCTCGTCGGTGGCCGCGGACGGCGGGAGGTGCTCGGCGGGCCGCTCCGGGAGGAGTCCGAAGAGCAGCAGGTGGCCGTCGGGCGAGCTCATGGCGTCGGCGAGCCGTACGTCGCGGCTCGCCGCGTCGATGCCCGTCTCCTCCTGGAGTTCGCGGACGACGGCCCGCCGCCAGTCCTCCCGGTCGTCGATGAAGCCGCCGGGCAGGGCGACGCCCCCGCGCGCGGGCGCCACGGTCCTGGTGATGACGACCAGGGCGGTGCCCTTGGTGTCGTACACGGGCTGGAGGGCGACCGCTACCGGCAGCGGGTTGCGGTAGGCCCTGGTGCCGCACGCCGGGCAGGTGCGGGGCCAGCCGGAGACGCCGTCTCCGTAGGGCGTTCCGCAGCGCGAACAGTGGGAGTCCGGCGCGGAGTTGGGAACGGAGGTTTCGGTTTCGGACACGCGGCGGACTGTATCCGATCACGGAAGGGGCGGCTCCGGCGGGCGGCTCACGCGTACCGCGGTGGAGAGTCGTGCCAATACCGGTGCGCGCCGGGCGGGTCCCTGTGCCTCAAGGCCCACTCCCTCATGGGCGGTTCGACTGCGACGGCACGCCCGTGGCCCCTGCCCCCGGCGGACGACGCCACGGGAGTCGCACGCCGCACCACCCTGCTTTCGGGGACCAGGACCCGGTACGTCACGAAGGCACACCTCGGGCGGGCGGTGCTGGAGGCGACGAGCTGGCAGACGCGCGAGGTCGTGGACGCCGTGTACCAGGGCTCCGGGGTGCCCATCAGAAGAGCTTCGGCTGGATGCAGGAGGACGAGGAGGACGGTGATGGGTAGGAGGGCAGGGGCGGGAAGCGGTGTGCGGGTGCGGGGTCAGGTGGCGACGGGGCGGCGGCGGTCCGCCGCCTGGGCCATCGCGTGCTGGACGACGCCCACGAGGACCTCCTTGACCGACTCCCGGTCCCGGGCGTCGCACAGCACCAGCGGTACGTCGGCGTCGAGGTCGAGGGCCTGGCGGACGGTCTCGGCCGGGTAGCGGGCCGAGCCCTCGAAGCAGTTGACGCCGACGACGAAGGGGATGGAGCGCCGCTCGAAGTAGTCGACCGCGGCGAAGCAGTCCTCCAGGCGGCGCGTGTCGGCGAGGACCACGGCACCGAGGGCGCCCTCGGACAGCTCGTCCCACATGAACCAGAACCGCTCCTGGCCGGGCGTGCCGAACAGGTAGAGCACCAGGTCCTCGCGCAGCGTGATCCGGCCGAAGTCCATCGCCACGGTGGTGGTGTGCTTGCCCTCCACACCGCTGACGTCGTCGACGGGGCGGCCGGCCTCCGTGAGCAGTTCCTCGGTGCGCAGCGGTCTGATCTCGCTGACCGCGCCGACGAGGGTGGTCTTGCCCACGCCGAAGCCGCCGGCCACGAGGATCTTGAGCGTGACGGGCTCGACCGGCGGCTTGCCGCGCTGAGAACGCCCGAAGATCATCGATCTCTTCTCCTTACCGTGCCCGCGGGGAAGCCGAGGCGCCCCCGCGGGTCCGTTTCACAGTGCGCGCAGGCCGTTGATCACGTCGCGCAGGATGTTCTCGTCCGGGAGTTCGGCCGGGGGCACCGGCCGGTTCACGTGCACGAGCTCGGCGTCGACCAGGTCCCCGACCAGGACGCGTACGACGCCGACGGGTAGGTCGAGTTCGGCGGCGAGTTCGGCGACCGACTGCGGGGTCCGCCGGCACAGTCCGACGATGTCCACGTGCTCCGGGGCGAGCGTGACGTCCGCCTCCGGGTCGTCCGCGTGAGGTTCCGGGACCACCACCGCGATGAGGTCGAGGCGGTGCTGGGCCGTGCTGCTGGTGCGGCCGCGCGTCATGGCGTACGGACGGACGACGGGGCCGGCCTCGTCGTCGAACCAGTGGTTTGTTCCCTGACCGTCTGCGCTCATGTCATCCCACTTACCCGCCCGAGGACAGATCGGTGCGCGGAGCGGTGCCCAGATGCACGCCGACCCGCTTCACGAGGAGGGTCATCTCGTAGGCGACCTGGCCGACGTCGGAGTCCGCGTCCGAGAGGACGGCGAGGCAGCTGCCGTCGCCCGCGGCCGTGACGAACAGGAAGGCGTCA
>NZ_WWHX01000119.1 GCF_009862125.1 Streptomyces sp. SID5910
CGTCCCGGCAGGACGACTCGCCGCAGATGAAGATGATCGCCGCGCTGCGCAACCAGTTCGGCGGGCACGCGGTGGAGAAGAAGTAAGCAACACCCGAAGGTTGGGGAGGTCGGCGAACGACCATGCACGTCACGCATCTGTCGCTGGCCGACTTCCGTTCGTATGCCCGGGTCGAGGTCCCGCTGGACCCGGGCGTCACCGCCTTCGTCGGCCCCAACGGGCAGGGGAAGACGAATCTGGTCGAGGCGGTCGGCTATCTGGCGACCCTCGGCAGCCACCGGGTCTCCTCGGACGCGCCGCTGGTGCGCATGGGCGCCGACCGGGCGGTGATCCGGGCGCAGGTGCGGCAGGGCGAGCGGCAGCAGCTGATCGAGCTGGAGCTGAACCCGGGCAAGGCCAACCGCGCCCGGATCAACAGGTCCTCGCAGGTCAGACCGCGTGACGTGCTGGGCATCGTGCGGACCGTGCTGTTCGCGCCCGAGGACCTCGCCCTGGTCAAGGGGGACCCCGGCGAGCGGCGGCGTTTCCTGGACGAGCTGATCACCGCCCGCTCCCCGCGGATGGCCGGGGTGCGCTCGGACTACGACCGGGTGCTCAAGCAGCGCAACACCCTGCTGAAGTCGGCCGCGCTCGCCCGCCGGCACGGTGGCCGCACGATGGACCTGTCCACGCTCGACGTCTGGGACCAGCATCTGGCACGGGTGGGTGCCGAGCTGCTGGCGCAGCGCCTGGACCTGATCGCCGCGGTGCAGCCGCTGGCCGACAAGGCGTACGAGCAGCTGGCGCCCGGCGGCGGTCCCCTCGCGCTGGAGTACAAGCCGTCGGCGCCGGGGGAGGCGCACACGCGCGAGGACCTCTACGAGCAGCTGATGGCCGCGCTGGGCGAGGCCCGCAAGCAGGAGATCGAGCGGGGCGTGACGCTGGTCGGCCCGCACCGGGACGACCTGGTGCTGAAGCTCGGTCAGCTGCCCGCGAAGGGCTACGCGTCCCACGGCGAGTCCTGGTCGTACGCGCTCGCGCTGCGGCTGGCCTCGTTCGACCTGCTGCGGGCCGAGGGCAACGAACCGGTGCTGGTGCTGGACGACGTCTTCGCCGAGCTGGACGCGCGGCGCCGGGAGCGGCTGGCCGAGCTGGTGGCGCCCGGCGAGCAGGTGCTGGTGACCGCCGCGGTGGACGACGACGTGCCGCACGTGCTCGCGGGGGCGCGGTTCTCGGTGGCGGAGGGTTCGGTGGAGCGCGTATGAGCGCGGACGGACCGGCGTCCGGCAACGGCAACGGCGAGGGCGAGCGGGGCAAGGGCGGCAGGGCCCCCGAGCCGTCCGGTGTGGATCTGGCGCGGGTGGCGCTGAGGGCGGCGCGCGAAGCGGCGCGTGCGCGGGGGGACGCGGCGCAGCAGAAGCGGCAGGCCCGGCGCGGCGGGCTGCGTTCCGGGGCGCGCGCGGACGGGCGCGACCCGATGGCGCTGGGCTCGGCGATCAACCGGCTGATCACGGAGCGCGGGTG
The DNA here is from genome assembly GCF_009862125.1 of Streptomyces sp. SID5910. Classification (GTDB taxonomy): domain Bacteria; phylum Actinomycetota; class Actinomycetes; order Streptomycetales; family Streptomycetaceae; genus Streptomyces. Next base: position 1,504 of record NZ_WWHX01000119.1, read on the forward strand.
GGAGACACCGGCCGCGGTGGGCGGCGTGATGGGCCGCTGGCCGCAGATCGTGGGCGAGGACGTGGCCAAGCACTGCGTGCCGGAGCGGTACGACGAGGACGAGCGGGTGCTGGTCGTCCGGTGCGACTCGACGGCGTGGGCGACGAATCTGCGGCTGCTCGCCCCGACGCTGGTGGCCCGGCTCAACGAGGACCTCGGGCACGGCTCGGTGCGGGTGATCAAGGTGCTCGGCCCGGGCGGTCCGGGCGGTTCCGCCCGGCGGTACGGCCCGCTGCGCGCGCCGGGCAGCAAGGGGCCCGGGGACACCTACGGGTGACCTGTCCGCCCGCGCTGCGGGTTGGTGAGGTACATCACATATTTGCCTGTCAGGGGCCGGTGTTGATCGCCGGCGCCCGGTTCGCCGTACCCCCGCACAGGGTGGCGAACCCCGATCTGACTCCCAAGTAGCCAAGGGTTGACGCCTCGAAGCGCTGAGTGCCGTCGTGAGCCTCCTGAGGCCCCCATCCGCATATCGGGAGTCGGGAGAGCCTCGTTCAGGGCGGCACATGCGAACTCAGGCACCGGCAAACCCCCATCAGTGTCAGTGCTACCGGTAGAATGGAAGACAATCCCGCCCCGAACGTGGGGACCGTCCGGGACAAGCTGAGCAACGCTGATCAAGGCTTACCAACGCAACATGCCGCAGCCGCTCCGGCAACCCGCCGACGAGCCCGGCTCGTGCTGTGCCAGAAAGGGCGCTTCGTGGCCGATTCCGGCAACCCCAACGAGAACAACCCGTCCACCGACACCGGCGTGAACGACCCGGTGAGCACCGCCGACGGCGAAGCTCCCGCCTCGTACGACGCCAGTGCCATCACCGTCCTCGAGGGTCTGGACGCGGTCCGCAAGCGACCCGGCATGTACATCGGCTCGACCGGTGAGCGAGGCCTGCACCACCTGGTGCAGGAGGTCGTGGACAACTCCGTCGACGAGGCGCTGGCCGGTCACGCGGACACGATCGACGTGACGATCCTCGCCGACGGCGGTGTCCGGGTCGTCGACAACGGCCGTGGCATCCCGGTGGGCATCGTCCCGTCCGAGGGCAAGCCCGCCCTCGAGGTCGTGCTGACCGTGCTGCACGCGGGCGGCAAGTTCGGCGGCGCCGGTTACGCGGTCTCCGGTGGTCTGCACGGCGTGGGCGTCTCCGTCGTCAACGCCCTCTCCACGAGGGTCGCGGTGGAGGTCAGGACCGACGGCCACCGCTGGACGCAGGAGTACAAGCTCGGTGTCCCCACGGCGCCGCTCGCCCAGCACGAGGCCACCGAGGAGACGGGCACGTCGGTCACCTTCTGGGCCGACGGCGACATCTTCGAGACCACCGACTACTCCTTCGAGACGCTGTCCCGGCGCTTCCAGGAGATGGCCTTCCTCAACAAGGGCCTGAAGATCAACCTCACCGACGAGCGCGAGTCGGCGAAGGCCACCGCCGGCGCGGACGAGGCGGGCGAGGACGAGAAGCACGAGGTCAAGAGCGTCTCGTACCACTACGAGGGCGGCATCGTCGACTTCGTGAAGTACCTCAACTCCCGCAAGGGAGAGCTGGTGCACCCCAGCGTGATCGACCTGGAGGCCGAGGACAAGGACAAGAACCTGTCCCTCGAGGTCGCGATGCAGTGGAACGGCGGCTACACCGAGGGCGTGTACTCGTTCGCCAACATCATCCACACGCACGAGGGCGGTACGCACGAGGAGGGCTTCCGTGCGGCGCTCACCTCGCTGATCAACAAGTACGCGCGCGACAAGAAGCTGCTGCGCGAGAAGGACGACAACCTCACGGGCGACGACATCCGCGAGGGTCTGACGGCGATCATCTCAGTGAAGCTGAGCGAGCCCCAGTTCGAGGGCCAGACCAAGACGAAGCTGGGCAACACGGAGGTCAAGACCTTCGTCCAGCGCGTGGTCTACGAGCACCTGACCGACTGGCTCGACCGCAACCCGAACGAGGCCGCGGACATCATCCGCAAGGGCATCCAGGCGGCCCACGCGCGCGTGGCGGCCCGCAAGGCCCGCGACCTGACGCGCCGCAAGGGCCTGCTGGAGTCGGCGTCGCTGCCGGGCAAGCTGTCCGACTGCCAGTCGAACGACCCGACCAAGTGCGAGATCTTCATCGTCGAGGGCGACTCCGCCGGCGGCTCGGCCAAGTCCGGCCGCAACCCGCAGTACCAGGCGATCCTCCCGATCCGAGGCAAGATCCTCAACGTCGAGAAGGCGCGCATCGACCGGATCCTCCAGAACCAGGAGATCCAGGCGATGATCTCCGCGTTCGGCACCGGTGTGCACGAGGACTTCGACATCGAGAAGCTCCGCTATCACAAGATCATCCTGATGGCGGACGCCGACGTCGACGGCCAGCACATCAACACCCTGCTGCTGACCTTCCTGTTCCGCTTCATGCGGCCGCTGGTCGAGGCCGGGCACGTGTACCTGTCGCGCCCGCCGCTCTACAAGATCAAGTGGGGCCGGGACGACTTCGAGTACGCGTACTCGGACCGCGAGCGCGACGCGCTGATCGAGATGGGCCGCCAGGCCGGCAAGCGCATCCGCGAGGACTCCGTGCAGCGCTTCAAGGGCCTCGGCGAGATGAACGCCGAGGAGCTGCGCATCACGACCATGGACCAGGAGCACCGCGTGCTCGGCCAGGTCACGCTCGACGACGCCGCGCAGGCCGACGACCTGTTCTCGGTGCTGATGGGCGAGGACGTCGAGGCCCGCCGCGCGTTCATCCAGCGCAACGCCAAGGACGTCCGCTTCCTCGACATCTGAGTCGGTCTCAGCTGACCGCACCAGGAAGGACCTTCACCAGCAATGACCGACGAGAACACCCCTGTGACGACGCCCGAGGGTGACGCCCTGGCGATGCGTGTCGAGCCCGTCGGGCTCGAGACGGAGATGCAGCGCTCGTACCTCGACTACGCGATGTCCGTCATCGTCTCGCGTGCGCTGCCCGACGTCCGTGACGGCCTCAAGCCCGTGCACCGGCGCGTGCTGTACGCCATGTACGACGGCGGCTACCGGCCCGAGCGCGGCTTCTACAAGTGCGCCCGCGTCGTCGGCGACGTCATGGGCAACTACCACCCCCACGGCGACTCCTCCATCTACGACGCCCTGGTCCGCCTCGCCCAGCCCTGGTCGATGCGGATGCCGCTCGTCGACTCCAACGGCAACTTCGGCTCCCCGGGCAACGACCCGGCGGCGGCCATGCGGTACACCGAGTGCAAGATGGCGCCGCTGTCGATGGAGATGGTCCGCGACATCGACGAGGAGACCGTCGACTTCACGGACAACTACGACGGCCGCTCCCAGGAGCCGACCGTCCTGCCGGCCCGCTTCCCGAACCTGCTGATCAACGGCTCGGCCGGTATCGCGGTCGGCATGGCGACCAACATCCCGCCGCACAACCTGCGCGAGGTCGCGGCCGGCGCTCAGTGGTACCTGGAGAACTACGAGGCCTCCCACGAGGAGCTGCTGGACGCGCTCATCGAGCGCATCAAGGGCCCCGACTTCCCGACCGGCGCCCTCGTGGTGGGCCGCAAGGGCATCGAGGAGGCCTACCGCACCGGGCGCGGCTCGATCACCATGCGCGCGGTCGTCGAGGTCGAGGAGATCCAGAACCGCCAGTGCCTGGTGGTCACGGAGCTGCCGTACCAGACCAACCCCGACAACCTCGCGCAGAAGATCGCCGACCTGGTGAAGGACGGCAAGATCGGCGGCATCGCCGACGTCCGCGACGAGACGTCCTCGCGCACCGGCCAGCGCCTGGTCATCGTGCTCAAGCGGGACGCGGTCGCCAAGGTCGTGCTGAACAACCTGTACAAGCACACCGACCTCCAGACCAACTTCGGCGCCAACATGCTGGCCCTGGTCGACGGCGTGCCGCGCACGCTGTCCCTGGACGCGTTCATCCGGCACTGGGTGAACCACCAGATCGAGGTCATCGTCCGGCGCACCAAGTTCCGCCTGCGCAAGGCCGAGGAGCGCGCCCACATCCTGCGCGGCCTGCTCAAGGCCCTGGACGCCATCGACGAGGTCATCGCGCTGATCCGGCGCAGCGACACCGTCGAGATCGCCCGCGGCGGCCTGATGGACCTCCTGGAGATCGACGAGATCCAGGCCAACGCGATCCTGGAGATGCAGCTCCGACGCCTCGCGGCCCTGGAGCGGCAGAAGATCGTCCAGGAGCACGACGAGCTCCAGGCGAAGATCACCGAGTACAACGAGATCCTCGCCTCGCCGGTCCGTCAGCGCGGGATCGTCAGCGCGGAGCTGGCGGCGCTCGTCGAGAAGTACGGCGACGACCGCAAGACCAAGCTGATCCCCTACGAGGGCGACATGTCCATCGAGGACCTGATCGCCGAAGAGGACATCGTCGTCACGGTCACGCGCGGTGGCTACATCAAGCGCACCAAGACCGACGACTACCGGGCCCAGAAGCGCGGCGGCAAGGGCGTACGGGGCGCGAAGCTCAAGGAAGACGACATCGTCAACCACTTCTTCGTGTCCACCACCCACCACTGGCTGCTGTTCTTCACCAACAAGGGCCGGGTCTACCGCGCGAAGGCCTACGAGCTGCCCGACGCCGGCCGGGACGCGCGCGGCCAGCACGTGGCGAACCTGCTGGCCTTCCAGCCGGACGAGTCCATCGCCGAGATCCTCGCGATCCGCGACTACGAGGCGGCGCCCTACCTGGTCCTGGCCACCAAGGCGGGCCTGGTGAAGAAGACGTCGCTGAAGGACTACGACTCCCCGCGCTCGGGCGGCGTGATCGCCATCAACCTGCGCGAGCAGGAGGACGGTTCCGACGACGAACTGATCGGTGCCGAGCTCGTCTCGGCCGACGACGATCTGCTGCTGATCAGCAAGAAGGCGCAGTCGATCAGGTTCACCGCTTCGGACGACACGCTGCGTCCCATGGGCCGTGCGACCTCGGGCGTCAAGGGCATGAGTTTCCGCGAGGGCGACGAACTGCTCTCGATGAATGTTGTTCGAGCCGGTACGTTCGTGTTCACTGCCACCGACGGCGGGTACGCGAAGCGCACCTCCGTCGACGAGTACCGCGTCCAGGGTCGCGGCGGCCTCGGCATCAAGGCCGCCAAGATCGTCGAGGACCGTGGAACGCTCGTGGGCGCGCTGGTGGTCGAGGAGAACGACGAGATCCTCGCCATCACCCTCTCGGGCGGTGTGATTCGTACGCGAGTCAGCGGAGTCAGGGAGACGGGCCGTGACACCATGGGCGTCCAACTGATCAATCTTGGCAAGCGGGATGCCGTCGTGGGCATCGCGCGCAACGCCGAGGCGGGACGCGAGGCGGAGGAGGTCGACGGCGATGTCGTCGTCGACGAGACCGCCGAGGACGTCGCGACCACCGGCACGGACGAGGGTGAGGCGCCCTCGGCCGAGTAGCACGAGGAGAGAGTCATCGTGAGCGGAGCCACGGGCGCCGGATCGGCCAGTACCCCGAGGGGTACGGAGACGGACGGCGGCCGTGGCTCCGCCGCGCGTGCGACGGATCCGCACACGACTCAGCTGCGCAAGATCGACGACGGCGCGACCGGCTCGCACGCGTCTGACACTCATGGATCCCAGGGGGGAACTGTGACGGACACCAGAGGCCCGCAGACCCGGCAGTCGGCCTCGCCGCTGCCCGGGGAACGGCAGCCCCAGCAGCCCGGCGGGCCGTACCACCCGCCGCAGGCCTACCAGACCCAGGGCGGCAACGCGTCCGCCGCGCGCCGCCCCCGCACCGGCGCGCGCACCACGCCGCGCGTCCGCAAGGCCCGCCTGCGGGTGGCCAAGGCCGACCCGTGGTCGGTGATGAAGGTCAGCTTCCTGCTCTCCATCGCGCTCGGCGTCTGCACGATCGTGGCCTCCGCCGTGCTGTGGATGGTCATGGACGCCATGGGCGTCTTCTCGACGGTCGGCGGCACGATCTCCGAGGCCACCGGCTCGAACGAGTCCAACGGCTTTGACCTGCAATCGTTCCTGTCGCTGCCCAACGTGCTGATGTTCACGACGATCATCGCGGTGATCGACGTCGTCCTCGCGACGGCTCTCGCCACGCTGGGCGCGTTCATCTACAACCTCTCCGCCGGCTTCGTCGGCGGTGTCGAGCTGACGCTCGCCGAGGACGAGTGATCCGGGCGGGCGGTCCCACGCCAACCGATTTTGGGACTGCCCGCCTCGTGCGCTAATCTTCAGGAGTCAGCGCGCGGGACACACACCGCAGAGCGCGGCGGGGCTATAGCTCAGTTGGTTAGAGCGCATCCCTGATAAGGATGAGGCCACAGGTTCAAATCCTGTTAGCCCCACCAGCGACAAGACCTCCGGTCCATCTGGGCCGGGGGTCTTTTGCGTGGGCCGGTGACATCAGCGGGGGGGGGCGTGGGCGTGGGCGTGGCCCGGAGGGGGCGGCGCTGGTTCCCAGCCAGGTGCTTGCCGTGCACGGCGGGGGCGGACAGGGCGGCGGCCGATCGTGGGTGCCGCCTGTCCCGCCGGGCGGCGGCCGATCGTGGTGCCGCGTGCACGGCGACGGCCCGGCTGCTCTGTCGAGCGGCCGGGCCGTTTCTCGCGTGCGGTGCGTACGCAATACGCCGTTACGTCAGGTTCGGATGGCAGGGGCGCGGTGCGCCGGGCCGCTCAGCGCTGGAGCGGAACGGTGTGCTGCTGGGCCGGGGACTCGGTGGTGTCGCACGGCAGGGTCGTGACGGTGGACGCGGCGTCCGCGACCGGACGGTGCCGGCAACTGGGGGCCTTGCCGTGGGCCTCTGCGTGGATGCGCTGTTTCATCGTGGGGGGCAGGGCGCCTGCCCGGGACCAGGTCCAGGGTGCTGCCGCCGCCGGGTCCGCCGGCTCGGGCGCGGCCTCCGTGTTGCTGTGGGTCTCCGTGTGCGGTACGGCCGCCGAGGCGGTCGTCGTGACGAAGCCGAGCGCCGTGCACAGCGCGAGGAAGGCGGTGACGATGGCGGTCCACAGCTTCATGACCTTGTTCCGGGCCATGGCCCCTCACTTTCGGGTCGGGCGATTTGCGTACTTTCCTCATGATGTGTATGTGGACCGCGAAGTGGTGGACCTCGACCCGTGGCGCCGCGATGTTCAGATGAACACCACCCGTTTGGCCGCAAAGACGATGAAAAGGTACTCAGGCGGGAGAAGTCCGGGCGAAAGTCACCGTCCGTGGAGGTGTGATCACCCTCCGATCGGAACGGCCCGGTCCGTATCTATTGGGTTCCACGGCCGGGCAGTTGAGGGCCGACTCAGATCACCGATCGGTATCGGCCGGTGTGTATAGTCGGGCGCCAGAGGTCCCCTACGTCAAGGAAAGACGAGGTCGCGCGGTGAAGAAGCTTCTCCTGGTCGCACTGGCCGCCATCGGCGGGCTCCTCGTGTACCGCCAGATCCAGGCGGATCGCGCCGAGCAGGATCTGTGGACGGAGGCGACTGACTCCGTGCCCACGGGTTCGTGAGTACGACCGACATCCGGTCCTGAGCAGACCCCGGCCGTGTAACGGTCGGGGTTTTGTGTTGCCCGGACCGGGCGCGCGGACCACCGGGCGCGCGGCAGGATGGGCCACGGTCCGTGCGACGGCGAGCGCGAGGGGTGGCGGCTGATGGTGCGGTGGTGTACGGCTCGGTGGCGGGGAGGGTCGAGACGTGGCCGCCCACCTGTGCCGGTGCGTCTGGCCGTCGTGACCGCGGTGCTGGCCACCACCTCCGTCCTGCCCGGCGGGACGGCCCTGGCGGCCGGTGCGCCGGGCGGCTACGCCTTCGACGACGGCGCACGGCGCGTCGAGGGCGCGAGCACCACCGCGGAAGCCCCGCTCCTCGAACCCGGCACGACGTACCGCGGTTCCCTGCCGAGGACCGGCACCCAGCACTACCGCCTCGAACTCGACGCGGCCTCCGACACGTACGTCTCCGCCACCGCCGTCCCCGGCGAGGGCGACGAACTCACCGCCGTCGACGGCGTCCGGCTGTCCGTGCGGGACGCCGACGGCGGCACCTGCTCGCTGGACAGCGCCGCTTTCGGCGCCGCCCGCAGTCCCCGCCCGGTCACGGCCTGGGGCGTGCGCGCCGTCGCCCCCGGCAGTACGCGATGCCAGGAGCCCGGCACCTACTACGTCACCGTCGAGCGGTCCCGGCCGCAGGACTCCCCGCCGGAGCCCTGGGACCTGGAGCTCACCGCCGTCACCGAACCCCGCCCGGAGCACACCGGCGCGACCCGGGCACCCGAGACATGGAACTCCGCCTCGCCCGAACCGCTCACGGCCGAGCCCGAACACCGCCGGGGCGGCGGCGGCTTCGCCCGGGCCACCCCCGTCGGCCAGGGAGCCTGGCGCGACGCCATCCGGCCCGGGCAGACCCTCTTCTACAAGGTCCCCGTCGACTGGGGCCTGCAGCTCTACGCGTCCGCCGAACTCGGCGGCACCGACAGCGGTTCCGGCTACGCGACCGGCGCGCTGCGCCTGGCCCTGCACAACCCCGTCCGCGGCGAGGTCGTCGACGCCGCCAAGGGCTACACCGGCCGGCAGGTCACGGCCGCTCTCGCCCCCGTGCCTCCGGTGGCGTACGCCAACCGGTACGCCACCGACGACCGGGTCTCCGGCATGCGGTTCGCCGGCGACTACTACCTCGTGGTCCACCTCGCCGCCCAGGTGGCCGACGACTTCGGCGAGGGCCCGTTCCCGCTGGTCCTGCGCCTGCGGTACGAGGGGACGGCACAGGCGGGGCCCGGGTATGCGGGGAAGTCCGTGCCCGACGGTCTCTTCGAGGTGTCGGCCCATGACCGGCAGGCGGCGTCGGCGGACGGGACGGGCAGGGGCGACCGCGCCGCCATGACGGCACTCGCCGTGGGCGGGATCGGCACCGGCAGCGTCCTGCTGGCGGGGCTCGGCGTGTGGACGGCGGTGGCCCGCCGTCGGGCCGCGGCCTGACGGGCTCGGCGGGCACGCGCCTCAGAGGCGGGTCAGCGCCCAGAACCCCACGGCGTAGCAGGCCAGCGCGAGCAGCAGCAGCGGGACCGCCACCCGGGCCGGGGGGCCGGGCCGGCGGCGCCGCGCCCGACGATGCTGCTGGGGGTACGCCGGAACGGGCGGGGGAGTCTGCGGATCCCGAGCAGCCTGCGCCGTGTACGCGGCGGTGGGCACGTCGGCGCGCTGCCACGGCTGCGGGGGCGGATACGCGGCCTGGTGTCCGGGACCTGGGAATCCCGGCGCCTGCGGGTGGGGTGCTGCGTGCGGGGACGGTGGCGGAGGGACGGGCGTCGGAGCGGACGTGGCGGTGGCCTGCGGGGGCGGGAGGGGGAAGCTCCCGGTGTCCGACATGAGGGACGGCGGCGGTGGTGGCGTGCTGTCTGCCTGTGCCTGTGCCTGTGCCTGGACCTGGACCTGCGCCGGGGCGGAGGGCTGCCGTGGGTCCGTCGGTACGTCGTCGTCCACTCCCGGCGCCCGCTTGAGCGGACCGTCGGGACCGAACCCCGGGGGCAGCGGGCCGATCTGGTCGAAGACCTCGATCAGCTCGTCGTCGGGGCCCGGTTCCGGCAGCAGCTCCGCCGCCGCGGCCAGCGCCTTGCGCGCCCCCGTGGCCGTACGGAACCTCGCCTCCGGATCCGGCTGCAACAACGTGGCCACGACCTGCCACAACGGCTCGGGGATGCCCTGCGGAGCCGGTGGCGTCCCGTGCTCCGCGAAGTACCGCACGAGCGCCTTGGCGTCCGGCTTGGCCCCCTCCAGCAGATACAGGGCGACCAGTCCCACGGCGAACAGGTCCGCGGCGAAGTCCGGTTCCGCGCCCATCATCTGCTCCGGCGCGAGATAACCCGGCGTCCCCACCACCAGGTTGGTCTCCGTCAGCCGGGGCTCGCCCAGCCGCATCGCGATGCCGAAGTCGGACAGCCTCAGCCGGGGCCGACCCGTGCCGGTGGCTTCGAGCAGCACGTTGGCGGGCTTGACGTCGCGGTGCACGACGTCCTCCGCGTGCACCGCCGCCAGGCCCGCCAGGAGCTGGTCAAGCAGGGTGCAGACGAACGCCGGGGGCAGCGGGCCGTAGTCCCCGACCAGGTGGACGAGTGAGCCGCCTGTGACCAGGTCCATGGTGAACAGGACCTGGTCGTCGTCGGCGGCCCAGCTGGCCGGCGCCAGCACATGGGGATGGTCGATGCGCAGCGCCTGCTCACGCACGAAGCGCAGCAGCGAGTGGGCGTCCCGCTGCTGGAGCACCTTGGCGGCCACATAGCGCCGGCGGCGGTGGTCCCAGGCACGCCAGACGGCACCCACCCCTCCACGGCCGATCGGATCGACCAGTTCGTACCGGCCGGCGAAGACCTCACCCATGGCTGTGTGCCGCTCCTCCCCCTCGCGTCACTCCCCGCACGTCCGGCCGGCCGAGTCCGTCGACGGCCGGACCGCGGGGGTCAGTTCTGGTGGGACTGGTAGTGCGCGACCGCGTCGGAGGTACGGCCGGCGCCGTACACCCGCAGGAACTCCGCCAGCTCCGGGTGGGACGGGGAGAGGGCGTCCGCGGCGTCGATTATGTCGCCGGCGGCGGCCACCGAGCGCAGCAGCGACTGGATCTCACGGACCACCCGCTTGACCGTGGGCGCACCCGAACTGTTCGTCGTCTGCGTGGTGTTGCTGAGCACCGAGCCCCCCTGCGACTTCTTGATCTCGTCCATGCGCTCGGTGGCCTCGGCCGCGCTCACACTGCCGTCGGCGACCTGCCCCGCCAGGTCCTGGAGCAGCTGCACCCGCTGCACCACCGCGGGGTTCCCGATCTTCGCCCGCTGTCCGCTCATCAGCTGCGACAGCATCGGCGCGGACAGCCCCAGCACCCCCGCCAGACGAGCCTGGTTGAGACCGAGATCGTCTATGAGCCTGCGGAAGAGCGCCCCCAGCGGCTCCCCGTACCAGTTCCGCTGCAGTTCCCGCGCTCTCGCGGTGGCTTCCTGCTGTGCGGCGTCCATTGCGTCTCCCCATCGCTTCCCCAAAAACCGCAGTTCGCTTCAGCGAACCACGCCAAGCATCTTACGGAGCGTGGTCTTTCCCCGGGAGCCCCAATCATTTGTGAGATACGGGGGGCGACCCGGTACTCTTGTCTGCGGCGCCCGCCGGTATGCGTATCCTCCGGTCGGACGTCTCCTACGGGGCCTTAGCTCAGTTGGTAGAGCGCTGTCTTTGCATGGCAGATGTCAGGGGTTCGACTCCCCTAGGCTCCACATCCCAAGAGCCCGTCCGACCTGCGTGAACACCAGGCCGGGCGGGCTCTTCGCATGGACGTCGTCACCCACCGTGCGCGGCCGGCCCCCGGCGCGGTCCGGAGGCGGGCCTCGCCGGGCGCGCGGGCGCTCCCACGGGCAGTCCCGCTTGCCGCGCCCCTGCTCGGCCCCGGCGCGTGGATGATCATCAACAACCTTGAGAGTGCGCACAGTTGACGGGGCGACAGGTACCGTCGAAGCGCCACGACCGAGCGGCCGCGGGTGTGCGCGAGGCCACCGCTCAGCACCGGAGTGGGGCTGTCTGCTCTTGATATCGTCACCCCAGAGGGCGCCGGCGCCACACCCCTGCGGGGCGGTGCCAAGCGGCACACCGCCGCCGGAGCCGCCCGGTCACTGCCGTTCCGGTCACTGCCGACGAGATGAAAGGGGCAGAGCATGCGGGCCAAGGTACGAGCCGCACTCGATGCGCTGTACATGAAGCGTCTCGTCAGGGAGCTGGAAGGCCGCCCACGGCCTCAGCACATCGGCATCATGCTGGACGGCAACCGCCGCTGGGCCAAGGAATCGGGCATCGAGGACCCCCGGGAGGGCTACCGGGCCGGCGGCGCCAAGGTGCTGGACTTCCTGCACTGGTGCGACTCCGCCGAGATCGAGCACGTCACCCTCTACATGCTCTCCGACGACAACCTGGCCCGGCCCGAGGACCAGCTCACGCCCCTGATCGACATCATCGCCGAGGTCGTGGAGCGGCTGGCCGCGCCCGGCAACCCCTGGCGCGTCGAGGTCGTCGGGGCTCTCGACCTGCTCCCCGCCGAGTCCGCGAGCCGGCTGAAGACCGCCACCGCGGCCACCCAGGGGCGCCAGGGCGGGACCAAGGTGGACGTCGCCGTGGGGTACGGAGGCCGCCGCGAGATCGTCGACGCCGTCCGTTCCGCCCTCACGGAGCACAGTTCCCAGGGCGGGGACATCGACGAGTTCATCGAGACCTTCACCATGGAGCACATCTCCAAGCACCTGTACTCCAAGGCGCGGTCCGAGTCCGACCTCATCATCCGGACGTCCGGGGAGCAGCGGCTGTCCGGCTTCCTGCTGTGGCAGTCCGCGTACGCCGAGATGTACTTCTGCGAGACCTACTGGCCGGACTTCCGCGAGATCGACTTCCTGCGCGCCCTGCGTTCCTACTCCCTGCGCGAACGCCGCTACGGCCGCTGAACCTCCCGACGTTCCACGTGAAACATCGCCGCGGGGCGGGAGACCCGTAAGTCTCCCGCCCCGCGGCGATGCACAGAGGTGGTGGCGTACCGTTCCGCCCCGGGAAGCGTCAGCGCGGCTCGTCACCGCCGTCGGCGGCCTCGTCCTCGGCCTGCTTCGCCTGCACCTCGGGGTCCAGCACCGCCCCACCGGTACCGTCCACCGACGTCAGCCGCCCGTTCTCGGGGACCTCCGTCGCCTCGGGCGGCTCCACCAGCCAGTCCGGGTTGGCCTGCTTGTCCCACCACTTCCAGGCCGCGAAGGCGCCGCCGGCGACGGCACCCACGATCAGCAGGACCTTGCCGACACGGCCGGCCTTCGCCCGCCGCTCGTGCTTGCGGGCCAGCTTGTGGATCTCCTTGGCCGAGACCTGGCCCCGCAGCGCGGCCAGCGCCGCGGCACCCCGGGCGGCGGCCTCGTCCCTGACGGGCCCGGCCGCGGCGACCGCCTGCTCGATCACCGGGCGGGAGTAGTCGGCCGCCTGCCGAGCGGCCAGACACGTACGGACCGCGGCCTCCTGAGCGGCCTGGTCCATCTTCGGCGGCACATGCGTACGGGCCTGCTCCAGCCGAGGCGCGACATGCGCGCCGTACTGAAGCTTGGCCTGGCACGCGGCCTGCGACACCTTGGGCGCCAGCCGAACGCGCGCCTCCTGTGCGTAGTGGGCGGCCCTGTCCTTGGCCGTGTCGGCGTAGGGCGCCACCACTTCCGCGGCGTGCAGCACGCTGTCCTTCGCCGAACCGGTCGCGGCGCGCACGCTGTCGATGCGGGTCACGGGTTCCTCCTCCTCGGTGGCGTACGGTAATTCGACTTTCCACCCTTTTACGGATCATGCCTGCCGACACACAGCCAGGCATGCGACGGCGGGCATCCGGGTCACGGGCGATGACGCCGGGCCCGTCTGGGGCACGTGGTGCCGAAGATGCGACCCGAGGACGATCAACGGCGATAACAGACGAATACAGGGCAACAGGAGCTTGTCGACGACAATGCCACGGATCGCCGTCCCGCGCTCGCAACCCAGGGGTACCCATTCGGATTCCCCCAAGCACTCCACCCACCCGCCGTCCCCGGCGGCAGCCGGGCGACGTAGGCCACGGGCCGTGCGAGGATCGGGGAGCACAACAAGACGACGGAAGGCACCTCGTGGCCGAGCAGCTCTACGCCACCCTGAAGACCAACCACGGCGACATCGAAGTCCGGCTCCTGCCGAACCACGCCCCCAAGACGGTCCGGAACTTCGTCGAGCTCGCCCGGGGCGAGCGTGAGTGGACCAACCCCGAGACCGGGGAGAAGACCACGGACAGGCTCTACGACGGCACCGTCTTCCACCGGGTGATCAGCGGCTTCATGATCCAGGGCGGCGACCCGCTGGGCAACGGCACCGGCGGCCCCGGCTACAAGTTCGAGGACGAGTTCCACCCCGACCTCGCCTTCGACAAGCCCTACCTCCTGGCCATGGCCAACGCCGGCCCGGGCACCAACGGCTCGCAGTTCTTCATCACCGTCTCGCCGACCACGTGGCTGACCCGCAAGCACACGATCTTCGGCGAGGTCACCGACCCGGCCGCGCAGAAGGTCGTCGACGCGATCGCCGCCAGTGAGACGAACCCCCGCACCGACCGTCCCCTCAACGACGTCGTCATCGAGTCGGTCGTCGTCGAGACCCGCGAAGGCTGACCGGCCGGCTCCCGACGGCTCCCACCGGAGCGCCCCAAGGGAACCAAATGCCCCGCTCGTCCGTAAGGACAGGCGGGGCCGCGCGCCTCTCGGACCCGGACGGACAAGGGAGGGGATCCCATGGACCAGTCACCGAACGGCCCACAGGGCCCGGACGGTCAGACGCACCCGCCCTCCCCGGGCCTGCCCGGCTGCTACCGCCACCCCGACCGCGAGACCGGCATCCGCTGCACCCGCTGCGAGCGGCCCATCTGTCCCGACTGCATGGTCAACGCCTCGGTCGGCTTCCACTGCCCCGACTGCGCCCGCGGCGGCACGGGTTCGGGACCCGGGCCCGCCGCGTCCCGGCCGCGCACGCTTGCCGGTGGCACCATCGCCGCGGATCCGCACCTCGTCACCAAGATCCTCATCGCCCTCAACGTGGCGGTGTTCATCGCCGTCCGCGCCAGGTCGTCGTTCCTCGAAGACCTCGTGCTGATCGGTCAGTGGCCGCCCGCCCCGTACACGCCGACCGAGGGCGTGGCGGAGGGCGAGTGGTACCGCCTGGTGACCTCGATGTTCACCCACCAGGAGTTCTGGCACATCGGCTTCAACATGCTCGGACTCTGGTGGCTCGGCGGACCCCTCGAAGCGGCCCTCGGCAGAGCGCGCTATCTCGCGCTCTACCTCGCCTCCGGCCTGGCCGGCGGTGCCCTCACCTATCTGCTGGCCGCGCCGACGACCGCCTCGCTCGGTGCCTCCGGCGCCATCTTCGGCCTGTTCGGCGCGACGGGCGCCCTCGTCCGTCGGCTCAACGCCGACATGCGACCGGTCATCGCCCTGCTGGTGATCAACCTGGTCTTCACCTTCGGCTGGAGCAACATCGCCTGGCAGGCCCACATCGGCGGGCTCGTCGCCGGTGCCCTCATCGGGTACGCCATGCTCCACGCCCCGCGTGAGCGGCGGACGCTCGTGCAGTACGGGACCTGTGCGCTGGTCCTCGTGGCCGTCGTCGGCCTGACCCTGTTGAGAACCGCCCAGCTCACCTGAGCGGCTGTTGTCCACAGGCGGTTGCAGGACCTGTGCACAGCGTGCGGGAACAGGTGTGCCCCCTGTCGCTGAACCGTGTTTCCGCAGGTCAGGCAGGGGGCGAACATGTTTTCGGTTGCTGGTACTTCCGTCACACCGGCGTCAATGCCCGGGTGGTTATCCACAGATCTTCGTTTCTTTGTCCCCACCGTGTGGACAATGCCTGTGGATAACTCGGTGGATAGCCCTGGGGAGAGCTACTTCCACTGCGTGGAGACACCGAATCCGGCGGCGATGAAACCGAAGCCCACCACGATGTTCCAGTTGCCCAGCGCATCGATGGGCAGCGACCCGTCTGTGACGTAGAAGACGACGATCCAGGCGAGGCCGATGACGAACATGGCCAGCATGACCGGTGCGACCCAGCCGCGGCTGGTCAGCTTGATGGCGGTCGCCTGCTTGGCGGGCGGCGGCGTGTAGTCGGCCTTCTTGCGGATACGTGACTTCGGCACGAGGGTCTCTCCTGTCGATGCGCTGCGTGGCCGCGCAGGGCGGTTCGGGCTCGGGGGCGGCGTGCAAGGGGACCCTGAGCGCTCCCCCGGGCGTCCGTTAGCGTAGTGCTTCCGTGGCGCTTAAGGAGATAAGGGTACGTTGAGCAATTCCGCCGACTCCCCCGGGACGGGAACCAGTTCCGCCCGCAGGCGCCGATTCCGGCCGGTGCGGGTGCTCACGGCGGCCGTCTTCGCTCTCGCGGGCCTCATTTTCTTCACCAGCTTCAATACCGCCAAGGGCACCAATATCCGCACCGACACCTCTTTGCTTAAGTTGTCCGATCTCATCCAGGAACGCAGCCGTAAGAACGGTGAGCTGGACGAGTCCAACGCGGCTCTGCGGGGCGACATCGAAAGCCTCGCCGAGCGCGACGACGGAAGTACGAAGGCGGAGGACGACAAGCTCGCGGCGCTGGAGGAGAAGACGGGCACGCAGGATCTGAAGGGCGAGTCGGTCTCGGTCACGCTGGACGACGCCCCGCCGGACGCCACCGCCAAGCTCCCCGGATATCCCGAGCCGCAGCCCGACTACCTGGTCATCCACCAGCAGGACCTTCAGGCGGTGGTGAACGCGCTGTGGCAGGGCGGCGCCGAGGGCATCAAGGTGATGGACCAGCGGCTGATCTCCACCAGCGCGGTGCGGTGCGTGGGCAACACGCTGATCCTCCAGGGCCGGGTCTACTCACCGCCCTACAAGATCCAGGCCGTCGGGGAGCCGAAGCGGCTGAAGAAGGCGCTGGCCGAGTCGCCGGCGATCCAGAACTACATGGTGTACGTCAACGTGTACGGGCTCGGCTGGAAGGTCGAGGACGAGGGGACCGCCACGCTGCCGGGTTACTCGGGCGCGGTGGACCTGCACTATGCCCGGCCTGTGGAGTGACGCCGTCCGAGGGGCCCCGGCGCCGCTAGTCTGGTGACGTACGGCGTGAGTCTGGTGCCGTGGCGCGACGGAAGGGACGGCATGTACGGCTGGATCTGGCGGCATCTGCCGGGGAACGCGTGGGTGAGGGCGCTGCTCTCGCTCGTGCTCGCGATGGCCGTGGTCTACGTCCTGTTCCAGTACGTCTTCCCGTGGGCCGAGCCGCTGCTTCCCTTCAACGATGTGACGGTGGACAACCAGTGAGTGCGCGCATCCTCGTCGTCGACAACTACGACAGCTTCGTCTTCAACCTGGTCCAGTACCTGTACCAGCTGGGTGCCGAGTGCGAGGTGCTGCGCAACGACGAGGTCTCGACGGCGCACGCCCAGGACGGTTTCGACGGGGTGCTGCTGTCGCCGGGGCCGGGCGCGCCGGAACAGGCGGGTGTCTGCGTCGACATGGTGCGGCACTGCGCGGCGACCGGGGTGCCGGTCTTCGGCGTCTGCCTGGGCATGCAGTCGATGCAGGTGGCGTACGGCGGTGTGGTGGGCCGGGCGCCCGAGCTGCTGCACGGCAAGACGTCGTCGGTGGAGCACGGGGGGCAGGGCGTGTTCGCCGGTCTTCCCTCGCCGTTCACGGCGACGCGGTACCACTCGCTGGCCGCCGAGCCGGGGACGGTGCCGGTGGAGCTGGAGGTGACCGCCCGCACGCACGACGGGATCGTGATGGGGCTGCGGCACCGTGAACTGCCCGTCGAGGGCGTGCAGTTCCATCCGGAGTCGGTGCTGACGGAACACGGGCACCGGATGCTGGCCAACTGGCTGGTGGAGTGCGGCGACCAGGACGCGGTGGCGAGGTCGGCGGGGCTCGCCCCGGTGGTGGGCAGGGCCACGGCGTGACCGCGCTGCGCCCCGAGCGTGAGTCCGGCGCGGCCGGCGACCAGGGCGTCTCGTACGGGCAGTCGTACGGGAGTTCCGGTGCGTTCGGGGGCGGCCGGCACGAGGGGGCGTACGCGGGGGCGTACGACGAGACGTATGCGCCGGTCATCGATGACGAGACGGTGGCGCTGCGGGTCCCGGACCCGCCTCCCTCTCCCTCTCCTTCTCCTGCCTCTTCGCCCGGTGGTGGTCGTGCGGCCCGCAGGAAGGCCGCCAGACGGCGTCATGGGCGCCATGGAGGCACCCAACGGCCGTCGGAGACCCAGGAGTCCGCCGAGACGGCGAGAGCGCCGCTGTCGCGGGTGGAGGCCCGTCGACAGGCCCGGGCGCGCAAGCCGAGCGCCGCGGTGATCGCGAGCCGCGCGATAGGCGAGGTCTTCATCACGACCGGCGTGCTGATGCTGCTGTTCGTCACCTACCAGTTGTGGTGGACGAACGTGCGGGCGCACGCGCAGGCCGACAAGGCGGCGAGCAGCCTCCAGGACGACTGGGCGAGCGGCAAGCGGAATCCGGGGGCCTTCGAGCCGGGCCAGGGCTTCGCCATCCTGCACATCCCGAAGCTGGACGTGGTGGTGCCGATCGCCGAGGGCGTCAGCAGCAAGAAGGTGCTGGACCGGGGCATGGTGGGCCACTATGCGGAGGACCCGCTGAAGACGGCGATGCCGGAGGCGAAGAGCGGCAACTTCGGGCTCGCCGGGCACCGCAACACGCACGGGGAGCCCTTCCGGTACATCAACAAGCTGGAGCCGGGCGACCCGATCGTCGTGGAGACGCAGGACGAGTACTTCGTCTACAAGATGTCGTCGATCCTGCCGGTGACGCAGCCCAGCAACACCACGGTCCTCGACCCGGTGCCCCGGCAGTCCGGGTTCACGGGGCCCGGACGCTACATCACGCTGACCACGTGCACCCCGGAGTTCACCAGCAAGTACCGGATGATCGTCTGGGGCAAGATGGTCGAGGAACGGCCGCGCAGCAAGGGCAAGCCGGATGCGCTCGTCAATTAAGGGCAGATGACCAGTGGCAGCGACCACCGACACGGATCACCAGGAGCACACCGACGCGTCCGGCCGTCCGCCGTCCGCGGCACGCCGCCGCCGGGGCCGGGGCATCGCCCTGGTCGTCAGTGTCCTCGGCGAACTCCTCATCACGGCGGGCCTGGTGCTGGGCCTGTTCGTCGTCTACTCGCTGTGGTGGACGAACGTCGTCGCCGACCGCGCGGCCGGCAAGCAGGCCGACAAGGTCCGTGACGACTGGGCCGAGGACAGGGTCGGCCAGGACGGGCCGGGCGCCCTGGACACCAAGGCCGGCATCGGCTTCCTGCACGTGCCCGCGATGGGCAAGGGCGACGTCCTGGTGGAGAAGGGCACGTCGATGAAGATCCTCAACGACGGCGTGGCCGGCTACTACACCGATCCGGTGAAGTCGGCGCTCCCGACGTCGGGCAAGGAGGGCAACTTCGCGCTGGCGGCCCACCGGGACGGGCACGGGGCGAAGTTCCACAACATCGACAAGATCGAGAAGGGTGACCCGATCGTCTTCGAGACGAAGGACACCTGGTACGTGTACAAGGTCTACGGCATCCTCCCGGAGACCTCGAAGTACAACGTGAAGGTGCTCGGGGCGGTCCCCGAGGAGTCCGGGAAGACGAAGCCGGGCCACTACATCACGCTGACGACCTGCACCCCGGTCTACACGAGCCGGTACCGGTACGTGGTGTGGGGCGAGCTGGTCCGCACGGAGAAGGTGGACGGGGACCGGACCCCGCCGGAGGAACTGCGGTGACGTGACCGGCGCGGCGCGACGGAGCCCCGGACCTCTGGTGAGGTCCGGGGCTCCGTACGTTCGTGCGTCCGGCGGGGTCAGTCGTCGTCGCGGCCGAGGCCGCCGATGAAGCCGCCGCCGTTGTCGCCGTTGTTGCCGCCGCCGCCGGCGGTCTGCAACACGATCGGGGTGGCGGCCGGGTCGTCGACCTCCGTGTCACCCGGCGGGTTCTGCCCTATCACCAGCGCGTTGTCGTCCTGGGACCCGCTCACCTGGATGTTCGTGAAGCCCGCCGCGGTGAGCGTCTGCTTGGCCTGGCCCAGGGGCGTGCCGGGGGCGATGGCCGGCACCTTGGTCTTCGCCGGTGCCTTGGCGATCTTCACCGTGACCGTGCTGCCGCGGTCCACGTCGGTGCCCGGGCTGAAGCTCTGCTCGAAGATGGTCCCCGCGGCCTGCGCCGTGGACTCCTCCTCGGACTGGGAGCCGAGGACGAGGCCCTTCTCCTCCAGGCGCTTCTTGGCGTCGTCGGGGCTCAGCCCGATCAGGCTCGGCACGGTCACCTGGGAGGTCTCCCGGGCGACGGTGAGCGTGACGGTGGAGCCCTTCTCGCGGGACTCGCCGCCGTCGGGGTCCTGCGAGAGCACCGTGCCCGGCGTCTCCGTCGACTCCTTGGTCTCCTTCTCGACCTCGAAGCCCGCGGCCGTCAGCGCCTTCTCGGCGTCCTCGTAGGTCTGGCCCTCGACGTCCGGGACGTCGACCTTGGGCGCGCCGGTGGAGACCACGAGGTTGACGGTGGAGTTCTTCTTGACCTCGGTGTCCGGCTTCTGGTCCTGCGAGCAGATGTGGTTCTTGGCCTGGTTCTCGCAGGGCTTCTGGGTGAAGGCCACTTCGAGGTCGGCGTTGGTCGCCCGGTTGCCGGCCTCCTGCTTGGTGAGGCCGACGAAGTTCGGTACGGGGACGTTGTCGTTGCCGACGCCTCCGCCGCCGATGGCGTACTTGCCGATGAGGATGGCGCCGACGAGGACGAGGATGCCGGCCAGGACCAGCAGGATCGTCGACGTGTGCGACTTCTTCTGCTGCTGGCGGCGCCGCCCGGGGCGGTCGTCGTAGCCGTAGCCGCCGTCGTCGGGGTTCATCGGCGGCAGCATGGTCGTGGCGCCGGCGCCCGCGCCGGAGTCCGAGCGCAGGGCGGTGGTCGGCTGGTCGTCGGGGTAGCCGCCGTACCCGCCCGCTGCCATGACGCCCATCGCGGCGGTGGCGGCGACCGGCTGGCCGTCGAGGCAGGCCTCGATGTCGGCGCGCATCTCGTCGGCCGACTGGTAGCGGTAGTCGGGGTCCTTGACCAGCGCCTTCAGGACGATGGCGTCCATCTCGGGCGTGATCTCGGGGTCGAAGACGCTGGGCGCCTGCGGTTCCTCGCGGACGTGCTGGTAGGCGACCGCGACCGGGGAATCGCCGACGAAGGGCGGCCGGACGGTCAGCAGCTCGTAGAGCAGGCAGCCCGTGGAGTACAGGTCGGAACGCGCGTCGACCTGCTCGCCCTTGGCCTGCTCCGGGGAGAGGTACTGGGCGGTGCCGATCACGGCGGAGGTCTGGGTCATCGTCATGCCGGAGTCGCCCATGGCGCGGGCGATGCCGAAGTCCATGACCTTGACCTGGCCGTTGCGGGTGAGCATGACGTTGGCCGGCTTGATGTCGCGGTGGACGATGCCGGCGCGGTGGGAGTACTCCAGCGCCTGGAGGATCCCGATGGTCATCTCCAGCGTGCGCTCGGGCAGCAGCTTGCGGCCGGAGTGGAGGAGCTCACGGAGTGTGGAGCCGTCGACGTACTCCATGACGATGTACGGGATCGACACGTTGTCGATGTAGTCCTCGCCCGTGTCGTAGACCGCCACGATCGCGGGATGGTTGAGCGAGGCGGCCGACTGGGCCTCCCGGCGGAACCGGGCCTGGAAGGACGGGTCGCGCGCGAGGTCCGCGCGGAGCGTCTTCACTGCCACGGTGCGGCCGAGCCGGGTGTCGTGCGCGAGGTAGACCTCCGCCATGCCACCACGGCCGAGCACCTGGCCCAGCTCGTACCGGCCGCCGAGGCGACGCGGCTCTTCCATGGTTACCTACCAGCCCTCTCCGTCGGTCCCGACCGGCATGTTTGTACGGTCGGAGGCTGCCGTCCGGCCTACCGTACCCGGCTCGCTCCGTGTGACCTGGCGAAGCCCGGTACCCGATACAGGACCGGTATCGCAACGTGCGTCGATGTGAAGGGGACGTGAGCGGAGTCACGTCCCGTTGAGCGCCTGATCACTTCTTGCTGTCGATGACGGCCTCCATCACGCTCTTCGCGATGGGTGCCGCGAGGCCACCGCCGGAGATGTCGTCGCGGCTGGCGTTCTCGTCCTCGATCACCACGGCCACGGCGACCGGTGAGCCGCCGTCGGTCTTGGCGTACGAGATGAACCAGGCGTACGGGTTCTCGCTGTTCTCGACACCGTGCTGGGCGGTACCGGTCTTGCCACCCACGGTGACGCCGTCGATCTGCGCCTTGGTTCCCGTGCCGTCCTTGACGACGGTCTCCATCATCGACTGGAGGATCCCGGCGTTCTCCGGGGAGAGCGGCTTGCTCATCTCCTGCGGGTCCGTCTTCTCGATGATGTCGAGGTTCGGGGCCTGGAGCTCGTCGACCATGTACGGCTTCATCAGGGTGCCGTCGTTGGCGATGGCCGAGGTGACCATGGCCATCTGGAGCGGGGTGGCGGCGGTGTTGAACTGGCCGATGGAGGAGAGCGCGACCTGCGAGTCGTTCATGTCGTCGGAGAAGACCGAGGCGCTGGAACGGACGGGGACGAACTGCTCCTCGGTGAAGCCGAACTTCTTGGCGGTCTCGAGCATCTTGTCGTTGCCGAGGTCGTAGCCGATCTTGCCGAAGACGGTGTTGCAGGAGACGCGCAGGGCCTCGCGGAGGGTGGCGTTCTCGCAAGGGAGGTCGCCCTCGTTGGGCAGCTCACGGCTGGTGCCGGGCATGGTCCACGGCAGCGGCGAGTCGGTCTTCTCGTCCGCCGAGGTGTACTTCCCGTGCTCCAGCGCCGCGGCGGCGGTGACGACCTTGAAGGTCGAGCCGGGCGGGTAGACCTCGCGCAGGGCGCGGTTGAGCATCGGCTTGTCGGGGTTGTTCTTCTCGATGAGCTTGTTCCAGGCCTCGCCGTCCGACTTGCCGCCGCCGGCGATCACCGAGGGGTCGTAGGAGGGGTACGAGGCGAGGGCCAGGATCTTGCCCGTGGAGGGCTCGATGGCGGCGACGGCGCCCTTGGCGCCCTGCTTCTTCAGACCCTCGTACGCCGCCTTCTGCGCGGCGGTGTTGAGCGTGGTGACGACGTTGCCGCCCTCGCGCTTCTTGCCGGTGATCATGTCGAGGGTGTTGCGGAAGAAGAGCCGGTCGTCGTTGCCGGTGAGGATGCCGTCGTCGATGTTCTCGAGCTGGGTGGCGCCGTAGGCCTGGGACACGTAGCCGGTGACGGGCGCCCACATGGCGCCGTCCTTGTAGGTGCGCTTGAACTTGAAGTCGCCCTCGGTGGTGGCGTGTCCGGTGATGGCCTTGCCGTCGACGATGATGTCGCCGCGGGGGCTGGCGTAGCGCGCGATGGCGACGCGGCGGTTCTCCTCCTGGGTGCTCAGTGCGTCGGCCTTGACGTACTGGATCCAGTTGTCGCGGATCAACAGGGTGAGGACCAGGAGACCACAGAAGATCGCGATGCGGCGCAGGGGCTTGTTCACGGTCGGACCACCTGGGTCATCTCGGCGTCGGGGCTGGAGGGCGCGGGGGCGGGCCTGCGGGCGGTGTCGCTGATGCGGATGAGGATGCCGATCAGGGCCCAGTTGGCGATGACGGAGGAGCCTCCGTAGGCCAGGAAGGGCATCGTCATACCGGTGAGCGGGATGAGGCCCATCACACCGCCGGCGACGACGAACACCTGGAGGGCGAAGGCGCCGGACAGGCCGACGGCGAGGAGCTTGCCGAAGGGATCGCGGGCGGCGAGGGCGGTGCGTACACCGCGTTCCACGATCAGCGCGTACATCAGCAGGATCGCCATGACGCCGGCCAGGCCGAGTTCCTCGCCGAAGGTGGCGAGGATGAAGTCGGAGTTGGCGGCGAAGCCGATGAGGTCGGAGTTGCCCTGGCCGAGCCCGGTGCCGAGGGTGCCGCCGGAGCCGAACGCCCAGAGGGCCTGCATCGCCTGCTCGGAGTGGACGATGCCGTCCTGGACGCCGGCGCGGGAGAGCTCGTACTCGTGCATCGGGTCGAGCCAGGCCTGCACACGCGTCTGGATGTGCGGCTCGAAGCTCGCCACTCCGACGGCGCCGACCGCGGACATCAGCAGACCGAAGACGATCCAGCTCGTCCGCTCGGTGGCGACGTACAGCATGACGATGAACATTCCGAAGAACAGCAGCGACGTACCGAGGTCGGTCTCGAAGACGAGGATGAGGATCGACATCACCCAGACGACGAGGATCGGACCGAGGTCGCGGCCACGCGGCAGGTACAGCCCCATGAAGCGGCGGCTGGCCAGCGCCAGGGCGTCCCGTTTGACCATGAGGTAGCCGGCGAAGAACACGGCGAGGGCGATCTTGGCGAACTCACCGGGCTGGAGCGTGCCGAGGCCGGGGATCTTGATCCAGATCTTGGCGCCGAAGACGTTCGCGCCGAGCCCGGGGACCAGCGGCAGGATCAGCAGGACCAGCGCGCCGAACATGGAGATGTAGGTGTAGCGCTGGAGGGCTCGGTGGTCCTTGAGGAAGACCAGGACGGCTACGAGCAGGGCGACGCCGAGTGCGGAGTACAGCAACTGGCGGGGGGCCGCCTCGACGAACGTCTTGCTCGCCTGGAGCCGCTCGGACTGGTCCAGGCGCCAGATGACGACCAGGCCGATGCCGTTGAGCAGGGTGGCCACGGGCAGCAGCAGGGGATCCGCGTACGGCGCGAACTTGCGCACGACCAGGTGGCCGACGCCGGCCAGCAGGCCGAGGCCGAGGCCGTAGCTCAGAAGCCCGGCGGGCACCTCGTCGTTGAGGGCCAGGCCCACGTTGGCGTAGGCGAAGACCGGGATGACGACGGCGAACACCAGCAGGGCCAGCTCGGTGTTGCGGCGGCTGGGCGCGCCGATGGAGCCGATCGTGGACGTGTGGTGCGTCGGCGAGTTGGTAGAACTGCTCATCGTGTGACGGGGCCTCTCACGGCTTGCCTACTGCTTACCGCACAGCGAGACGACCTTCTGCTCCTCCTCCGAGAGGCTGGGGCCGGGGCTGGTAGTGGGTGCGGTCGTGGACGGGGACGGGTCGGGCGTCTTCGACGGTCCCGACGGGCTCGGGGTCGGTGAGGCCTTGGACGTGAAGGAGGCGGGTGTGGTTCCCGTGGTGCCCCCGGCCTCGCCTTCGCCCGTCTTCGCGTTGTCGCTGTCCGCGGCACGCCGTTCGGCCTGCTTCTTGCAGGCCGAGGCCTGTACCGACAGCTCCTCGATCTTCGCCCGGGCGTCGTTCAGGTCGCCTTCGGCGATGGTCGACTCGACGAGCTTCTGCTGGTAGGGCGGCAGGTACTTGAGTTCGATCTCGGGGTGGTCCTTCTGGACCTTGGAGAGCGAGACCCAGGCCAGGTCCTGGCTGATGCCCCGGTAGAGAGCGACGTGGTCGTTGTTGGTGCCGACGTAGTACTGGGTCTGCGTCCAGCGCCAGCCGCCGTAGAGGCCGCCGCCGATGACGGCGAGGGCCAGCACGGAGTAGAAGGACCGCTTGAGCCACTTGCGGTTCTTGCGGGGTTTGACGAAGTCGTCCTCGTCGTAGTCCCCGAAGCCGCCGGCCGGGATGTAGCCGGTGGTGTCGCCGCTGCCGGGCGGACCGAACTCGCCGCCTCCGCCGTGCCGGCCACCGCTCGGGCGGCCGAGACCGGCGGCGCGGCCGGCCGGGGTCTGCATGATGCCGTTGTCGCCGAACTGGGCCTGGTTCTCGGCGACGGCGCC
Organism: Streptomyces sp. SID5910; assembly: GCF_009862125.1. Classification (GTDB taxonomy): domain Bacteria; phylum Actinomycetota; class Actinomycetes; order Streptomycetales; family Streptomycetaceae; genus Streptomyces. The sequence continues at coordinate 26,808 of NZ_WWHX01000119.1, forward strand.
GACGACGACGGGCGTGTCCGAGAGCTGGCCGGCGAGGGTGTCGCCGGTGTCGAGGTCGAGGACGTCGGCGACGATGACGGTGATGTTGTCGGGGCCGCCGCCGCGCAGCGCGAGCTGGATCAGCTCCTGGACGGTCTCCTGGGGGCCCTGGTAGCTGGCGAGGGTGTCCTCGAGGGTCTGGTGGGAGACGACGCCGGAGAGTCCGTCGGAGCAGATCAGGTACCGGTCGCCGGCCCGCACCTCGCGGATGGACAGGTCGGGCTCGACGTGGTCGCCGCTGCCGAGGGCGCGCATCAGCAGGGAGCGCTGCGGGTGGGTGCCGGCCTCCTCCTCGGTGATCCGGCCCTCGTCGACGAGGCGCTGCACCCAGGTGTGGTCCTGGGTGATCTGCGTGAGGACGCCGTCGCGCAGGAGGTAGGCGCGGGAGTCGCCGACGTGGACGAGGCCGAGGCGCTGGCCGGTCCAGAGCAGGGCGGTGAGGGTGGTGCCCATGCCTTCGAGGGCGGGGTCCTCCTCGACCATGTGCCGCAGCTGGTCGTTGGCGCGCTGCACGGCGGTGCCGAGGGAGGTGAGGATGTCGGAGCCGGGCACGTCGTCGTCGAGGGCGACGATGGTGGAGATCACCTCGGAGGAGGCGACCTCGCCGGCGGCCTGGCCGCCCATGCCGTCGGCGATGGCGAGCAGGCGCGGACCGGCGTAACCGGAGTCCTCGTTGCCCTCCCGGATCATGCCCTTGTGCGATCCGGCGGCGAAGCGCAGTGACAGACTCATGCGCACCTCGCCCGTCGGCTCCGACTGCAGCCGGTCGTGTCGAGCCACACTGCCCACCCTCCGGTCGGGAGCGCGCCGTGGCCCGGGGTGCCGGCCGCCGCTGCGTGCTCGCTCCGCTCGCGCTCATTCATTGGTGTAGCACTACTTCCGCAGCTCGATGACGGTCTTGCCGATGCGGATCGGCGCCCCCGGGCCGATGGGTGTGGGGGACGTCAGCCGGGACCGGTCCAGGTAGGTGCCGTTGGTGGAGCCGAGGTCCTCGACGATCCACTGGCCGTCGCGGTCCGGGTAGATCCTGGCATGGCGGCTGGAGGCGTAGTCGTCGTCCAGCACGATCGTCGAGTCGTGCGCCCGGCCGAGCGTGATGGTCTGCCCCTGGAGGGCGACGGTGGTGCCGGTGAGGGTGCCTTCCGTCACGACGAGTTTGGTGGGCGCGTTGCGGCGGCCGCGGCCGCCGCTCGGCTGCTGGCGCTGCGGTGGAGGCGCCTGGCCCTGGCGCGCGGCCTGCTGCGGTCGTGCGGAGTCGCGCCGCGATCCGCGCTGGGTGACCCGCGTACCGAACAGGTCGCTGCGGATGACCTGCACGGCCACGATCACGAACAGCCACAGTACGGCCAGGAAACCCAGCCGCATGACCGTGAGGGTCAGCTCTGACATTGCCCCCGGATCACCCTTCGGCTTGCCTATAGATAACGGTGGTGCTGCCCACGACGATCCGCGAGCCGTCGCGGAGCGTAGCGCGGGTGGTGTGCTGCCCGTCCACCACGATGCCGTTGGTGGACCCGAGATCCTGGATCGTCGAGGGCGTTCCGGTCCGGATCTCGCAGTGCCGGCGGGAGACGCCGGGGTCGTCGATCCGCACGTCGGCCTCGGTGCTGCGTCCGAGCACGAGGGTCGCGCGGGAGATCTGATGGCGGGTGCCGTTGATCTCGATCCAGTGGCGGGTGCGGGTGCCGGGCGCGGGTGCGGCCGGGGGTTGCTGGCCGCCCGCGGGCTGCGGGTAGCCGTAGCCGCCGGGGCGTCCGCCGGGCGGCGGCGCA
>NZ_WWHX01000120.1 GCF_009862125.1 Streptomyces sp. SID5910
GCTCCTGCGGCTTCTCGGCGTCCGGCCGTCCCGGGCGCTGCCGGCCCTCGCCCGCCCTGCTGCCCGCCCGGGAGGGCTCGCCGTCCGGCGCGGAGGCGGCCGGGGCGGGTTTCGAGGCGGCGGAAGAGGGCGTCGCGGTCCCGTGGCCGGCGTCGGACGCGGGAGCGGAGCCCGGACGGTCCTCCTCGCCGCGAGGGGCGTGGGCGGTCGCGGAGGCGGCGGACGAGGGACGCGCACCGGGGCCGTCCGGATGCCGGGGTCCCTCGGAGCGACCGGGCCCGGCCGGGCGCTCCAGGTGCTCGGCGAGACCGGGGCGGTCGGGATCACCGGGCCCACCCGGACCGGACCACACCGGCCGGCCCGCGGCGGGGCCCGGCACGGGACCGGACGGCGGCACCAGCGCCTCCGACACCAAGGGCCCCGACCCAATGGACCCCGCCGCCAAGACGCCCGTCCCCGAGGCCCCCGACGCCAGGGCCCGCGTCCCCGAGGCCCCCGGCGCCAGGGCCCGCGTCCCCGAGGCCCCCGGCACCAGGGCCCTCGACACCAATCCCCCTGACGCCGTGAACTCCGCCCCCTCTGCCACCCCCATCACGCCGGGCGACATCAGTACGCCCGCCCCCAGAATCCCCGCCAGCCCCGTCGCGCGCACGGTGCGCAGCCATGGAGTCACGTCCGTGACCCCCTCCCGGTGAGCAGTCGCCAAAACCAACGGTCACCGACCCCGACGGCGTCGCCGGAATCGGGGGACACCGGGACCGACGCGTCGAAAATCGACGGATCAAGCCTCACACCTACCCGCCTTCCCGGCATTCCGGACTACGCCGTACGTGGTGGATCACGCTTCTCCGGGGGCACCACACGGATGCGGCACAGGGGTGCGAGAGAATGGCGGTATGGAGATGCCGAGGAACGACAGGTCGCCGGACAATCCCCAGATCCTGGTCGTCGGCCAGGACGGAATGGCGCTGAGCGGGGGCGGTGACGGGGACGGGGAGCCCCGTGAGATCCCGGTGACGGAGCAGGTGGAGCAGCCTGCGAAGGTCATGAGGATCGGCAGCATGATCAAGCAGCTGCTGGAGGAGGTCCGCGTCGCTCCCCTGGACGAGGCGAGCCGGGTACGGCTCAAGGAGATCCACGCCAGTTCGGTGAAGGAGCTCGAGGACGGCCTCGCCCCGGAGCTGGTCGAGGAGCTGGAGCGCCTCTCCCTTCCCTTCACGGACGATGGGACGCCCACCGACGCGGAACTGCGTATCGCCCAGGCCCAGCTGGTCGGCTGGCTGGAGGGCCTGTTCCACGGGATCCAGACCACGCTGTTCGCCCAGCAGATGGCCGCGCGGGCGCAGCTGGAGCAGATGCGCCGCGCCCTCCCGCCGGGCGTGGGCCACGAGGACGGCGACGAGCCGCACCCGGGCGCCCGCTCGGGCGGCCCCTACCTGTAAGCCCAGGCCACGCGGACCGTAGGAACAGGCGAAGGGCCCGGCAGCACCTGCTGCCGGGCCCTTCGCCCATGCGCGCGGAATCAGGAGGTCGAGGGGTTGCCCGTCGACACCTTGAGCTGGATCTTCGGCATCTTCTTCGGGTCGACGTCCGTACCGGCCGCGGGGAACTGGTCCCTGACCGAGCCCTCGCCGTACGTGTTCTCGTCGACGTTCACGATCTCCATCGTCCAGCCGGCGGCCTGGAAGCACTCCTTGACCGAGCCGATGTACTTGAAGGTGAAGTCGGGCACCCGGATCTTGTCGGGTTCGTTGTACGACTCATCCGGCTCCGTGCACTCGTCCTTCTCGATCTTCTTCGTCGTGTCCGGCCCGCGGTAGCCCTCCGCCTTGGCCCCCGACGCGGAGGCGCTGGCACTGCCCCCGCCGCCACCGGCCTCGGGATCGTCGTCACCGCCGCCGCTCATCAGCAGCGCCGCGACCAGGCCGCCCACCGCGAGCACGGCGACGATCGCCGAGCCTATGAGCACCGGCTTGTTGCTCTTGCCGCCGCCCGAGGCGCCACCCCCCTGGGGCTGGGGCGCGATCGTGTACGGCGGCGGAGTCTGCGCCCCCTGCTGCGGCGCGTACGCCGACGCGGCCGGCGTCGCGTAGCCGCCCTGCTGCGGATAGCCGTAGGAGGGCGCCACCGGCGCCGGGGTGCCGTACGGGTGCGGCGCGGGCGTCGGCTGGTACGGGGTCTGGACGTGTCCCGCGGGCGCCTGGCCGGTCTGGTCGACCGGCGGGAACACCGCGGAGCCGACGCCCGAGCCGGCCGGCGTGTGCGCGCCCGGGACGATGCTGGGCGGAGCGGCCTGGAAGGAGGCCGCCACCCGCAGGCACTCGTCGCGCATGGCCTCGGCGCTGGGGAAGCGCTCGTTGGGGTTCTTCTTCAGCGCGCGGGCGACCAGCGCGTCCACGGCCGGCGGCAGGGCGCGGTTGACCGACGAAGGAGCGACCGGCTCCTCCTGCACGTGCGCGTAGGCGATGGCCAGCGGGGAGTCCGCGTCGAACGGCAGCCGCCCGGTGACCAGTTGGAACAGCATGATGCCGACCGAGTACAGGTCGGAGCGGGCGTCCACGCCGCGGCCGAGGGCCTGTTCGGGCGAGAGGTACTGCGGGGTGCCGACGACCATGCCGGTCTGCGTCATCGAGGTCACGCCGGACTGCATGGCGCGGGCGATGCCGAAGTCCATCACCTTGACCACGCCGCGCTTGGTCATCATCACGTTGCCCGGCTTGATGTCCCGGTGGACCAGGCCCATCTCGTGGCTGATCTCCAGGGCCGCCAGCACGTCCGCGGTGATCTTCAGGGCCTTGTCGGCGGGCATCGCGCCGTACTGGCGGACGTCCTCGTCGAGCACCGAGCCGAGCGGCCGGCCCTCGACGTACTCCATGACGATGTACGGCATCGTCGCGCCGCCCAGATCGTCCTCGCCGGTGTCGAAGACCGAGACGATGTTGGTGTGCGTGAGCTTGGCCACGGCCTGGGCCTCGCGGCGGAAGCGCTCGCGGAAGGCCTGCTCGCGGCCCAGCTCGGTGTGCAGCGTCTTGATCGCGACCTGACGGTCCAGCACCGAGTCGTACGCCAGGTGCACCGAGGCCATGCCGCCCTCGCCGAGCAAGTCGCGCAGCTGGTAGCGGCCGCCGGCGAGTGCCCGCCCCGCGTACCGGCCCTGTCCGGCGTCCTGGCTCATGTCTCTGCTTCCCCCGTAGGCGCCGGCGGCAGCGACGCGAGCGCGTGTTGATCGAAAGTGCTATTCCCGGCCAAGTCTGCCCCAGGGCAGTGACACGTCAAGCGCGGTGCCCGTTCCGTGACCGTACGCGAAAGAAGCGTCGCGCAAGCGTTACAGCGGGCGTACGGCCGGTACACACAATTTGCACGACAGTACGGAACCAGGGTTTCATGACCGGTCCGTCTCGATGCCGGCCCCGGCGTCCATCTCGGACCGGAGGCTTGCGCGGAGGCTGTAGCGTGGCCGACGGAGACCGTAACAACACCGCGCGCACCGCGGGCAGAAACGACGGCGAGGACTGATGGCACAGCAGCAGCGCGCCCAGGGCCCGTCCGAACCCGAGGCTACTGGCGGCGGAATGGCTGACGCACCGGAGACCTGGGGCAACGGCGGCCTGGTCGGCGACGGCCGGTACCGGCTGACCCGCAGGCTCGGGCGGGGCGGCATGGCCGAGGTGTTCGCCGCCGAGGACGTCCGCCTCGGTCGCACCGTGGCGGTCAAGCTGCTGCGCGCCGACCTCGCCGAGGACCCGGTCTCCAAGGCCCGCTTCACGCGCGAGGCACAGTCGGTGGCGGGGCTCAACCACCATGCCATCGTGGCCGTGTACGACTCCGGCGAGGACTTCGTCGGCGGCCAGTCCGTGCCGTACATCGTGATGGAGATCGTCGAGGGCCGCACCATCCGCGACCTCCTCCTCAACGCCGAGGCGCCCGGCCCCGAGCAGGCGCTCATCATCGTCTCCGGGGTCCTGGAGGCGCTCGCCTACTCGCACCAGCACGGCATCGTGCACCGCGACATCAAGCCGGCCAACGTCATCATCACGCACAACGGCGCGGTGAAGGTCATGGACTTCGGCATCGCGCGCGCCCTGCACGGCGCGTCCACGACGATGACGCAGACCGGCATGGTCATGGGCACCCCGCAGTACCTCTCCCCGGAGCAGGCCCTCGGCAAGGCCGTCGACCACCGCTCCGACCTGTACGCGACGGGCTGCCTGCTGTACGAACTGCTCGCGCTGCGCCCGCCGTTCACCGGCGAGACCCCGCTGTCGGTGGTCTACCAGCACGTCCAGGACATCCCGACGCCGCCGTCCGAGGTCTCCGACGCGGTCCCGCCGGAGCTGGACGGCCTGGTGATGCGCTCGCTGGCCAAGGAGCCCGACGACCGCTTCCAGACCGCCGAGGAGATGCGCGGCCTGGTCCAGTACGGGCTCCAGATGCTCTACGAGCAGGGCGGCCACACCGGCACCTGGAACACCGGCCCGGTCGGTATGCACGACGGCCGGCACACCCCGGCGGCCGGGATGGCGGGCGCGGCGGTGCTGCCGCACCCCGACCACGGCTCGGGCACCACGCAGATCCCCCAGCAGATCCTGCCGGGCGGCTACGGCGGTGGCGACGACGGCGGCTTCGAGGGCAGCGGCAACAAGGGCAGCGGCCGGGGCAAGCTGTGGATCCTGGCCGTGCTCGCGGTGATCGCCGTGGCCGCGGGCGTCGCGCTGGCCCTGAACAACAGTGGTGGCGGCGGGGGCGGCGGCACGAAGACCACCCCGACGCCCACCGTCTCGCAGAGCACCCAGGACGACCAGACCAGCGAGTCGCCGAGCGACGAGGCGACCGAGGAGAGCTCCGACCCGGACACGGGCGGGGACCACAACGGCGGTGGCGGCACCGGCGGTGGCTGGGAGCCGTCCTACACGCCGTCCTACACCCCGTCGGAGACCGCGTCGGACGAGCCGACCGGCGACCCGACGGGCGGCCAGACGGAGCCCTCCACGCCGACCGACGGCGGCGAGCCCTCGGACGGTGGCGAGCCCTCGGACGGCGGTGAGCCGAGTGGTGGCGGTGAGCCGACGGGCGGTGGTGAGCCGACCGGCGGCACGACCGGCGGTGCCCTGGACCCGGTGACCGGCGGCTGACCGGCCTCACTCGCCGACGCGCGCGTGCGTCTCAGCGGTTCTCCGCCTGGAGGCGGGCCACGAACGCCGCCGCCTGGGAGCGCCGCTGCATGCCGAGCTTGGCCAGCAGGCTCGACACATAGTTCTTGATCGTCTTCTCGGCCAGGTGCAGCCGCTCGCCGATCGCCCGGTTGGTCAGCCCCTCGCCGATCAGCTCCAGGATGCGGCGCTCCTGGTCGGTCAGGCGGGCGAGGCGGTCGTCGCCGCGGGTGCCGCCGTCGCGCAGCCGCTCCAGCACGCGCGCGGTGGCCGCCGGGTCGAGCAGCGACCTGCCGGCGGCGACGTCCCGCACGGCGGACAGCAGCTCGGCGCCCCGGATGTCCTTGAGGACGTACCCGGAGGCGCCCGCCATGATCGCGTCGAAGAGGGCCTCGTCGTCGGCGAAGGAGGTGAGCATCAGGCACCGGACGGACTCGTCGCGGGAGCGGATCTCGCGGCACACCTCCACGCCGCTGCCGTCCGGCAGCCGGACGTCGAGCACCGCCACGTCCGGACGGGTGGCCGTGACCCGGGCGAGCGCGTCGGCCGCCGTGCCGGCCTCGCCGACGACCTCGATGTCCGACTCGCCCGCGAGCAGATCGTGCACACCCCGACGGACGACCTCGTGGTCGTCGAGGAGAAATACCCGGATTTTTCCGTCTTCGCGCACGCGCTCAGTCAAACACACCAGCTCTTCCCGTGCCCGGGGTGGCCGGGATAACGTGCCGTTGTTCCGGCCCCCTGCGAGGCTGTGACCAGTAAAACTTCCCCACTTCGCCGATTTACTTGGAAATCCGAGTAAAAACGCAGGTCAGGAGGGGTTTCACAGAAATGTGGAGCACTGGGTAACGTGCCTTTTGCAGGGACGCTCGCCGGGGCACCTGTCACGCCTGTCCCGACCGGGCCGCACCCACCCTGTGCGACCGACGGGCCACAGGTGAGCCGCACTGGCACCCGGCGAACCCGGGGGCCGGACCGACGGAGGAGCACACGTGACCGTGGAGAGCACTGCCGCGCGCAAGCCGCGACGCAGCGCCGGAAGCAAGGCAGCCGGCACCACCGGCACCGAGGCCGGCACCACCGGCGCCAGGCGCACCACCCGCACCGCTGCCGGGAAGGGCTCCGCGACGGAGCTCGTGCAGCTGCTGACGCCCGAGGGCAAGCGCGTCAGGAAGGCGGCCTACGCGGAGTACGCCGAGTACGTCGCCGACATCACCCCCGACGAGCTGCGCGGCCTGTACCGCGACATGGTGCTCACCCGGCGCTTCGACGCCGAGGCCACCGCATTGCAGCGTCAGGGCGAGCTGGGCCTGTGGGCCTCGCTGCTGGGCCAGGAGGCCGCCCAGATCGGCTCCGGCCGCGCCACCCGCGAGGACGACTACGTCTTCCCCACCTACCGCGAGCACGGCGTCGCCTGGTGCCGCGGGGTGGACCCGACCAACCTCCTCGGCATGTTCCGCGGTGTGAACAACGGAGGCTGGGACCCCAACAGCAACAACTTCCACCTCTACACCATCGTCATCGGCTCCCAGGCGCTGCACGCCACGGGCTACGCGATGGGCGTGGCCAAGGACGGCGCGGACTCCGGCGTGATCGCCTACTTCGGCGACGGCGCCTCCAGCCAGGGCGACGTCAGCGAGGCGTTCAACTTCGCCGCGGTCTACAACGCCCCGGTGATCTTCTTCTGCCAGAACAACCAGTGGGCGATCTCGGAGTCCAACGAGAAGCAGACCCGCGTGCCGCTGTACCAGCGCGCCCAGGGCTTCGGCTTCCCCGGCGTCCGGGTCGACGGCAACGACGTGCTGGCCTGTCTGGCGGTCACCCGGTGGGCGCTGGAGCGCGCCCGGCGCGGCGAGGGCCCGGCGCTGATCGAGGCCTTCACCTACCGCATGGGCGCCCACACCACCTCGGACGACCCGTCCCGCTACCGGCACGACGACGAGCGCGCCGCCTGGGAGGCCAAGGACCCGATCCTGCGCCTTCGCCGCTACCTGGAGTCCTCGAACCACGCGGACGAGGGATTCTTCGGGGAACTGGAGGCGGAGAGCGAGGCGTTGGGCAAACGAGTGCGCGAAGTGGTCCGTGCCATGCCGGACCCGGACCGGTTCGCCATCTTCGAGAACGCGTACGCGGACGGGCACGCGCTCGTCGACGAGGAGCGCGCCCAGTTCGCCGCCTACCAGGCGTCGTTCGCAGAGGCCGAGGGGGTCTGACATGGCAGCGAAAACCGTGACATCCACAAGCATGGCGCTGGCCAAGGCGATCAACGAGTCGCTGCGCCGCGCGCTGGACGCGGACCCCAAGGTCCTGATCATGGGCGAGGACGTCGGCAAGCTCGGCGGCGTCTTCCGCGTCACCGACGGGCTCA
>NZ_WWHX01000013.1 GCF_009862125.1 Streptomyces sp. SID5910
GCGATGGGGGTCCCCCCGCGCGAGCGAAGCCGAGCGTGGGGGAGTTGACAACCGACGACAACGCCGCAGATGTGCGTGCCACGCCCCGCGACGTCGGCATGATCCAAACGACAGGCCCTAGCCGAAGACCACGCAGGACGCCGCCGGCACCGGGAGCGAGCCGGCGCGGCGGGGCAGCCCCGTCGCCGGGTCGAGCGCGAACCAGGTGACGTCTCCGGAGCGCTCGTTGGCCGCGTAGAGGAAGCCGTCCGACACGGCGATCTCGCGTGGCCAGTGGCCGCCGCAGGGGACGGTGCCGGTGAGCCGGAGTCCGTCGGGTTCGACGGCGAAGACGGACAGGACGTCCTCCCCGCGGGTCGCGGTCCACACGAAGCGGCCGTCGGGCGAGACGACGATGCCCGACGGGTAGGCGTCGCCGGCCGGGGCGCCGGGCAGCGCCTGGACCTCGGTGAGCGGCCGCAGGGTGCCGTCGGCGGCGTCCCACCGGCAGACGGTGACGGTCGGGGCGAGTTCGTTGGCCACGTAGGCGTGGGTGCCGTCCGGGTGGAAGGCCAGGTGCCGGGGTCCCGAGCCGGGGCGCAGCGCGATCTCCCGGTGCACGGCGAGGGCGCCGTCCGCCAGGGTGCAGACCCGCACCGAGTCGGTGCCCAGGTCCACGCTGACGGCCCACCGCCCGCTGGGGTCGGGCTGCACCTGGTGGGCGTGCGGGCCCTGCTGGCGCTGGGCGTGCGGACCGCGGCCGGTGTGCCGGAGCACGCCGGACGCGGACCGGGCGAGGGTGCCGTCGGAGCGGACCGGCACGGCGGTGACGCTGCCGGAGCCGTAGTTGGCGGTCAGGACGTGGCCGTCGTAGAGGCTGAGGTGGGTCGGTCCGTCGCCGCCGACCGGCACCGGCCGCCCGGCCGGTTCGGGCTTGTCCCCGGTGACGCGGTACGCGGCCACGGCGCCGTCGGTGGTCTCGCTGACCGCGTAGAGGGTGCCGCCGTCGGGGGCGAGGGCCAGGTAGGAGGGGTCGGGGACGCCGTTCGTGCTGCTCAGGGGCGTCAGTGCGCCCTCGCCGGGGGTGACGGCCGCCGTCACGATCCCGGGGCCCCCGGCCGCCGTGAACGACCCGATGAACGCCCGCCGCTGCCGCCTGCCGCCGTCCGCCACCGCTGACCCCTCTCGTCCCGTGCCCGGCCGGGCACCGCGTCGCGTGCCGACTGATCGTCCGCCCTGGGGCGACGGTAGCAGTCGATCACGCGCGGTCTAGACCAAATGGGTGGGTGTGGCGTGGGGGGGCGCTCGAGACGTCCCGCCGTCCGCCCGGAGGGTGGCCGGCCCCGCGGTGTCCGGTGCGTGCGCTCGGCGTGCCGGGCGCAGGCCCTCGTCCTGGGCGTACTCGGGCCTTCGCCTGGGGGTCAGGGGCGCGGGGGGTGGGGTCTGGGGCGCGGGGCCTGGGGCCTTGGAAGCGGGCCGGGCGGCGCGGCGGCAGGAGCGGACGCGCCCGGTGGGGTCAGGCGCCGACCAGGGGCGAGCCGGACGGGCTGCGCAGCGGTGCGGCGAGTTCGGCCAGGGCGCGTTCCAGGCCGTGCAGGTGGGCCAGCGCCGGTTCGGCA
>NZ_WWHX01000121.1 GCF_009862125.1 Streptomyces sp. SID5910
ATGGCCGTTTTTCCGGCGAGCGGTCCACCGGCCCCCCGCTCCCGGGGCGCCGCCGGCCGCCGGGCGGGAACGACAGCGCCCCCGGCACGGAGGTGTGCCGGGGGCGGAGCCGGTGTGTGACTACGAGGGTCACAGTGACAGCCGGAGCGGACAACGTCGCGGCCTAGAACTGGCCGTGGTCCTTCCGGTCCTGGGCCGCCTTCTCCCTGGCCGTACGCACCTGCAGGAGGCCCGCGTCGATCAGCCGCTGGAACCCGGCACGCAGGCCCGCCTCGTCGACGTCGACCCGGTCGCCGAACGGGAGATCCAGCAGGCCGGTCACCATCTGGTCCAGGTCGACCTCGGCGAGGCGACCGGACCACTGGGTGAACTTCACGTACAGGCCCAGGTCGGCCAGCGACAGCCTCGCGTCGTCCACGACCTCCCCCGGCACCAGCACGACGTCCGCCGCCGTCTTCGTGTGCCGCACCGTCGTCGAGAACTCCGGCTCCTCAGCCACGTGCCCCTCCTTCATGTCGGTCCTGAACCCTCACATGCCGACGGACCCGAAGTCCTCGGGCCGCCGGTTCCTCACGAACATCCCGCTTTGATTCGTACGCAGGTTCGATTTTCGGTCAGGAAACGTCGGCCGCCATGTCGACGAACCGCGAGTAGTGGCCCTGGAAGGCGACCGTGACGGTGGACGTCGGCCCGTTGCGGTGCTTGGCCACGATCAGGTCGGCCTCCCCCGCACGGGCCGACTCCTTCTCGTACGCGTCCTCGCGGTGCAGCAGGATCACCATGTCCGCGTCCTGCTCGATCGAGCCGGACTCGCGCAACTCGCTGATCTGCGGGCGCTTGTCGGTGCGCTGCTCGGGGCCGCGGTTGAGCTGGGACAGGGCGATGACCGGGATCTCCAGCTCCTTGGCCAGCAGCTTGAGGTTGCGGGACATGTCGGAGACCTCCTGCTGACGGTTCTCCTGGCGACGGCCGGCGGTGCCGGACTGCATGAGCTGGAGGTAGTCCACGATCAGCAGGTCGAGGCCGCCCTTGGCCTGCTTGATGCGCCGGGCCCGCGAGCGGATCTCGGTGAGCGACAGGTTCGGGGAGTCGTCCACGATCAGCGGGGCGCCCTCGATGTCGGGCGTGCGCTTCGCCATCCGGTCCAGGTCCTCCTCGGTGACCGACCCGGCCCGGATGTGGTGCAGCGCCACCCGCGACTCGGCGCTGTAGAGGCGCTGGGTGATCTCGGCGCGGCCCATCTCCAGGGAGAAGAACGCCGAGGTCAGGCCGTGCTTGATCGAGGCGGAGCGGGCGATGTCCAGGGCGAGGGTCGACTTACCCATGGCCGGGCGGGCGCCGATGACGATGAGCTGGCCGGGCTGCAGACCGTTGGTCATCGCGTCCAGGTCGAGGAAGCCCGTGGGGATGCCGGTCATCTTGCCGGTGCCCTTCATCCGGGCGTCGAGCTGGTCCCAGAAGTCGGGCACGTCCTCGCGGACGTACGCGTAGCCGGCGGATTGCTCACGGGTCGCCAGGGCGTCGAGGACCTCGGCCTCCACCGCGCTGCGGACGTCGTCGATGTCGCCCTCGCCGGAGTAGGCGACCTGCGTGATCCGCGTGCTGGCCTCGATCAGGCGACGGCGCACGGCCCGCTCGTGGACGATCTCGGCGTAGTACGAGGCGTTCGCCGCCGTCGGCACCGTCTGGACCAGGGTGTGCAGGTACGGGGCGCCGCCGACCTTGGCGATGTCACCGCGCTTGGTCAGCTCGGCGGCGACCGTGATCGGGTCGACCGGCTCGCCCTTGCCGTACAGGAAGAGGATCGCGGCCTGGATCGTCTCGTGCGCGGGACGGTAGTAGTCCCGCTGCTGCATCGGGGTGTCGAGGACGTCGGCGATGGCGTCCTTGCTCAGCAGCTGGCCGCCGAGCGTGGACTGCTCGGCGTCGATGTCGTTCGGCGGGACGCGGTCGAAACCGTCCCGGCCGGAGCGGGCGTACTCGTCGTCAGGGGCGGACTGAGGTGCGACGATAGTCATACGGATCTCCTTGGTGAGGTCTTCTGTGGCGGCTGGTTCTTGACGGGAGCGGCCGCCACAGGTGTGTTCGGAACGGGGTGGTGCGGGGGTCACGCGGGCTGACCGGCGCGCAGCCGGGCCAGCAGTCCGGCACCGTCGATCGAGTCAGGCTCGGACGCACCGCGCTGTCGCCGCTCGCGCTCGGCGAGACGGCACTGCGGGCAGTCACCGGCCTCGAAGGCCGGGTGGTGCTCGCACATCTCAGGGGCCGGGCGGCCCGACCGCTGCCCGGGCACCGACGGCTGCGGAGCCTCGGGCCAGGTCATCGCGTCTTCCAGGACCTTCCAGGTGGGCTTCATCCGGCCCATCCACTCAGCCACCCGGCACAGGTGGTCGACGTCGGCCCCGGCCTCCAGGAGCTCGGCGGCCTCGGTGGCGATCAGCTTGGCGCGCTTGGGCAGGAACGGGCGCCCGCCGGCCTTCATGCCGTGGGCCCAGGCGTCCACCACCGGCTTCGCCGCCGAGGTGTCGGCGGGCACGTCGTCCCCGCCGTCCTCCTGGTCCTTCTTCGGCGGCGCGGCCTTCTTGGGCGCCGTCTTCTTCGGGGCGGCCTTCTTCGCCGGGGCCTTCTTGGCCGCCGGGGCCTGCTTCGCCGGGGCGTCCGGCTTCGGCTCCTCCGGCTGCGCGGCCGCCGGAGCCGGACTGCCGGCGGACGTCTGCACGACCTGGTCGCCGCGGCGGGTGTGCAGCGGAGGCTCCGGCGGGTTCTCCCGCCAGTCCGGCGTGTACGCGTCGAGCTTGTCCCAGACGTTGCGCCAGCCCACGTACGCGTCCGGCGGCAGCTCATTGACCTGGTACGTGCGGAAGGCGTTCTGGATCCCGCCCTTGCCCGTCGACTTCACCAGGTGCCCGTCCTCGGGGTTCACGACGAGGTTGAGCTCGGCGAGCAGCTTCAACGCGTCCTTGACCATGGTCGGGCTGCACGGCTTCTTGTTCACGCCCGGCAGGAGGTAGCAGAGCTGGTCCAGCGACATCCGGCGCAGACCGCCGCCCTTGCGCCGGACGTTCTCACGGAGCATCGCCCGCAGGACCATGTACAGGTGCAGGGCGGTCCGGGTCATGTCCGGCAGCAGCAGCACCCAGTCGCGCACCTGCGTGTGCGTCCAGTAGTCGTTGAGGGTGCCGATGAGCTCGAACTCCTCGTCGGCGCCGTCGTCCATCAGGTCGGGAGAGGTCGTCATCGGGTCACCGCCACGGCGGCCTGGGCGGACGAGACGTCGTTCGTAGTAGTCACGCGGCCGTTGTATGCGCCAAAGCGGACACCCCCATCGGGGCAGGTCAAACGGGCTTCAAAGCAATCTGTAGTCATCACGGCGTCTTCGTACGCGGCCGCGACGGTTACCGTCGCGGGCTCCGCGGAGGCGAGCCGGTGGCGCTGGTGCATCCGGTGGTGCATGGGGTGCGATCTCTCCCATTCGGGGTAGAGAGCCGCACGTCGGTGATCATCACCAGGTAACCGGACGGGCCTACGAGCGGTGCTGCGTAAAGGCCATCAGGGCGGTTACCCTGGTCGATGGTGACCGGGCCCGACAGGGTCGGGAGCCCGGCGTTACCGCCGACGTACGACTCAGAAGTTGTGGCTGTAGTGGGCCGAAGGCTGAGTCAAGTTGTTGAGTTGAGGGCCGCTCCTGTTGGCGCAGGGGCGGCCCTTGGCGTTACGGGGCGCGGGCGGTCATGGCGAACATGGTGGAGTCCAATCGCCGGTTGGGGAAACCGGTGGTGAGCTGGTATGGAGCGTGATCGCATCCGGTGATCGTGCCGGACGCCGGTGTGGTGTTGTACCGGGTTTCCGGCGCGAATACTCCGAGATCCCGTTCTCCGGGAGAGAACTTGCGGAGGCGTCCCGCCACGCGGGAAGCACGGGTCGCCATCGGCGTGTCCCCGTGTCCTGTTGGCCCACTGTCGGTGGGTACGCGTAGCCTGCAACGCATTGCAGGCACCTCCTTGTCAGGTGCTTGATCGCGCGTCGGGCTTCCACACACCGACGTTGCGACCGGCAGGCCCCCACGGGGGCCTGTTCGCGTTTCGCGGTGCACATCTTCCTCCCTCGGCACGGTCGGCACGGTCAGCTCGTCACTTCCGGCGCGTCGGTGCTGGTCAGCAAGGCGTCCGGGTGGCGAACCACGGAGGCCGGCCGTTGACCCATCCATCCGGACAGCCGGTGGGCGGGCGCCTCTGTGCGAACGTGCTCGAAGCCTTCGCGCAGGTAGAACTGCTGCAGCGCGACGTTGTCGCGCCAGCAGTCCAACCGGACCCACGGCTTGCCCTGCTCCCGGGCCTGGCGGCCAACCCAGTCGAGGAGGCGACCGCCGAGGTTGCTGCCCTTCGCGGCCCGCGAGGTGATGAGCTTCGCCACGTAGACGGCGGTGTCGGGGAGGTCGTTCTCCCGCCAGAAGTCCATGTCGGCCGGGGCGAGCGTCACCGTGGCGAGCACGGCTTGATGGTCCTCGACGACCCAGGTGCGGCCCGCCTCGATGTCAGCCATCCACTTGGCCAGGGCCGGACCGCGCGTCTGAGGGTTCCGCCACTGGTCGATTCCGGCGGCGGCCAGCCAGCCCTCTGCCTCGATGCGCAACGCCATCAGGTCGTCGACATCAGATGTGGTTGCAGGCCGAAGGATCACCGGTCGATCTCCAATTCGTAGATGATCCGGTTGCGGTCGCCGGGGGCGATCGTGACCATCACGCGGATCGGGGTGCCGTCGGCGCCGTAGCCGATTCGGGCGTGCTGACAGACCGGTGTGCCCGGCAGGTTCTGCAGGTGGAGGCGCTCGATCTCGGTACCGGTGGGCATCCGGATGTCGAGCTCGTCGCGGATGCGGTGCTGCGGATTTCCCGTTGCGGCGAGGATGCCGCCCTTCATCGTCACGTCCCGCTCGTCCATGAGGGGGGTGCCCTCAGCGATGTGCACGGGGAACCATGAGTCAGCCAACTGGCAGGGCTCACCGTCTACGAGGCGGAGCCGCCGGCGGGCGACGACGGGCGTCTCCGGGTCCAGGCCGAGCCAGCCCGCAATGTCCTTCGGGGCCGGTTCGGTCGAGACCTGGGGGATGCCCTGTTCGGGCTCCCGGCCCTGCGCTCGGACCTGAGCCTTCCAGTCGTCCGTGTTGGTGACCGGGTCGTCGGACCGTTCCCCCCGCTCGTACTCGCCGGGGTTCCAGAGCAGCGGGTTGTAGATCCGGACGAATGCGCCCGCTCCCTGACGTGCGACGACGTGGCCGGACTCCTTGAGCTGGGTGATGGCCCGGTACACGACGAGCTCGCTGGCACCGAACTGCGCCGCGATGTTCTTGGTGCTGGGCAACTTGTCGCCCGGCTGCAGATCACCGGAGGCGATCCGGGCGCGGAAGGATTCCGCGATCGACTTGGCCGTAGCCGGTTTCGTGGTCATGGCGGGAACCCTAGCGCAACTTCCGATAGGAAGTAATGGGGTGGGGCCGCTCAATCGATCAACGGCTGACTGAGCGGCCCCGTTCGGGCGTGTATCAGCTGGTCGGCACGCTGTAGCGCAGGACCCAGGCGTCGGGAGCCAGCGTGTGCACGGTCACCTCGACGGCGCGGCCTTCGGTGGTACGGCCGACGTGAATGATGCGGAGCAGCAGGGTGTTGGCCTCGACCCCAAGCGCTGCGGCCTCCGCCTTGTTCGCCGGGTGCTGCTGGATTTCCTCGGTGACCTCGCTCTGTTCGAAGCCCGCCTCCGCCATGCGCGAGATGATCCCGCCCTTGCCCGGGTCGGGCTGCTCAATCCCGGCGGCCTCGGCGACGTCGAGCGGGATGTACGAGTCGGCCAGCTGCACCAGGCGGTCGTCGCTGAACATCCGGCGCTTGCGGGCGGCCGTCTCGGTGCCGGCCTCGACGCCGAGAATCGCGGCGACGGTCTCCGGGGCTGCAGCGCGCTCGACGTCCGTCTCGACGCGGGGGGTGCCGCCCAGCCTCCTGATCTCGGTGTCGAACGCACCGCGCGAGGCGCCCTCCTCCCGGCGGGCGCGCAGGTAGCGGGTCGAGGAATCGCGCACGATCTTTTCGGTGCTCACGGTGGTGAATCCATCCTTCGTCTCGTGGTCTCGGTGGTGGGTCACGCCGGATCGCTGGCTGCATCCGGCGGGTCGATCGGCCAGGTGTAAGTCAGCGTCCACAGCGTCGTTGACACGACGTGCACGCAGACCTCGACGGCCCGCCCTTCCGCGCTGCGGGCCACATGGGTGATCTCGTACACCTGGCGCTCCGCAGGGATGGCCAGGGTGCTGGCCTCCTCCGCACTGGGCGAGCGGACGTTGATCGTCTCGGTGATCGTCCGCTGACCGTGCCCTAGCTCCTCCAGCCGGGACTTCGACCCCCCAGGGCCGGTGTCCCGCTGCTCCAGCTGGCTCCCGAACGCGATGTCGCCCGGGAAGTAGCTGGTGGCCAGCTGCACGACGATTTCGTTCGCGGTCATGACCCGCGTCCGGATCAGTACGGGTTCCGGGAGGTCATTTTCGATGTCGAGCAGCTCGGCGACGTGGGCCGGCGGCCTTCCGCGGCTGACCGTGGGCGTGCTGCCCGGTGTCATCCCCAGGCGCTCGATCTCGGCACCGAAGGCGCCGCGTGCGCCGTTCTGCTCCCGGGCGACCTGCATGTAGCGCCCGGTTCCGTCCCTGTGGATCTTCCCCAAGATCGGCGACACGACCGTCCCCAGCTTCTGGATGCCGATGGTCAGGCCGCGCTCGGTCAGCTCGCTGTAGGCCCGCTGGATCGTGGTCCGCGAGCCGCGCCCGGCGGCGACCAGGTCGGCGATCTTCGGCAGCTTCGAGCCGGGCGGATACACGCCCTGGGCGATCTCGCCCGCGATCTCGTCGGTGAGCTGTTTCCACCGTGGCGATGCCATGGAGCCTCCCTTCCTGTGGCCTGGCGGCCATCCAACCTTAATTCCGGTATTAACGCACGGCGCTGGTTGACGCGGGGAAAAAAACCGGGATTATTCATCAGGTCAGCCGTAGTGACCCGTGAGCACAGGGTGGCGACGGGGGTCGCAACTTCCTATCGGAAGCTGTTGACGGGAGATCCGTACGGGTCTAACGTCTCCATCAGCTTCCGATAGGAAGTGGGAACGGCCAGGAGAACCGTGCTGGTCGTTGACGGCACAGCCATGTCAAAAACGGCGCCACCGGACCTTCTCGGAGCTGTACCGAGCCCAGGTGGACCAGGAAGAACTCAACAGAGAGCTATGAGGAACAGAGCAACCCTTTGCGCAGGTCAGATGGCCATGTGGGCCGCCAGCGCGAGGTGAACGTCCAGACAGATTCGGCCCGGCGCATGCCCGTACGGATGTGCCGAGGCCGTGGCCGTCTGGCCGCACACGACAACCCTCCCGCCCGAATGGGCGCGGCCCCGGATCAGGTGGTTGGACACCCCCGGGGCCACTTCGGAATCCAGCTCACGACAGGAGTGGACCCGCAATGATCAGTATCCCCGACCCGGCCGCCGGCACCCTCGCCGAGGCCATCAAGCTCCGCACCGACGCGTCGCAGATCCTCGGCGTCGACGTCGACCTGATCCTCGGTCCGGTCGTCGGCACCGAGGGCGACTTCGCCCGCCGGGCCCGCGAGGACGCCTTCGCCGACATGGTCGCGACCGGCTTCGTCTGGCCCGAGCACGTCGGCCACCGCGCCGAGCTTGCCGTCGTCCTCCTGGAGGAGCTCGACGAGCTGGAGTTCGCCGCCGGCCTCGTCGACTTCGACCTTGGGGCGGTGGCCTGATGCAGGACACCACCACCCGCGAGCTCCTGGCCGACGTCCTGGAGCGCCTCAGCTCGAACCCCGCCGAGTGGTCGACCCGCGACACGGAGACGCTGTCCCGGCTCCGCGCGGCCGCCGAGTGGGAGGAGTCGATCGAGAAGATCGCCGCCTTCGGGAGCGGGGGGCAGGCATGAAGAACTTCGCCTCCGCCTTACGCGACCTGTTCCGTGCCGGCCTCGACCTCACGAGCCGGATGCCGTCGCCGATGCTCCTGCTCCTGGTGCCGCTCCTCGCGGTGCTGGCCTACGGCTCCGGAACGGTCCTCCTCGACGCGCTGACCGCGCTGGTCACCGCCGTCGCCACCGTCACCAAGGCCCTGTTCTGGCTGGCCGCGCTCGCCGTGACCGCCCGCCTGCTGCACCGCCTGGTCGACCAGCACCTCCGCAACGCCTCCCCCTCCCCCTCCGACTCCAGGGAGACCGCCGCATGATCCGGATGATCCGCACCAAGAACCTGCGCGCTCTCCAGGAGGGCGCCGAACTCGCCTCGGCCCTGGAGGCGGACCTCGAGAACGCCGAAGCCGCGGTCGCCGCCTTCGAGGCGGACCAGGCCGACGACGTCGAGCAGCTGCAGCGACTGTCCAGCGAGGCCCACGATCTGCGGGTCGAGCTGGAGGCCGCCGAGACCCGGGGCTCCGACATGCACCGCCTGATCGAGCTGCTGCTCACCGCGACGAAGTACGCCTTCGACGCGGCCGACGCCCCGCTCGACGTGGTCATGCACCAGGGCAACGTGCACAGCACGCACCGCGACCGGAAGGCCGCCCTGGCCGCCACCCCGTTCCCGGACGGTGTCTGGCTGCCGTGCCCGACCCCGGACGACACCGACCCGCTGGGCTGGAAGATCAAGCAGGCCACGCCGACGCCGCTGCCCTCCCCGGCGAACGCGAGCGAGATTGAGTTCCTGCTGGAGCGCCTGGAGCGACCGGCGCTGGAGCAGCTCGACGAGGCCCGCGAACTGGAGGCCGTCCGGGCCCAGCGCGACACGGCGATGAAGGACACCGAGACCGCCGCGGCCGCGCTCACCGCCGAGTCCCTGACCTACGCGTTCCACCGCGTCGCGGTGACCGAGGCGGTCACCGAGATCGCCATGGCGCTGTCCGGCCGCAGCCCGCGAGCCTCGGTCCGCGAGGTCTCCGCCCTGCTGCTGCGCCACGCCGAGCTGTTCGGCATCGACACCCACGGCCCCGAGAACGGCGCCGACACCGAGACGAAGGGAGCGGTCGCATGAGCGCCGCGCTGAGGATCCGCCGGGGCGTCCGGGACGACTGGACCGGCGCCGACTACGACTCCTACACGGTGCTCGCCGAGCTCGGTGCCGCCCGCCCGGCGGCCCGGGTCACCCGCGCCCGCCGGGGCCGGCCGTTGCGCCGCGCCTTCCGCTCCGCCCTGCGGACCGCCGCCCTCATCCACCTCGCCCACACCGCCACGATCCGGAAGGAGGCCATCACCCGATGACGACGTACAGCACGGAAACCCCCGCCCCCGTCAACGGCCAGGACCCGAACGAGCCGCCGTTCGGCAAGACCCCGATCCCGGGCAGCCGGGGCGAGGAGAAGCGGGCCAACCTGCAGGCCCGCCGCACCGAGGACCGCGCCGACCGGCGCGAGCAGGGCGAGGAGCGGCGCCGCGAGCGCGAGCACAAGAAGCGGATGGAGACCGAGGCGCACAACGCCAAGGTCGCTCTCGCCCTGCAGAAGAAGGGTGAGCGGCAGAAGCTGCGGGCCAAGCGCCGCAAGGACCGCAAGGCCCGGATGGACGCGATGGTGGTCCGCCTCTCCCACCACATGCCGCTGTGGGGCCTGCCCGTCGTGCTGGTCTCCCTGGTGGTCGGCTGGACCGGCCAGGCCGGGGCGGCCGCGCACCTCGGAATGGGCTGGGCCGCCGCCGGTGTCCCCGTCCTCACCGAGGGCATGACGTTGACGTTCGCCGGGCTCACCGGCCAGGCGATCGAGCAGAAGCGCCCGTACCGGTGGCTGATGCGGGCGACCTGGGCCACAGGCGTCATCGCCGCCGCGATCAACGGCTTCGGCCACCTGGTCGAGGACGACTCGGCGCCCGGGATCTACCGGGCGTGCGCGTACGCCGGGGCCTCGCTCGCCGCGCTGATCCTGTGGGCGGTGGTGATGCGCTCCAAGCGGGCCACCGTCTCCGGCCGCAGCGCCGAGGACATCGCCCGGTGGAAGCGCCTCTCGCGCCGGCACCCGATCCTCGTGCGCCGCGCCCGCCGGATCGCCGACAACACCGGGATCAGCCTGGAGCGCGCGTACGTCAAGGCGTGGGAGCGGAGCAACGGAGCGGCTCCCGGTGAGCCGTCGATCCGCGAGATCCGCGCCTCGCGCCGGGCGCAGTTCCGCCGGGCCCAGGCTGAGTCCTGGGACGGACGCACCCGGTTCTCGCGGACCGCGCCCGCTGCGGTCGCGGTGGTTCCCGCCGCCGTCGAGCCGGAGCCGGAAACGGTTCCCGAACCTGTGCCCGAGGACGCGTCCGAGATGATCCCGGCTCCGTACCTCCCGGTCGCCCTCGCGGTTCCCGGGCTCGACGGACAGTGGATCGCCCACCGCGTCCCGGTGCACCCCCTGGACACCTGGACGCCGTTCTCGCGGACGGGAAGCGAAACCGCCACAACCCGCTTCCCGCAAGGCCAGGACCCGCTTCCGGACCCCTCCCCGGACACACCCGAAGAGGAGGACGGGAAGCAGGCGGACGAGGCACAGGCCGAGGTCCGGGAAACGGTCGTGAACGACCGGCTCGCCAAGACCCGCGCCCTTGTCGACGAGGCCGCCGAGGACGGCAAGGACCTCCGCCGCTACCCCTCCAACCGGCAGGCGGCCCGGCACCTCGGGTGCCGCCCGGGAACCGCGAAGGACTACCTGGCCCAGGTTCTGGCGGAGAGGGGAATCGACCGGTGAGTGTTCCCCAGGCGTTAGCCGGAACCGTCTACGAGGCGGCGGTGGGACGCAGTGACGGGCACTGCGAGTGCAACTTGCTCCTGCCCGGGAACTGCGGCCTGGCCGACGCGGATAAGCCCCGCAGCCACAAGACCGGGCACCGCTGCATGGAGCAGGGCGAGCACCGCGCCCCGCTCCTGGTGGTCCCGATCGACCCGGAGGTCTCCGACCGGGACGCGATCGGCCTGCCCGTCGAGAAGGTCATGGTCCTGTGCCGCGCCTGCTTCGGCCGCCGCCGCAACCGGGCGGCGGCCGACCGCGAGGCCCGCAACAAGGCCGCGCTCCTCGCCGACGAGAACGCCCTCTTCCCATCAGACCTGTTGGGCCCAACAGGTCCAACCCTGTCTGAACAGCGTGACGCGGCTTGAGCCGCCCGACTCCCGGAAAGGACCGCACATGAAGCAGCGCATCGTCCGAGGCGCCCGCTACGCCGCCTCCCTCGCCGTCGGCATGGCCCACATGCTGCTCGCCCTGTGGGCCGGATCGGCCGCCGGCGGCTGGGCCTGGCGACACGGCTACACCCTCCCGTACGACACCAGCTCCTCGGCGGCGATGTCCGCCGCGATCGTCTTCGGCCTGCTGGCCGCCGGAGCGGTGGTCACCCTCCCCGAGCCGTGGATGACCCAGGTCCGCTTCCTGGTCCGGGGCCGCCCGCTGCTGGTCTGCGAGGGCTGCGGCGGCCTCATCAGCACGGTCGACCACAACAACGACGTGAACACGACCCCGAAGGAGATCACCCAGTGAGCGCTTCCGACGCCAAGATTTCCCGCCGGATGCCCTGGCGCCTGGCGGTGCTCGTCCCGGCCGCGACCTTCGTCGTCATCTGGCGGGGCGTCCCCGGCATCACGCCGATGCTGACGTTCACCTGGATCACCGGCCTGCTTGCCGGTGGCGGACTGGTCATCGTCGGGCTCTACGGCCCGCAGGCCCTGGCCGCGATGGCCCGGGCGCAGAAGGAAGGCGCCGCCCGCCGCCGGGTCAAGGCCGAGAAGGCCGCCGCCAAGGCGAAGGCGAAGGCCGACAAGAAGTAGCACCGCTGAATCGCGGGGCCCGGCAGCTTTGGCCGGCACCGGGCCCCGCACCCCTCCACCCCCTGAACCAGAGAGCGAGGAAACTCAGCATGACGGACATCTCCCCCGAGTCCACCCCCGGCGGCTCCGACGACGAGCGAGTCCCCGACGACCTCTCCAGCCTGTTCGCCGACCCCGATCGGCAGGACCTGCTGGAGAAGATGGCCCGCCTGCAGGTACGCGGCACCCGCGCCGGAATGGCGGACGCCACCACCGGCAGCGAGCACGAGATCCCCCTCCCGGTGCCGCCCGCCGCAACGGTGGTCGGCGGGCTCGTCTTCGAGGACGACGAGGACCAGGAGCACGAGGGCGCCGCCCCGGTTCCCGCCCCCCGGCCGTCCTCGGACGGCTGGAACTGGCAGGACGCCTTTCCGGCGGGCACCTTCGACTCCGCCGTGTGGGCGCACCGCAAGCGGGTCTTCCTGCACGGCCTCGCCCGGCACGCCGGACACTCCCACGTCTACGCCTGGCGGCTGTCCCGGCTGTCCGGGCTCGGCGTGATGGCCGGTGCCCGCGACGGCTGGCACTACTACACCGCCCAGGAGTACGCGGACATGGTCGACACGGCCCGCCGTAAGAACCTGGCGCCCGACATCGTCGCCGCGCTGCGCGAGGAGCGCCTGGAGTACGCCCGGGCCCGCCGCCGCGAGCCGCTGCTCGTCGGCGCGAGCACCGCAGTCCTCACCGTCGTCGCGGGCGCCGTCGCCGTCGCCGACGTCTACGGCCTGCTCGCCGCCTCCCCGGCCGCCATGCTCCTGCTCGGCATCCTCTCCGCCATGGGGCTGCGCGAGCACAAGCGCCGCAACCCCGACCAGCCCCTGACCGCGGCCTTCGCCCTGCCCGACGGTGCCGGCGGCGAGCACCCCCCGCTCACCGACGCCATGCTGAACGACGTTCTGCGTACGGCGAAGGTCCTCAAGGAGGACCAGGAGATCCGCCTCCTGGAGCCGATCCGCGCCGCCGAGATCAACGGCGTCGAAGCACGGTTCCGCCTCCCCAAGGAGGTCACGTTCTCCCAGCTCATGGCCAAGAAGGAGGCCATCGCGGGCGCGCTCGACATCGAGGAGCGCTGGCTCGACATCCGCAAGGACGGCTCCGCGAACCGGGTGTCCTTCTGGTACTGCACCGCCGACCCCTTCGCCACGCCCCGCACCTCCCCGCTGGTGGACAGCCCCGAGCGCACCGACGTGTGGAAGCGCGGCATCCTGATCGGCTTCAACCGGCGCGGCCTGCCGATCTACCTCAAGCTCCGGCACGTCATGGCGCTGCTGGGCGGGATGAGCCGTACCGGCAAGGGCATGCTGCTGCGCAACCTGCTCTGCGGACTGGGCCTGGACCCGCGCGTGAACCTGCGCCTGGTCGCCGGGGCCAAGCCGGGCGAGCACCGCGGCTACGCCCCGGTCTGCGCAACCTTCTTCGGAAGGAGGCCCATCCGCCTGATCGCCCTGATGGAGGCTCTGCTCGCCGAGGCGTACCGGCGAGAGGAAATCCTGGAGGACCAGGCCCGCGCCAAATTCGGTGAACGGGACCTGGACCAGTTCCCGCTGGAAATCCTCATCATCGACGAATTCAAGCAGTACGCGAATTCGCCGGTCCGGATTCCCGATCCGAGCGACGACCGTGAAGAGGGAGGGCGCACCATCAAGGCGTCCGACCGGATCGCCGAGCTGCTGGAAGAACTGGGCGCGTTCGCCGCCGCCCTGAACATCACGGTCGCGGTGATCACACAGGACCCCGACGCCAACACCATCCCGCGCGGATTCAAGTCCAACTCGGGTGCGCGGGTGGCCACCAGGACCGGCGGACCGATCCAGACGAACGCGATCCTCAAGGACGGTGCCACCGGTGCGGGCCTGCGGGCACATGAAATCCCGGAGTCGATTCCCGGCGGCGCGATCGTCGATATCGACGGAGCCCCGGGCGAGCTGATCCGCAGTTTCTTCATCGAGGACGAGGAATACGACGGAGCGGCCGACATCATCGCCGCCGGCCGCGCTCTGCGCGAGGAACTCGGACGGGCCCCGGGCCAGTTCACCGACCCCATCGAGGACTACCTCATGGCCGTCACCGGTCTGTCGTCGAGCGGGGGCGGCCCGAACGGGTCCGGTCGTCCGGGCGCCCTGGACGACACCGCCGAGCTTGATGAGCGGACCACGGTCCTCACGCTCATGCTCGACGCGTTCGCCAAGGCCGGGGACGTCGACCGGCTGCGCACCGCCGACCTGCTGCCACTCCTGGCCGACCTCGACCCGGAGACCTTCAGCTACGAGGCCCTGGGCGTCGACGAGGAGGCCGACGGCGCCACGGCGACCTACAACCGGCAGGGCGGCAAGAAGATCGCCGAGGAGATCGCCAAGGCCCTCGACGGGACCGACCGCGAACTGACCACCAGCGAGTGGACGGTGGCCCCCAGGGGCCGCGGCTACCTCCTCGCCGACGTCCGCGCAGCCGCCGGGATTGCCCCGGAATGACCCATGCGACGGCCATGCGACGCGATGCGTCGTGCCTGGTCAGCGCATGAGACGCCGATGCGACGCCGCCGCCGATCATGCGACGGCGTCGCATCGGACCACCCCTCATCGCAGCCCCGTCGTAACCGCTGACCTGCGACGACGTATCGCGTCGCAATCCGCGACGTATCCACAAACCACCACAAAACGATCACGCGAGGGAGACCCGCCGATCATGCCCGCCGCCGACCGTTTCACCCCCGCCACCGCCCGGACCGAAGGAGAAAGCCCCGTGAGCGAGTCCACCGTCGACCAGTCCACCGCCGAGCACGTCCGCCAGCTCCTGGCGGAGGCCAAGCTCCTCGAATCGGCCTTCGAGCCCACCCCGGGAGTGGCCGCCGCCCCGGCCGCGCCGACCGTGCCGGTTCCGCCCCCCGGATACACCCTGCGCACCGTCCACCGCACGACCGTCGACGGCGGCAGCGAGGTCTCCTACGAGGTGGTCCCGCTCTCCCCGATTCCGGCCGCCGGCCCCGCTGTCCTGCCCGCCAAGACCCCCTCGGCGCGGCGCGGCCTGCCGGACTGGCTGATGGCCAACTCCCGCAAGATCAAGGCCGTCGCCTACCTCTCCGCCGGCGGAACCGTCGCCGCCGCCGCCGCGCTGTACGGGCCCGCAGTCGGCGCGGGCGCCGCGGCCGCCGCCGCCGGGCTGTGGGCCGCCACTCTGACCGCGCTGAAGTTCATCGCCGCGGTGGTCGTCGGCGGCGTCATCCTCGGCGCCCTGCTCGGCGGCACCAAGGGCGGCAGCAAGCCCAAGACCGGCACCTTCGAGGGCACCCTCCAGGGCACCTGGAAGCAGGACTGATGGCCGCCGGAGCGCTGCAGATCGTCTTCAAGGGCACCCCCAACTTCGGCGGCGCCCCGGTCCGCTGCCCCGAGAGCGGATCCGGGCCCAGCTGGGGCACCACGGTCATCCGGCTCTACGTCACCCCGGCCGGGGTGCTCGGCAGCTGCGGGCAGACCCACCGCCCGCGCGGCGAGGACGGGCGCAAGGCCCGGCCCGCCGAGTGCGCCTTCCAGGTCGAGGCGGTGACCAAGGAGGAGCTCCAGGCCCTCGCCGCCCCGAACAAGACCGGCCGGGTACGAGGCAAGCTCCCCACCGGCAAGGCCGTCGACGTACAGATCATCTCCTTCGGCGCCCCGGCAGCCGGAGCCAAGGCCGGTGGCGGCAAGGCCGCCGGGGCATTCGCCCAGGCCAACGGCGGCAAGGGCGGCAAGGGTCAGGCGGCCCCGCAGCGCACCCCCAGGGGCGGGGGCGGGGCGGCCGCCGCGTTCTTCAACGCCGTCGCCGCCACGGCGACCGCCGCGGGCACCGTCGCCGGATCCGCCGCCAGCATCGTCGGTTCCGCCGCCGACCTCGGCAAGGAAGGCGTCGGCCTGGCCCGCGACGGAGTCAGGGAGGCCGGCGCGTACGGCGGCCGTCGCCACGAACGCAAGATGCGCGACACCGGCACCGACACCGACTCCGACGACTGACAGCACCGAGAATCTCGAACCTCCCCGGGTCAGCCCTGTTGGTGCCAACAGGGCTGACCCGCTCTGACCTGCCCTAACAAGAATCTGCCAACAAAAAGTTGGCGAACTATATACAGGCCAACAAAAAGTTGGCATTCTGGTGATGCGGCCCCGACCGGGAGCCGCGAAACGGACACCGAGGAGTCCTTGTGACCACGCGAAAGTTCACCGCCGAGACCGCCGGCCCCGTCACCATCGACGCCACCCTGCTGGGGCAGGGCGGCATCGTCACCGTCCGCGCCGCGGCGGACTGCGAGCGCGCCACCCTGGTCATCCGCACGGCCGACGAGGAGGGCGAGGCCGCCGACGCGGTCCGCGCGGCGACGTTCCGCCAGTCCGGCACCACCCTGCACGCCAGCGTCCAGGGCAAGGGCGGCACCGGCGGCGGCAGCACCACGGTCATCACCGGCGGCGGCCGCAGCGTCGTCCAGTCCGTCGTCAGCAACAACTACGGCTCCATCGTCCAGGTCGGCGGCGACATCATCGGCGGCAACTTCGTCGGCGGCGACGTCGTCATCAACGGCGTCCGCTTCACCGGAGGCAGCGGCACCACGGTCATTCACGGCAGCTCGCCCGTCGAGATCGCCGCCGTCGTGCCCGAGGGCAGCTCGGTCATCGGCCGCACGCACTCCGCCGACATCGTCGCGGAGGGCGCGGTACTCAACGTCAGCGGCGACACCCAGTCCGGCGACATCCGCGCCGGACACGTCAGCAAGGTCGCCGCCCATACCCAGTCCGGCGACGTCCGGGTCGAGAAGGCCGCGTTCATCGACGCCAAGACCATGAGCGGCGACATCCGCCTGGGCAGCACCGACGTCGTCGAGGGCGACACCATGAGCGGCGACATTACGATCGCCGACTTCGGCGGCTCCGCCCGGCTCAAGACCATGAGCGGCGACATCCGCGCCCACGCCACCACCGGCGGCGACCTCAGCGCCAGCACGATGTCCGGCGACATCACCGTCACCGCCACCGAGACCGCCCTCACCGACGACCTGGACGTGATCACCAGCACGGTCTCCGGCAGCGTCCGCGCCCCCCAGCGCCGTATGGGCGGCTCCCAGCCGCGCCGCCGCCGCTGAGGCCGCCCCGGGGCGGCCGCCATCCCGGCCAAGGAACTCCGGCCGCCCCGGGCCTCCGAACCCGCTCCGGGCGGAGCAGGGGGAACGCCCATCCTCCCTGACCCGCCCGGAGCACCCAGGCCCGCCAGGCCCGGCCCCGGTCCGCACCTGCGGCCCGCCGCCGGCACCGGCGCCCACCTCGACACGGTCGGACCCATTGGATCCAACGGGGCCAACCACCCCTGATCAGGAGGAAGAGTGTTCAACGCCGGAGACATCGTGGAATTCATCTCGTGCGACGACGACCCGAGGGCCATCGGCAAGACGGGCCGGATCCTCGACGAGGTCCCCCCGGGCCCGCTGACCGACCACCGCTGGACCGTCGACCGGATCAGCATCTTCATCGCCCCCGTCCTGGTCCGCGGCGACGAGATCCGGAAGGTGGGCTGACCGTGCGACTGCCCTGGATGAGCCGCGCCGACCGGCGCCGCTGGAGCTCCGCCCGCACCGTCGCCGAGCTCGGCGAGCTGATGGCCTTGTGGCTGGAGGGCGAGATCGCTTCCCGGCCCGGCTACCAGCCCCGCTTCGGCCCCGACGAGGAGACCGCGCACCTGGTGCCCGTCCTCACCGCCCTGTGCCGCGCGGGCTACGTCACCACCTGCTCGCAGCCCGGACTCGCCGAGCTCGGCTTCGACGGCCGGTGGTGGGAGCAGCGCGCCGCCGTCGAGCTGGTCGTCACCGATCCGGCCCTGCAGCGCCGCCTGGTCGAGGCCGCCCGCGCCGCCGGGATGCTCGTACGGGTCAACGACTACCGCCGCGGCGGCGTCCAGGACCAGCCCGTCATCGTCACCACGGCGGACGGTGAGCCCTTCACCGCGTTCGGCGGCCGCATCGGCCGCGCGGACATGCGCATCCAGTGGCCCGAGCTCGGTCGCCAGCTCTACGCCCGGGTCGCCCGCGGCACGTACGTCTCGGTCGTCGCACCGGAGTACGGCCCCGCAGGCGAACGACTCTGGGGGATTCTCGCGCTGCTGACCGAGGCCCCGCAGACCTGTTAGCCCCAACAGGTCCACCCCTCTCCCGCCGCGCCCGTCCGGCCCGCCCGGGCGCGGCCCCCGTACCGAACCGAATGGAGGCTGCCGTGCAGCTCTCGCTCTCTCTCGTCCTGCTCCTGGCCCTCGTGCTCGTCGTCCTCATCCGGGGAGGCCACCTCAAGTGGCCCGCCGCGATCGTTGCCGTCCTGTTCGGCTTCTTCCTCGCGGGCACCACGGTCGCCCCGCAGATCCACGACGGAATCGACGGGGTCACCTCCACCGTCTCCAAGATCAACCCGTGAGTCTGCTCTCCTTCCGCCGGCGGACGTCGCCCGGCCACTGGTGTCCCCAGTGCGACGGCGACGACGTGCTGTGGCAGGAGCAGGGTGACGGCGGGCGGGTGTGGTGGTGCGCCGACTGTGCGCACGAGTGGGGTCACTCCACGGCCCGCCCGCTCACCCGCCGCCCCGTCGCCCGGCCCGCACGGCCGGTCTCCGCCGACCCCTACGCGTAACCGCACCGCCCACCAGGCCGCCCCCGTCCGGGGGCGGCCTTTCGCATTTCAAGGCCGGTTGGCCCTGTCAGGTCCAACAGGGCCAACCGAAACGCGAGCAAACTAGAAGTTGGCCAACTCTGTATTGACATAGCCAACTCTGAGTTGGCATTATCTGGGTGTGGGCAGCGGCCCGCACCGACCAAGAAGAAGGAGTCGCCACCATGGAGCAGCAGTTGCTGACCGCGCCGCAGGCCCCCGGCCTCGACGAACTGATCAGCCGCCGGGCCGCCGCCGCCGACGCCAAACTCCTGCAGGCCCGCACCGACGTGGTCGCCGAGATCAACCGGACCGACAGCAAGGCGTCCGCCCTGCTCGCGGCCTTCGGCATCCCGCTCGCCGTACTGGTCGCCGCTGTCCCCGGCCATGACCTGCCCGCCCCGGCCGCGATCCTCGTCGGCCTCGGCGCGGCCGGCCTGGTCGCCGCGATGCTCGTCGTCCTCCTGGTCGTCCGCCCCCGCCTCGGCGGCAACACCCGCGGCTCGTACCTGCACTGGGCGACCTGCACGCCCGAGCAGGTCCGTGCCGACCTCGCCGTCGACCTCACAGCCGAGCGCATCGTCAAGCTCTCCCAGATCGCGGCCTCGAAGTACCGCGCGCTCAAGACCGCCATCGACATCACCGCCGGCGCCCTGGTCCTCCTGGTCCTCGCGCTGGCCGCCGCCCTCGCCCTCAACTGACCGACCCGCCCGCCCGACCCGCCACCGCAACGAAGGAGATCCGCCACGATGCTCACCCTGATCCGACAGTTCCTCACCCGGCTGACCACCCCGCTGAAGACCGCGTCGTACTCGTGCGGCAAGTGCGGATTCAAGGTGGAGGTCACCGACTACCCCGACGGCGTCGACCGCGCCCTCGATATCGGCCTCGCCCACACCTGCAAGCCCAAGC
This sequence comes from Streptomyces sp. SID5910, assembly GCF_009862125.1. Taxonomy (GTDB): domain Bacteria; phylum Actinomycetota; class Actinomycetes; order Streptomycetales; family Streptomycetaceae; genus Streptomyces. The sequence continues at coordinate 19,415 of NZ_WWHX01000121.1, forward strand.
CCAAGGCCCTCTGACCCCCGGGACGGGCGGCCACCCGGCTACCCACCACGCGCCGCCCGTCCCGGGTCGCCCGGCCCGCTCCAAGCCGGAGCAGGGGGCAGTCACATCGTCCCTCACACCCGAGACGGAGCCCGATCGCCATGACCCCCGCCCGACCCGACACCCCCGAGTCCACCGCCGCGAAGAAGCGCCTCGACGCGGCGGCCGCCACCCGGGAGAAGGCCATCGAGGCCGCGCACCGCACCTACTGGAGCGCGGTCGCCGCCGAGATCGAGGCGAAGAACCTCACCCAGGTCGCCACCGCCGCGCACCTGGACTTCTCCCGCGAGCACATCCGCAAGCAGATCAAGCGCTACACCGGCTGACCAACAGTTCGCCCCGAGGCGGCCGTCCTACGGCCAAGCAGACCGGCCGCCCCGGGCCCATCCACCCCGTACGAGACGAGACGGAGACCCTCATGATGACGCAGACGGAGCTCGCCTTACAGCTCCTGGCCCCGCTCCTGGCGGGAGGGTGGGCGCTGCACGCGCACCGCCTCTACCGACGTCTGCACCGTGTCCGCCGCGACCCGCTCACCGGACTGCTGACCCGGGACGGCTGGAGCCGCGCCGCGGACCGCATCATCCGTCGGCACCGCGACGCGGCCGTTCTTCTTGCCGACCTCAACGGCTTCAAGGCCGTCAACGACCGCCACGGCCACGACGCGGGCGACGCCGTTCTCGCGGCAGCCGGCGAAAGGCTGACCGCCTGGTGCGGCAAGAACGACGTCGCCGGACGGCTCGGCGGAGACGAGTTCGTCGCGGTCCTCGCAGACGACGCTCGCCTGCCCGACCGGCTCGCCGACCTGGCGGAGCTCCTGCGCCAGCCCGTGGCCCACAGCGGAGAGCAGCTGCGCGTCGGCGCCTCCATCGGCGCGGCCCGGCTCGCCGAGCTGGACACCCCGACCCTCACGGCAGCGCTCAAGGCCGCCGACAGCGCGATGTACCGGGTCAAGGGACGCACCCGAGGCGGCCGCCGCCTCCTGGTACCCGCCCTCGCGGCCGCCCGCCGCCTCCCGGCCGCGCTCGCCCGCTTCCGGCTCGCGGCGTGATCACCGGCCAGACGCCCACCGCCCCGCGCTCCCCGTCCAGAGCAGAACCGAGGAGAGAGACCAACATGAACCACCGCCCCATCGCCTTCGCCGCCGCGTACGCGCTGCTGCGCGCCGCCTCGGACCATTCCGACCACTGGGGCCAGTCGGACTTCGACGCCCAGTGCAAGGGCGCCACCGACACGGCGCCCGTCGAGTACAAGCACGAGGACGGCACGACCGTCACCGTCGGCACCGACGGCGGCCGCCGCGCCTGCCTCCACCACGTCCTCCAGGTCACGACCACTCAGGGCCTGGTCCTGGTGGCCGGCACCCGCGTGCTCGGCATCCGCCTGCACCCGGCCGCCGTCGCCGGCGCGCTCGCCGTCAGCGGACTGACCCACTACGCCGCAGACCGCCGCGTCCCCCAGGGGCTCCTGCAGCGCCTCGCCAAGGCCACCGGCAAGGAGCGCTTCTACAAGCTGTCGGACTTCGGCATGAACGGCGCGTACTGCCTCGACCAGAGCTGGCACCACTCCTGGGAGACGCTCGCCGCCGCCGTCGCCAGCCTCAAGGCCCGCGCCCTGTGAGCGCCGAGACCGAGCGGATCCGCCGCGCGGCCGCCGACGCCCACACCGCCCTGCAGCGGCTCACCGCCGCCACCGCCGGCCTCACCCCCGAGGGCCGCACCGTACTCCTGGAGGCCCTGCACGACGGGCGCACCGACGGCCTCCTGGTCGTGCTCGGCGGGCTGATCACCGCCACCGGCGAGGACCTGCCCGAGGGCGCGGCCGCCGAGGACATCGACGAGGCCGCCGCGTACATCGAGGACTACGCCGGGCAGCGCCTGGCCCGGGCCCGCACCACCCTGACCGCGCAGGAGGACCGGACGTGAGCATCACTGACGACGAGACCGGCGCCTCCCTCGGCGGCGAGTACGACGACTGGTTCAACCGCGGATACCTGCGCGGCCTGGAGCACGCCCGCTTCCACCAGGCGCCCGAGCTCGCCGCCCGCATCGAGGCTGTACCGCCCGAGCTGGACCTCCGCTTCCGGGGCGAGCACCTGACCGTCCACACCGTCGACGGCGCCGCGTACGCGGTGCTGTGGGAGGAGTGGTTCGGCAAGGACGCCTCCACCTGGGTCCGTCACGCCTCCCCGGCCGCCGCGCACGCCTGGGTCCACCAGGTCGCGGCCCAGTGGCTGCACAACGAGACCGGCTACCGCCCCGGCGGCTACCTCCAGAACTGGGGCCGCCACCCGTGGGCCGCCGAACGCGACACCATCCACGGCCGGTGGCACGTCGCCATCGGACTGTTCCCCGGCGTCGCCTACACCAGCGCCGAGACCGACGACCCCGAGGCCGGGTGGGCGTTCCTCACCGACACGCTCACCGCCGCCGGGTTTCCCGCCGACAGCTGGCCCGCCGGTATGCGCCGGGTCCGCGACGAGGACCTTCCCGCCCTCGACCCGGAGCCGCCGTCCTCGCCGCTCGCGGCCACCGAACCGACCCCCGAGCCGGAGCCGGAGCGCATGACCTGGCGCACCCGGCTGCGCCGCATCCTCGCCCGCATCCTGGCCAGCCTTCGTCAGACCCGTTAGACCCAACGCCCCCAACGGGGGACGTCCGGGCGAACCCGCCCGCAGTGTCACCCCGGCACGACAGCATGAGCCCGGGGCCGCCGAAACCGGCCCCGGGCTCTACGAGAGGAAACCATGTCCAGCACCGACAGCACCGCCGTCGACGGCCCCGTCTTCTCCACCGAGGCGTACGTCGCCGTGGAGAAGGCCGCGAAGCCCCTGCACTGCCTCTACGCGCCCAGCGTCCTGGAGCACGCCGCCGAACTCCTCACCGCCCTGTGGGCCGCCGGCGAGAAGCACGGCGTGCCGGTTTCCGAGTGGAGCTGGACGGGCGACCTGGCGGGCAGCGCGCTCGGAGCCGTCGCCCGCCAGTACGAGAGCGCCCCGAAGCCGGAGCGCACCGTCGCGCAGGTCGTCGCCCTGCAGGGCCACCTCGTCTCCGCCCTGACGGAGCTCGGCCTCACCGCCCGCCTCGGCGGCCCGGGCGTCATCGTCGAGCGCGGCCCCGACACCCCGCGCGGCGGCTTCCACGGCGACGCCGACATCGACGTCCGCATCTACAGCGACGGCGGCTGGACGTTCTCGTTCGAGGCCCAGGGCGCGTCCGTCATGTCGATCGTCGCCCCGGCCTCCCAGGCCGGCGCCTCCCAGGTCGCCGAGATCGTCCGCGCCTTCGTCCGCGGCGAGCTCGGCAACCTCTTCTCCCGCCGCTGACCACCACGCCCGACCCGGCGGGGCCGCCGAAACCGGCCCCGCTCCTCTTGAGGAGCCCCATCGTGACCACCTGGTCCCCCACCACCCTCGTCCGCGTCGCGGACGACTACGACCGCGACATGGGCGACACCGGCGCCCCGCTCGACAGCCGCTTCGGCCGCTACCTCGCCCAGAAGCTCGACGACGGCCTGTGGGAGGAAGACCGCACCGACCCGGCCGCGTTCCTCGTCTGGGCCTGGTACGTCGCCACCCCGCCGGTCATGTCCCCCGGCTACGTCCGCATCCGCCCCGACCTCGGCGCCGTACGGCTCACCCAGTCGCAGGAGGACCGCCGCCTCCTGGTCGTCATCGAGACCCCCGTCCAGCACGGCCAGCTCGCCCCCGGCGTGCGCCCGCCGTACACCGTCCGCGACTGGGAGACCGACCGGTACGCGTACTCCTCCGACGGCAGCCACCTGCCCCTGCAGGACCCCGAGGACGAGTCCAAGCCCGCCCTGCTGCTCTCCGCCACCCTGCGCCTGCCGGCGGACGACTGGACCCTGCACCAGCCCGCCGGGAAGTGGCCCGTCGAGGAGCTGCTGATCGACGACGCCAAGCAGGCCGTCGCCGTCGCCGTCGCGGGCATCAACCGCACCGCCGGGCACATGGTCGCCAAGCTGGTCGGCAGCGAGGGAGGCCACTGGTGACCCGGCTGCCCGACCCGGCGGACCTGTCCCACGCGATGCTCATCGCCCTGCTGATGCACCACGGCGGCTCGATGGACCTGCCCGCCGCGGCGTTCGAGACCGACGCCCTGGGCGACGGGCGCGGCGCCCACCACGCGGTGCAGCTCGCCCCGCTCGACGACGGCACGGTCCGCCTGTCCGTCGTCGCCCGCCCGCCCGGCGACAACGCCGGGATCGAAGTCCGCGACATCTGATGGACCCGCAGCGCCCGGCATCGCGGCACACTGGACCGACAAGCGAAACGAGAGGTGCCATGCCAGAGGACCCGATCAGCCAGGAGATGGCCCGCATCCTGAACGAGAAGCTCCAGCGGGTGATCGACAAGCAGACGGAGCACACCATCGCCCTGGCCAACCACACCGCGTCCCTCGACCGGCTGGAGAAGGGCCAGGAGCAGATGAAGGACGAGCTGGGCGAGATGAAGGACATGCTGCGCCAGCTCCTCAGCCGCGACACCAGCGACAGCTGACTTGCCCCGCCCACCTCCCCGAAGCCCCCGACCGCGCACCCTGCGGTCGGGGGCTTCGGCATGTCCGGGGACCGGTCATCCGGTGGGGGAGCAGGCCGCGCGACCGTACGACCAACGGGCAAAGCACAGGCAAAGCGCGGCGCGGATCACGGTTCCCAGGAAGGTCAAGAGCGGGCAAAGTGTCGGTGCGCCACGGGCGTGCTCGGGGGACCGTGGCGGGGTGCCCATGCTGCTGCCCGACCGCGCCGGACCGTGGACGTTGGACGACGTCCTGGCGCTCGACGAGGACGCCTCCCACCGCGTCGAGATGGTCGGCGGCGCGCTGCTGCTCACCCCCCGCCCCGGCGTTGCGCACCAACGCGCCGCCCGCCGCCTGGTCGTACTCCTGGAGCACGCGGCCGACGGCTTCGAGGTGCTGCCCGCGGTCAACGTGAACCTCGGCGGCCGCGCCCTGGTCGTTCCCGACGTCACCGTCGTGCGCGCCGCGGCCGCCACCGGTCACCGCCCCTTCGTCGACGCCGGCGACGTCGTCCTGGCGGTCGAGGTGACCACACCGGACACCGCGGTGACCGACCGGTTCACCCTGCCCGCGCTGTACGCCGAGGCGGGCATTGGTCACCTGTGGCGCCTCGACCTGGAGCCCGTCCCGCACCTGTAGGTCGGCGCCCTGGAGGGCGGCGCGTACGCCACCGTCGCCCGCGTACGATGCGGGCGCACCGCCCGCATCCCGGCCCCGCTCACCGTCCAGCTCGACCCCGCCGGCCTCGCCGCGCCGCTCGCGCGCTGACCACCCTCGGTGATCCTCGACTCAATCCGTCCGCGAATCGCGGACGCTCGCGCGGCTGCCCGGAACGCCCGGGAAACCTGCCTGCAGGACCGGTGACAGGCCCCGTGACAGACCTCCGCCCCACCATGCTGTCCCGCCAGCTCAGACGCCTTTTCGGCAACCGCTGATCAGCAGCTACTGTCTAGGACCCCTGTGGATGACTCGATCACCTGTCCACAGGATCAAGATCAAAAAAGACCTAGGCACAAAGGGAGCTCCCCCCGTTGGGGGGAGCTCCGGCACGCCGGGCCGAACAGCGCACAAGCGCACAAGCGGGGGAGGGCGGCCGGATGGCCTGGCTGACGAAGATCAAGGCCGACGCGCAGGTCGAGTACCGGCTGCGCGAGCAGGCCGGGTGCGGCGTCGTCGAAGCCGACGCGACGGAGACCCTCGTCGTCGACGACACGGTCGACGCCGCCCTCGACTACCGACTGCGACCGGAGGGCGACGGCCACCTGGTGTGGGTCGGCAGCGGCATGGCCGCCTTCGGGTACACCGCGGGCGACCGCCTGGACGACGAAGCCAAGAACGCCGCACGCCGGATCATGAACGGCTGCCACCCCGCCACCGGTGCCCGGCTGCTCGCCTCCACCGCATCGGTGCGCGCTCACCCCGACGCGCAGCTGACCGTCGCCCGGCTCACCGAGGCGATCACCGCGCTCGCCGCCGAGAAGGGCGTCGAGCCGGCCGACCTCTTCGAGGGCAAGCCGAAGCAGCAGCGCCAGCTCGCCACGCAGCTGCGGATGGTCAACCGGTTCGGCGAAACGCAGCGCCTGAAGGTCACCGAACTGCACAAGCTCGCGCGCGCGGTCGGCCTCGACCTCGACGACGTCTACGGTGCCGAGGCGGTCGAGCGGGCCCGCGCGTGCGCGGACAAACGCATCGACAAGAGGGTGCGCGGATGGGACCTCGTACTCGACCTGCCGAAGTCCGACAGCACGCTGGCCGGGCTCATGGGCGACCTCGACGAGCACACGTTCCGCGACCTGGTGCAGCGCGCGAAGGACGACACCGTGCGCCAGGCCGAGCAGTGGATCGGCTACGCCGTCGCGGGCGAGGACGGCGAGAAGGTGCGCATCGCGACCGGCGGTCTGCTCGGCTGGTCGGTGGAACACCTCGCCGCACGTCCGGTGACGGCCGGCGAACCCGGAGACCCGCACCTGCACGTCCACGTCACGATCGCCAACATGGCGTTGTGCGAGGACGGCGAGTGGAGGGCCGTTGCCAACTCGGGCAAGGACTTCCACCGGCACGCCAAGGCCCTCGACGGCTACTTCAAGGCGCGCGTGCGGGAGCTGACGTACGAGACGTTCGGCGTGCGCCGCGAGTACAACCCCGACGCCCGCGCGTGGGAGATCCGGGGCGTCCCCGAGGAGCTGCGTGACGCGTTCTCCCGCCGTCACGCAGCCGTCAACGAGAAGGTCGCCGAGGACGCCACCCGCCAGGAGCGCCAGCGCGTCGCGGACGAGACCCGCCACGCGAAGGTCGACGCCGACGCCTCCGGGATGCGCACCAGCTGGCGTACCCGCGCCGAGGCGGTCGTCGGCGACGTCGACGCGATGGTGGCGGCCGCCGCGCCCGGACCGCCCGACAGCGGCGACGCGGGCCTCGACGGACCCGGCACCGGCCCCCGGCTGCCCGGCCCGGACGACCTCGCCCGCGTCGTCTTCGACACCGAGACCGGACTGACCGCCTCGCAGAAATCCTTCTCCCGCGCGCAGCTGCTCGCCGCCGTGGCGAACGCGATGGAGTTCGGCATCGGCGCCGAGGCGGGCCTCCTGGACGACCTCGCCGACCAGGTCCTGGCCGTCGAGGGGTACGCGGTGCGGCTGCCGGACGTCGGCCCCACCCTCATGTCGTCGACGGCCCGCTACACCACCCGCGACATCCTCGACGCCGAGCAGTTCGTCATCGAGCAGACCCGGGCGCGCGTGGCCGAGGGCGCGGTGCAGCTCACCGTCGAGCAGGCCGCGGCCGCCATGTCCGTCTTCGAGGTCGCCAACGGCTTCGCCCTGTCCGACGAACAGCGCGCCGCGATCGAACGGACGCTGACCGCCGGCCTCGGAATCGACGCCCATGTCGGCGCGGCCGGCACCGGCAAGTCCACGCTGATGGAGGCGTGCCGGATCGCGTGGGACGCCACCGGCCACACCTACGCCGGTGCCACCGTGTCCGCCGTCGCGGCGAAGTCGCTCGACGACGCGTCGGGCATCCCGGCCCGCTCGATCGCCTCCTGGCTGCAGCAGATCCGCGACGGCAACGGACTCACCGGCGTCGACGTCCTGGTCGTGGACGAGGCCACCATGTCCAACGACCGGCAGGCCGCCGCCCTGTTCAAGGAGGCGGCGCGCACCGGCACGAAGGTGGTGGCGATCGGCGACCCCAAGCAGCTGCAGGCGATCGGCCCGGGCGGGTGGTTCAAGGAGGTACACCGGCTCGTCGACGGCCTGGTCCTCACGGAGAACCGGCGCCAGCGCAACGACGCCGAGCGCGCCGCCCTGGAGGTGTGGCGCACCGGCGACCACGAGCAGGCCCTGCGCATCCTGGCCGACACCGGCCGGGTGCACGCCACGGAGAGCGCCATCGAGGCGCACGAGCAGATCCTCACCACCTGGGACGAGGTGCGCGGCCGCTGGACGGACCCGCACGACCTGATCGACTCCCTGACCGTGCTCGCCGCCCGCAACAGCGACGTCGATCTGCTCAACCTCGGTGCGCAGCAGATCCGCCGGCAGCGCGGCGAGCTCGGCGCCGAGCACCGCTACGCCCTGTCCGGCGGCGCGGACCTCAACCTCGCGGTGGGCGATCTGGTGCGCGTACGGCAGAACGACTACCGCTCGCGCAGGGGGGAGGGGCCCGACGTCCTCAACGGCTACCGGGCCGTCGTCACCGCGATCGACGACGACCACCGCGTCGAGATCACCTGGCGCGACAAGAAGACCAGCGAGACCGTCTCCGCCTGGTACGAGCCGAAGGTGATCAGCTCCGGCGCTCTCTCCCTGGGCTACTGCATGACCGTCGCCGCGAGCCAGGGCCTCACCAGCGAGGTCAGCCTGCTCTACGGGCACGGATCCAACGCGTTCGCGACCTACCCCGGGATCACCCGCGGCCGCGCCGAGAACCACCTGTGGCTGCCCCTGGCCGCCATCGAGGACGACGACACCCAGGCCCGTCTCGGCGCCGCCCGTACCGAGACCGAACGCCTGCAGCGCGCCGTCACCGCGTTCGCGAAGTTCCTCGGGCAGGACCGGGGCGACTCGATGATCTCGGACCTGCTGCGAGAGCCGCCCGAGCCCGCCTACGTGCCCGCGCAGGCGGTCCGGGAGGACGAAGTCCGAATCCGCGCCCGCGAGGAGAGTGAGGCCGCCCTACGGCGGGCCCATGAGGCGACGACCGTCTCCCCCGGCCGGGCCCGCGCGGCGTACGAACAGGCGCAGCAGCTTGCCGCCGAGGCCCACGAGAGCACCGGCGTCGACCGTGGTGCCGATGCGCCGGCGGTGAGTCTGGAGCTCGCCAACGAGGACGAGGCCCGGGAGCGCGAGGCCCGTACAAAACGGCTGACGGAGAACCGGCGCCTGCACGAGATGGCCGCCGTGGAGTCCTGGAAGCGCCGCCCGTTCGGCAGGCAGTCGGACACCGATCTGGCCCGCCGGATCGGCATCTCCTTCAAGGCCGCCGAGGACGGCGACCGGTACGCAGCCGAGAAGGAGCGGGAGGCCCGCGTCCTCGAGGAGCGTCTCGCCGCGGAGAAGGACTCCGGGCAGACCCGAGGACAGGCGTACGTCGCCGCAGCCGCCACCGTGCTGGACCAGGCCGAGGCACAGGCGACGAAGGCCGCAGAGGAGACCGCCAAGGCTCTCAACGCGCGCACCGCCGCCGAGCAGAAGGACGAACACCTGCGCAAGTACCTGGAGCCCCGGAAGGAGGCGGGCTTCATCGAACGGCGTCGCCTCGGCTTCACCACCAAGCAGCTGGACGCCGACATCAAGACGGTGACCTCCGAGCGCGCGGCACTGTGGACCGAGGCCAACCGGGCCGAGAACGCCGCCCGAGATCACCGGCTGGAGGCGTGGAAGCTCGTGCGCGAGAGCAACTTCGCCGGACAGTTCCGCGACCTCGACGCCGACAAGCCCGCCCCGAAGGAGCTCGACGTCGTCACCGAGCGGCTGGCCACGATGCGCGAGCGGCTGCCCGACGTCGAGCAGCGCCTGGACCGCCGCGACGCCCAGAAACTGGCCCGCCTGCACGGCGAGGCCGCCAAGTTCACGGAGTCGGCCGACAGCAGCCGCGCCACCGTGGCGGCCGGGCAGGCCGAGCAGGTCCTGCGCAAGACGATCGCAACGAAGTACCCCGAGCTCCACAACGTCGAGACCAAGGCCCGGCGGGCGCACATCGTCGAGCAGAAGCGCGCGGCCGCCGAGCAGTCCCGGGCCCGGGCAGAAGAGTCGGCCAGCTACCACCGGCAGCCGCCCTCACAGGGCCGGGGAGGGCCGTCCATGGGCCGGTAGACCTGTTGGGTCCGACAGGACCAACGCGGCGTGAGCAGGAACGCAGAAGCCCCCGACGGCGCTCGGTGCAGGAGCAGCCGCCGGGGGCTTCACGTCGCCCGGGCCCACGGGGGGAGGCGCCGGGAGACGGCTCAAGGGGACGAGACGGCGGCCTCGTCGGCGGGTACGGAGGACTGCAGCCGGTCCAGGCGTTCGTACAGCGCGCGGATCAGCCGGGCCCGGTTCTGCACCCGGTTCAGGCTCGTGCACGGCTGCGACAGGCGGCCGTCGGCCTCCTGCAGGATCAGTTCGGCGAACAGGCGACGGCCGTCGTCCTCGGGCAGCCGGGCCGCGTGGATGCGTACGTCATCGGCGACCACCCGGGCCGCCCCGGCGAGCAGGTGACCGAGCTGGACGACGTCGGCGGCCGGCACATCCGCCGGGGAGGACCACGCCAGAGCCGTGCGCACCGCCTGCTCGTGGGTCTCGCGGTCGGGCGGGAGCTCCGTCGCGAGACGTCCCTGGGGGTCGTAGAGAACGTGATGGGTGCTCATGAGACGGCCGCCTTCTGGGGGTCGCGGGCCAGGGTGCGCAGGTGGTGGGTGAGTCGATCGGGGCGGACCAGCGTGGGCGGGACGTCGCGCGGCGGGCTGACCCAGTGCGCCACCGGGCTGCCGTGCTCGGAGGCGGGCAGCAGGAGCTGGTAGCCGTCGCCGAGGACGCGCACGCCGGGAAGGCCGGCGGCCACATGTCCCGTGCCCGGCGGCACCAGAACGTACAGCTGGTCGCGCAAGTGGTCGGCGAGCACCGGGTAGCCGCGGCGCGGGCTCACCCGCATGGCGACCAGCGCGTCCAGGCCCAGCGATATGGGGGAGATGGCCACCGCGTCCCAGCTCTGCCCGCACGACATCCACCGGGTGCGATCGTCACCGCGCACCCACAGCGCGCGGAGCCGGTCGGTGGGCTGTGCGAGCCGGTGCCACGTTGGGGTGGAGGACTTGCCGGACTGGGCCATATCCGGACCGTACGGGCGGTATACCGGGGTTAGCCCACACGATGTGTGTGGGTTCTCAACTCCGTCTCGGAGTACCCATGGACCGTATCCAGTTCGGCCGCCGCGTCGCCCACTGGCGAAACCGCCGCCGCCTCTCCCAGCAGGACTTCGCCTACCTGATGCGCAAGTCTCTGCGCTGGGTCGAGGAGCTCGAAGGCGGGCGCCGCCAGGCCGACCCCAACCTGTCGGTGGTCACCGAGATCGCGCTGCGCCTGGGCATCACGCTGGACCGGCTGCTGTACGACCCCGCAGTGCTGTGCCCCGCCGAGTCGGAGATCGACGCGGTGCGCGCCGCCCTCCAGCGCCACGACGTCCTCACCGGCCGGTGCGACGACTCCTCGTCCGAGCCGGTGCCCGTCCCCGTCCTGCAGCGCAACCTCTGGTACGCCCGCACCGGCTTCCAGGCCGGGCACTTCGCCAAGCTCGGCACGCAGATCCCCCAGCTGCTCGTCGACGCCACCCGGGCCGCCGCCCGCCACGAGGGAGACGACCGGCTGGAGTCCTACCGGCAGCTCTCCCTGGCGCTGGAGCTGACCGAGGCGGCCGCCATCAAATGGGGCAACTCGGAGTTGGCGGTCACCGCCGGCCAGCGTGCCGTCGCCGCAGCGGAACGCTCCGGAGACCCGGTCATCATGGCGAGCGCGGCCCGGCACCTCGCGGACGCGATGACCGCCCACGGCCAGGCGGCGGCCGCCGTCACGTTCGTCACCGCGGCCGCCAACCGGCTCCAGGGCGACCTGGTGCAGTCCGGGCCGGAAGGGTTGAGCGTGCTCGGGATGCTGTGGCTCAAGGCGGCGATGGCACAGGCCGCGGCCGCCGAGGCGGACGACCACAGCCCGGACGCGCTCGCCCGCGCGGTGCCCGGCTTCCTCGACCAGGCCGACGAGCACGCCGAACACCTCGGGCGCGACGACAACCTGCTGTGGACGTCCTTCGGCCCGACCAACTGCGCGCTCTACCGCGTCGCGGCCCACGTCCAGTTGAGCGAGGGAGCCGACGCCGTGGCGGTCGCGGCGGACATCCCGGCCGCCTCCCTCGCCGGTCTCCCGCGAGAGCGCCGGGCCCATCTGCTGACCGACCGTGCCATCGCCGAGAAGCAGGCCGGACAGCGCGAGGACGCGGTCGACACGCTCCTGGACGCGGAGAAGCTCGCCCCCGAGGAAGTGGTGTGCCGGCCCCGCACGAAGCGCCTCGTCGAGGACCTGCGGCTCCTCGGAGTCGGCAGTGCCGAGGGACGCTTGCGCGGTCTCGCTGATCGCTGTGGACTGCCCGGGTGACAAAGACCCGCACCCTGTACCTGATCGCCTGCGCGGCCCCTCCGGCCCGCCGCCTCGATGTCCCGATCCGCGCTGCCCAGCAGGCCGGTTGGGACATCTGCCTGATCCTCACGCCCTCCGCCCACCGGTGGCTCGCCGAGGACGCCGAGGGGGAGATCGAGGCCCTGGAGGAGCTCACCGGCCACCCCGTCCGCTGGCAGTACAAGCTCCCCAGCCAGCCCGACGTGCTGCCGCCGCCGGACGCGATGCTCGTCGCCCCGCTCACCAACAACACCCTGGCGAAGTGGGCGACGGCCGTCTCCGACACCCTCGCCCTCGGGCTGATCACCGAGGGCATCGCGCTCGTGCCGATCGTCGCCCTGCCCCACTTCAACGACGCCCAGGCCGCCCACCCGGCCGTGAACCGGCACGTCGACTTCCTGCGCGACGCCGGTGTCACGGTCCTGCTCGGCGAGGGCGGCTTCACCCCGCACAAGCCGAAACGCGGCAACCTCGACGCCTACCCGTGGCAGGCCGGCATCGACGCCCTCCCGACCTGATCAGCTCCCGTTGGGCCCGTTGGGCCCGTTAGACCCAACGGGCCCAACAAGGCCCGGGCCCCGCGCCACTCCACCGCCTCGTCCTCCACCAGGTCCTCCACGAGGTGGTGAACAACATCTGGTGCCGCCGGTGTCCGCTTCGCAGGTCAGGCTCCCTACCGCGCCACCACGAACCGGGTGGCCGCGCGCCAAGTAGAGGGAGAGGGAAAGGCAGTGGAGGCGAAGGCGAAGCCGGGGGTGGAGACGTACCGGGAGCGGGCGGAGCGTCGGCGACGGGTGCGCGGCACGGGCGACGCCCGGGGCGACGGGTGGCAGCGCACCGAGGCGGACGAGCAGCTGCTCCGACTGGTCACCCGGTACAGCACGCTGACGCTCCACCAGGCCGCGGCCGCGTGCTGGGGCGGACGGATCGAGGCCGCCCGGCTGCGGACCCGGCTCATGACGGAGGCCGGGCTGCTGCACCGCTCCGCTGACGTGCGGTGGGCGGGCACCGTCGTGTGGACCACCGAGCGCGGCGCGCAGATCGCCGGCACCGGCCTGTCGGCGCCGAACCGGCCGGGCGAACGGCTGCTGCACCGCCTGGCCCTCGCGGACGTCGGGCTCCGCCTGGAGGCGGGCGGGCGCATGGTGCTCACCGAGCGGGAGGTCCGTGCGGCCGAAGCCGTCGACGGACGGGCGGCGGAGCTCCTGGCTGACCGCGGGGTGCCCCATGTGCCCATCGGGGCCCGGCGCGGGGACCTGCTCGCCGTCCCGGCCGGCGCCCGCGCGGTGCACTGGCCGGACCTGGTGGTGTGGCTGCCCGGCGACGGCCGCCTGGTCGCCGTCGAGGTGGAGCTCACGCCCAAGCCGACGGCCGCGCTGCGTACGATCCTGCGCGCGTACCGGCAGGCCGGGCGCCGGGTGGTCTACCTGGGCACGGAACCGGTCGTACGCCAGCTGCAGGGGCGTACCGGCCCGGACGGCTGGCTGGACGGCGTCGCCCAGGATGTGGGCCTGCTGCCCCGGGGCGGAGCCGCACCGGCTCCCGACGGCGGTCTCCTGCAGGTGCAGCCGCTGCGCATCGCGGACCCGTCCGTCGCCGGACAGGTCGCCCGCCACGCCTCCCGCCAGCGCAGCCCGGGGTGAAACGCCTGGATACGGGGTGGATATCGGCAGCTCACGGCCGTATCCACCCCGTATCCAGCGCCATTGCCAGAAGTCAGCGCTCCTCGCCGTACGCGGCCTCTTCCACGGCCCGCAGGATCAGCCGCAGTTCGTTCTCGTCCACGACTCGGATCACCTCACCGAGCTGCACCGGGCAACGGGACACCAGGGAGGCGGCGGTCTCCAGCATGGCCATCTCGCTGGTGGAGGACTTGAACGCCGACGGCCGGGAGAGCATGAGGAGCCCGATCGTGTCCCAGTCGATCGAGGGGTGCGTGCCGGTCCGGTCGATCACCGGCTTGTCGGCGGCCGCCGTGAGTTCGTCCTCCTGCTCCAGGAGGCGCCGGAGCCAGAAGCCGCCCCGGTGGGCACCGAGTAGACGGGTCGCGGCCCGCATGTTCTCGTTGCCCACGCCCTGCAGCAGGTCCGCGGCGAGCTCAGCGCCCGTCGTGCTGTCACCGGTCACCATCACCGGAGTCTCCGTTCGTTCGGCGGTCGAGGCCGTGGCCGGCCCCGCCTCACTGTGCGCGGCCGCGGCCCGGTGCCCGCGCCGCACACGCCGGACAATCCCCCGGAAGCCCTCGCCGACCACCAGGCGCACCAGCGGCTCCGCAGCCAGCGCCCGTACGGTCTCCATCCACTCCATAGCCGTCTCCCTCGGCCTCCGGGCAATGCGCCCGCGAAGGGCGCCCTGCCCTCCGGCCCTTGAGGCGGCGCAGGACTTTGGCGACAGGGCCGGGCGGGAGATTCCGTCGAGGAGACGTTCCTGGTGGAGCCGGGGCCCGGGGCGGAGGGCAGGCGGGTAGGCGGGGGTGGGGAGTGTGGGGAGGGGTGTTCGGGACGGCAGGGCGCGGTTCTCCCCGGGAGACGGCTGTCCGGACCGGACTCTGAAGGGGCGCTGTCCGGATACTCGTCCGTGAATCGCGTACGGACCGCGGGGCGCAGGCCCTCTTGGCGTCTCCTGTCGGCAGCCGTCCTCGACATCCGCGACGCCGTGCGCGGTGTCGTCAATGCGGAGGCTGGCTGACCGTCCGGCCGGACGCGCGGTTCACTCCGGCGGCGTGGCCCCGGGCAGTTGACCGGAGAACTCCAACCACTGCTCGATGGTCCACACGGCGACGCTGGACCGGTCGGTCGACATCCGCAGCCACACCTCTTCGCCGCCGGGCATGAGCGCCATCTCGACGTGCGGCTCGTCCCATGTGCCCATCGCGTACATCCACTCGATGCCGTCGGGCCAGGTTCGCATCGCCGCCGTGCGGACGCTCAACGCTGCGGCCAGGGCGTCCAGGGCCGTCTTCGGGATCCGCACTTCCGACCGCTCGGGCTCGAACGCTTCCACCGGCCCCTCCCCTCCTGCAGCAGGACGGGTGCCCCGCCGCGCGCCACACCCTGCCATGCCTGTCCGGCCTGCGGGAGTCCACGGCGAAGGCGCCGAGGGTCACCGGCCGGGGCCGGGTCGGGGCCGCAGCAGCGGTCCGGGTGAGGGCTCCGTCCGCTGGTAGAGCGCTTCGCGAGCTTCCGCGCGCAGCTGGCGCTGCCGCGCGGCGACGCGGGCGGGGATGACCCGGACTCGGACCTCGACCTCGTACGGGCCGTGCACGCTGGCCTGCCCGATGGCCTGCATCGCGCGGGCGAGCTCCGTCGCTGCTTCGGTGGGGTCAGTGAAAGGGCTGTCGGTCATCGAGGCGTCCTCTCGTGCGGAAGGTGTCGCGGGGAAGCCTCGCTGTGCCGGGCCGGCGGTGGTGCGCTGTCCGGGAAAGCGGCGCCGCGGCTCCCGTCCGGCGGGCGGGAAAGTCCGGGAGCGCCCGCCTCGCGGGAGCCGGGGCCTGCCGTCTCACCGCTACAGTCCACGCGAAGGGGGCCGGAGCCACTGTCATTGGCTCCGGCCCCCTTCATCCGGTGGGCGAGGACGGGTCAGTCGGTGTCCTCATGCGGTTCGAGCAGCGAGAAGTACGTCGTGCGCTGCTGCTCGGTCAGCTCACCGTCGAGGTCGAGCGCGGAGCGCAGCGAGCTCAGGGCGTCGGCTGCGGCCACGTCCCACTTCTTGTGGGCCTGCTGCTGGATCTCCCCGATGGTGGAGTACGCCTCGCCGGGGAAGTGCCGGACGTACCAGTCGAGCATCTTGGCCACCGACGGGGTCAGGTTGAGGTGCCACCACTTCCCCGCGCCGTCGTCGTCCTTGTCGTCGGCGAACATGTCGACGGAGTCCTGCCAGTCGTAGAGCACCGCGGCCCGTACGGTCCGCCCCAGGTGCTCGGTGGGGACGATGCCGTCGAGGCTGACGGCGACGGACCAGGCGAGCTCGCCCGCGATCTCGGCGACGGACTCCTTGTTGCGCTGGCGCAGCACCCACCGCTTGCGTACGTCGGGCCGGTCGTACAGCGTGTGCTGGAAGTCGGTGACGAACCGGTCGCGCACCTCGGCCGCGCCCGGCGAGAGGCTGTCGCGGTCGCCGGCGGACATCGCGGCCCCCACGCCCTCGTAGGAGCGCTGGCGGGACTCCGCCCAGTCCTCGGCCACCGCCCGGGCCCACTGGTCGCGGCCGCCGACGACGGCCTGCGGCAGCGGCACCTCGCTGTTGCCGCGCGAGATGTAGGCGCGCAGCGTCGAGGCGGTGATGCCGCCCAGCTCGGCCATTTCCGGGGCGCCGATCAGCTGCGCGCCGGTCAGCTCCGGGCTGGAGACGTCGACCACGCACCGTTCCAGCGGCAGCGCGTGCTCCTGCTCCTGGCGGCGCTCGGCCCACAGCGCCAGGTGGTCGAGCCAGTTGTCCGGCCGGGCGGCGTCCGCCTCGAAGGTGGCCACCTTGCCGACGTACGCCCTGGCCGGGTCGGCGCGGCCGTCGAGCATGTCGGCGGCGGTGACGGTGGCGGCCGCGCGGGCCTTGCGCCGCTCGTGGTCCTGCTCGACCGGGTTCCAGACCTGTCCGGGCCGGTACCAGGTGGTGCCGTTGAACCAGTAGCCGCCGGCGCGGAACAGCAGCTGGTCCTGCGTCCACTGGGTGTGCCAGGAGGAGGTGTCGCCGTCGCGCATCAGCAGCACGGTCCGGCCGTGCTCGGGGTGGAAGCGGACCACCCAGCCGAGCGTGTGGTTGAGCGGGTCGGTGGTGAAGGCGTGCCAGCCGCCGTCGGCGCGGTTCTTGTCGAAGCGACCCCACATCCCCTCGGCCTTGTTGCGGCCGACCGCCTCGATGGCCTCGGGGCCGTCGTCGAGGGGGAGGTGGGAGTCGTCGACGAAGGGCAGGCCCGGCACCGGGTGATCGGTGCGCAGGCCGTTGGCGAGCGGGAGAACGTGACTCAAGGCTGATTCCTCAATTCGCTCCGAGTGCTGCACTCTTCGTGCATTGCTGACCTTACCCCCTTGTGCATGTACGGCAATCCTCGTTGTGCAGCTACTTTCGGCCGATCCGCCGGTCACGCGTCCGCGACTCGCGGACAATCGTGATCGCGTCGGATAAGCTCTCCTTATCCGACGCGACAGAACGGGGCATGACACCCCGTCACCCGCCGCGTCCGACCGGAGGGGAACCTATGTACTTCGCCCACGACGAACCGCGTCCCGCCCCGTTCAACGCCGACGAGCTGACGGCACAGCACGCCAAGGAGCTCGGGCACTTCCTGACCGAGGTCACCAAGCACCTGCGCGAGAGCCACCCCGAGGGCAGCTTCGAGCACCGCGCCGCCCGCACCCTGCACGAGTCGGTCGGCGTGCACCTCGACGCCCTCAACGAGTGCTTCGAGGACGAGGAGCCCGTCACGCTCCAGGCGCGCAAGGCCGCCTGGAACCGGCTGATGTTCATCATCCGGCCGTGGGAGGGCACACCCCAGTTCGACGCCTACCGCTGGCGCCTGGTGCTGCACACCGACGCCGACGCGGCGGTGGAGGCCGCCCGCGGCCTGCTCGCGTCGCGGGAGAAGGCCGCACAGGACAAGCGCCGCCTGCTGGAGGACCGGTGACGGGGTTGAGCGAGGACGACGACGCGACCGCCCGGGCGTTCATCGCCTACTACCTGCACGACGTCGCCGCGAACGCCGCCGAGGACGGGCACCCCGCCCTGATCGAGGCGGCGGCCGCCGAGCGCACCGCGTGGGAGGACCACGGACGGCTGGAGGGCAACACCCCGCAGTTCGTCTACGGCTGGGCTCAGCAGAACGCCATCAAGGCCGGGCAGGACGCGATGTTCGGGCGCGGCCCCCGGGAGGTGTGGGAGCAGGCCAAGCAGCAGATGGAGGTGGTCGGCCGGTGGCTGACCACCCACGGCTACCAGACGGAGGGAGTGACGAAGTGACGGTCACGGTCGAGACGGCGGCCGCCGTCGACGTCGCCGAGCCAGGCGGCACCCCTGTGGTGCTGGACCCGGCCGCCGCCGAGCGCCAGACGCTCATCGAGCGGTGGGCCGAACGCCATGGCGTCGACGCAGCCCACCGCCTGGCCGAAGCCGAGGACCTCGCGGACGCGGTCGCCAAGGAGATCACGCCGGACAACACCGAGGACACGTACGCGAAGTCGTGGCGGGTATGGCAGCGGTTCTGCAGCTCCACCGGCCTGCCCGAACTGGAGGGCAGCCGTGGCGCCCTGGTCGCGTTCGTGACCTGGATGCTGCGCGAGGGACAGCAGAACGGGAAGGGCTACGCCCCCAGTTCCGCCAGCACTCACCTCGCGGCCGCCGTCGTCGGACTGCGCGATCGCAAGGTGACGGTCAGCGGCGACGACCAGTCCGAGGCCCGCACCGCGCTGGAGGGCCTGGCCGTCAAGCTCCTGCAGGCCGGGGAACGGCGCGGCCGCGGCCAGGCGGTCGGAGCCGACGTCGACGGGCTGCGCGCCATCGTCCGCTCCTGCCCCGACACCCTGACCGGCGACCGGGACAAGGCCCTGGTGCTCACCGGCTTCAACTACGCCAGCCGCTCCCAGGACCCGGCCGGACTGCAGAGCGGCGACGTCACCCTGCGCCCGCAGGGACTGGTCGTCGCGGTGCTCACCGGGAAGACGAAGCACTCGGTGCGCAACGCGAAGATCCGCTACGCCCAGGACCCCGAGCTGTGCCCGGTCCGGGCCTACACCGCCTACCGCGCCCGGCTGGTCGCCGAGCACGGCCGGCAGTGGGCAGACCCGTCCACCCCGGCGTTCGTCGGCATCGACCAGCACGGGCACGTCACCGGCGGCATGGTCCCCGACAGCGTCACCCGCGCGATCAAGCGGATCTCCAAGCGGGCCGGGGTGCCGATTCACTGGACCGGCCACTCCCTGCGCATCGGCCTGGCCTCCACCGGCCGCAAGCAGGGCAAGGACGGCATCGCCATCGCCGACCAAGGTGGTTGGGCCCGCCACTCCCGCTCGATGCTCGGCTACATGCAGCGCGACGACGGCTGGGACGACAACGCCTCCGCCGGCCTCACCTGACCACCCGACAGCACGTCTCAGCCCCGGTCGGTCCTGTTAGTCCCAACAGGACCGACCGGGGCTGATGCGTGGTGAAACGGTCGTGCCGGAGAGCCGATCCGCCGGACAGAGGGCGCTGCAGGTAAGTAGTCGGCGGACGATGTCGGAGAGAATCGCGCCGAACACGCAGGTCACGGCCGCGCTCAAGGCCCGCGCCGAGTAGGAGCGATGCGACCCGGGGCGCGACGCAGGAGAAGACGCGGGGCGCGATGTAGGGCGCGATCCAGGATGCGACCCGGGGCGCGACCCGCGTACGGAGCGCGCGGGCCCGGGGCGTCGCCATGACAGACCCCGGGCCCGGCCGTGCACTTTTACGTGGACACCGGGTTCAACGAACCGGCCCGGGCGTGGTCACGCGGCGCGGCGAGCGTGGGCCTGCGCCTGCTCGTCGGTCAGGCCGATCGGCTGCCAGGCCCACTTGTTGCTGGGCGTCTCCATCAGGCGGGGCAGCGCGGCGACGTCGACCCGCAGCCGGATGCCGCGGATTCGCTGCTCCAGCGCCGCGGTCCGCCGGTCCAGCGCGTCGACGTCCTCCCGGCCGCCGAGGACCACGCGCACGACGGGGAACAGCCTGCTGTCCGGGTAGCGCTGACGCCACAGCGACTTCGTCGAGCCGATCGTGCCGCGCTCGCCCTCGAAGTAGGTGGCCTGGCTGTACGCCTCGTAGGCCCGCAGTTTCATCGCGAGCCGGGAGACCGACATGGTGAAGCGGTCCATCTCCAGGAACTCGACCTCGGCTCCCCTGGAGGGCCGGTAGAGCACGGCGTCGGAGACGACCCGGCGGACCTTGTCGATCGTGTGGTCCACCTCGACCTCCCAGTCGATGAGCGAGCCGCCCCACTTGACGATGACGTCGGTGACGGCCAGGCCGTGCGGGGCGAGGCCGGCGGCGATGGCCCGCTCGCCCGTCGCCGCGTGCGGACGCATGGCGACGTCGCCGCCTTCGGCCACGGTGCGCTGGCCCAGCGTCGTCAGGTGCCAGACCATCTCCCGGCTGTGGCGCCCGTAGTCGACGAACCCGAGCGCCCGCAGGTCCCGCAGGCCCCGGCGCATGTAGCCGACGCCGGTGCCCTCGCGGGTGATGACGGAGGCGAGCTGCGCAGCGGTGGCGATCCGGACACGGGAGAGCATCAGCATCAGGAGGCCCCGGGTCTGGGCGGTGGAAGTGAGCTTCCTCGGAGCTGCAGGAGTCTCCACGAGTGCAGGGATAGAGGTGTCCTGCTCCGAACTGGCCCCCTTGACCGGCTCCTGACCTGCGGTTTCGTCGGCATCTCCGGAGACGGGCGTGGAACCGGTCCCGGCACCGGACGCGGCACCGCCGGCGGGCGGCTGACAGGCCCCCTCGCGTGCAGTGTCCTCGTGGTCGTCGTTGGTGTTGTCGTACACGGCGGTGCTCCCATAGTGATCACGGGGAGACTCCGGTCGGAGCGTCCCTCTATCTCCTATGGGTGTCGAAAAGTCGATCGGTGTGACACTCGCCGCTGGGGAAGTTCAACGGGAACGGCATCGGGACGGTCAGCCAGTGGAGTCGTGGGGACGGGCCGCGCCCGGAGTCGAGCAGCACGCCGAGCGGGCGGCGGATACCGCCTGCCACCTCGCGGACCTCACCGGCCCGGGCGGCTGGAGCACGGCGGCCGCCGAGGACGTCCTCGACACGATCGACACCCTAACCGAGGCCCTGGGCGGCGCCGGGCCGGAGCTCGCGCAGGCCCTCGCCGCGGTGGCGGCCGCGACCGGCGACGCCCGCCGGCTCCTGGGCATCGCCGTCGACGACCCGCAGCCGGAGCCGCCCGCCGCCGCGGCGTTCGTGCCCGCCGCGCGCAGGCCACGGCGGCGCGGCCTCGGCCCCGGCTTCCAGGGCATCCGTACGGCCCCCTGAGCGCCCCGTACGACGACGGGCCCTTATTGGACCTGTTGGGGCTAACAGGTCTCACAGGGGCCCGTCTGCGGTTTCGTGAGCGGGTCTGTCCGGGGGTCTGTCAGCGGGCCTACCGGGCTTCGGGCACCGCGACCGGGTTGTCGCCGAGGTAGCCCAGGCGCTCATCCACGTTCGCCTCGGCCTGCCGCTGGCGGCCGACGTGCGCACGGTCGGCGGCCCAGCCGGTCTTCGTCTTGCACTGCTCGCCGTCGGCGGCCTCGCACTTCTCGCACGGCAGGCGCAGGACCTCGACGGCGACCGCGGCGTCCCGCTCCCGGCGCCGCCGGGCGGAGGCGGCCTTGGACTCCCAGCCGATCCCGATGCCGTCCATCGCCTCCGGGTACGTCGTGGTGGCGCCGCAGCCGGGGCGCTTGGCGTCCTGCGCGAGCTTGAGGAGCTGCCAGACGGTCGGCACGATCGCCGGGCCGCCGAAGTCCTGCCGGTCGGATGCCCGGGCGGCCACGCCCCAGGGGTCGCCGGTGGGGAAGGTGGTGACGAGCGGTACCTCGCCGTCGACGATGCGGGCGAGGAAGCTCATGCGCTCGCCGTTCTCCCGTACGGACGAGGCGGTGGAGCGCAGGGAGTCGATGACGTCGGCGAGCTCCACCGGGGTGGCCGGCACCTCGGCGGCCCTGGCCAGTTGCCGGAGCCTCAGCTCGATGGCCGACAGCTCGGTGGCCAGCTCGTCGAAGGTGATGTGCGCGCCCGCCATCAGGTGGGCGGTGTCCGTCGCGGTGGCGGACTCGTGGGTGTCGTTGGTACGCATGGTCAGCTCCTGGTGGTCGGGGGCGGGTCGATGAGGGAGGGGTCGCGGCCGTCGAGGGCGCCCCACAGGCGGGCGCCGACGATCTCGGACAGGACGATGTTGGCGCCGCTGCCGTCGGCCAGGACGACGGGCACGACCAGGGCCGTGCTGCCGTCGGACCGGTCGGTCGCGCGCCAGGCGCGTTCGACGACGTCGGCGATGTGGATGAGCGGATCGGTGCTGCTGCTCACGGAGTTCGGCTTTCTGCTCGGACAAGGCGTCTCGGGCTCGGACCGGTGGGTGCTGGGGGACTTCGCCGTCCCCCAGACCCCCGCTCCCCCGGCACTGCCCGGCGCGGACGGGAGCGTTGGGGAACAGCTCCGTACGCGCCGGACAGCACCGGGGCCCGATGCCCTGAGCTGGGCAAGTGCGTGTTTTCCGACCGGGAATGAGGTGCGCTCAGTCCGTGTCGGGGTCGGTGCAGCCCGTGTCGAGCTGGAGGTAGGCGCGCTGTCCGCCGTCGTACTCCCGGGCGCTGGTGGACTGGAACTCGCGGGCCAGGACGTCAAGGACGGCCTGGACGGTCGCCTCGGTGCCGCAGATCCGGATGTCCGCGACCCCGGGCAGGTAGGTGCGCTCGGTCCGCTCGCGGCGGGTACGGGCGGCCATCAGACGAAGCTCACGCGCGCGACGACGGCCAGGAGCTCGCCCGCGTCGCCCGCGGCCTCCATCGCCCCGGGTGCCTCGGGTTCGGCGACCGGGCCGACGACCAGCATGTGCCGGACGCGGTCGAGCAGGTCCCACCACTCGTCGGGCACGCTCACGGACTCGGCGGCCCGCCACAGCTCGATGTCGTCCTTGCCGCCGGCGTCTACGTGGACCAGGCCCTGCAGGGAACGGTCCGAGATCCGGGCGCGCACCTGCCACCGCGAGTTCGTGTCCGGCATCCCGTGCAGCCCCCAGTGCTCCCAGTCGGTGCGGGCCTCCAGGTCCAAGATCCCGGCGGCCTCCTCTTCCGGGTACAGCAGGAGCATCGGCATCGTCTGGCCCTCGGGGGTGG
Source organism: Streptomyces sp. SID5910 (assembly GCF_009862125.1). Lineage (GTDB taxonomy): Bacteria > Actinomycetota > Actinomycetes > Streptomycetales > Streptomycetaceae > Streptomyces. Next base: position 42,464 of record NZ_WWHX01000121.1, read on the forward strand.
ACGTCTGCATGAGCATCACGCCGTACGCCGGGGCCAGGGCGTAGGTGTCGACGTCGTCGCCCAGGTCGAGGTCGTCGAGCGTGACCACCGTGATCCCGGCCTCGCGGAAGGTGTCCATCGGGTCGGCCGGCCGCTGCCTCGGCGGCGCCGTCGTCAGCTTGTCGACGAGGTCGGCGGGCAGCGGGGTGCCCATCGCCCAGTGGTCGAGCGCGTCCTCCAGGAGGTCGGAGGCGGCCGCGTCGTCCATTGCCTCGACGGCGGCCAGAGCCGCGCCCCCGTCACCGTTCCCGGCGTTCGCCGCCCGGGCCAGCGGAGCCCACGACCGGGAGGTGTCCGAGGCGAACGCGCCGGGCCCGATGCCCGCGAGCTCCCCGTAGACGGCCCCCGCCAGCGCGGCCAGCGTCGGCCGGTGTTCGGTGCGGAGTTTCTCCGCCAGCGACTTCTGGCACGGCTTGCAGCCCGCCCGGCACGCGGCCACCAGGCGCGCGGCGAGTTCGGTGTCGAGTTCCCGGCCAGCGGCGTACGGGAGTTCCCCGAGGGCGGCCATGTCCGGCAGCGGCGTGTGCGTGTGGAGAGTTCCGGCGGCCGCGGACGCGTGCGAGGCCCCGGTGCGCTGCGCCTTCTTCTTGGCGCGCGACTTCTTCCCGTGATTCTTGACCACAGCGGTCTCCGTCTCGTGGAGCGGTGCAGCGGTTACCCATGACCCGATGCGCGCTCCGAGAAGGACTCGACTGCGGGCATACGGAAGTGGTGGTTCGTGGAGGCGAACTCGGTTGGTGCTCCGCACTGATGCGCTGGGATCCCGATTACTCGAGGTCCTGGCACCTCCGCCTCAGATGGCTCCCAGTCATGGGCTGAGGCTTGGCTTGGGCCCGTGCGTGGGCCGTGCTCAGCACGGTACCGCCCACCACCGACAGCGGGGCACGGAACGCGCGAGATCCGCCCGAAAGAGGACGGCGGGGAAACCCCGGGAGTTCGCCGGCGGACAACTCCCGGCGCCCGCCCAGGGTGTAAACCCACCTGTAGACCAGGGTGTGAACGGCGCTGTCCCGCACACCCGCTCCGACCTGCGCCTCCTGCCCCCCAGACATGTGCCCACCCACTCCCCTCGTCCCTCAGAGAGTGGGTGGGCACATCTCAGTTGGTCAGGAAGGTCGGAGCGGGTGTGCGGGACAGCGTGGAAGTACGGGGAATGGCGAAAGAGAGCAGAAGACAACAAATTCGGGGCGGGTGGGACTGGTGTGACGGGGAGTCGGGAGTATCAGGCGAAGGAGGACGGAGGGGGTGCGGGGAGTTCGGTGGGCGGAGTGTCGGGGGCGGTCTGGGCGAGGGCGAGCTGGAGGCGTTCAGCGAGGCCGGCGAATTCGGTGGACTCGGCGCGGTCGTGTTCGTCGTGGAGCTCCTGGGCGGTGAACTCGTCGAGAACCTGGTCGAAGCTCTTGGCGTTCGGCCCGTAGTGCTCAGGGAAGACCCGGGCGAGCCACCAGGCGGCCGCGCGCCAGTCCGGCCGGAGGTAGCGCGTCTGGCGTTCCTCGACGTCGAGACCGGTGACTGGGTCGGTGTAAGTGCGCACGCGTTCTTCTAGGACGAGGCTCCCGGCCCCGGCCTGCAGAACCCGGGTGAGCGCCTGGGTGGCCATCCGTGCCCGGGCGCGCTCCACCCGATGGAACAGGTCCACGTACGCGTCGTCGCGCGGGTCGGCGGGTTCTCCGTCCTCACGGGCCTCGGCGGCGTCGCGGCCGCGGCCCATCCACCGGGCGAGGGTGGCCCGGGAAACTCCGGCGGCCTCGGCGGCGAGGGAGGTGGCGGCCCCGACGGCGGAGGCCCTGACGACGGCGTCGACGCGCTCCGGGGTCAGCAGTGACGGGCGGCCCGGGCGGCGGTTGTTCGTTCTCATGCCGGCGGACCGTACGGACGCGACTGGCTACCGTCGCGTCCTTATCGCGCGTTGTGCGACAGACCCACGTGCGCGCGGGCGCGAGGTCTCACCGCGTGGGCCGGGCGGTTCGCGCTGGTCAAGAGGCCAGGGCGGTCAGCCCTGTTGGACCCAACGGGGTTAACCACGTTGAGAGCAGCGCCCTGGCCTGCTGTTTTCCCCGTTCGAGCGGATCGGTGCGCGGTGCGCGTACGGGCCGTGCACAGGCGGTACGGTCGGGCGACGACGCAGTTCCCACGGGGAGGCAGAGAGGTCTGATGGCGATGAGGAGAGGTACATGTCCCTGACGGTTCTGGAGCCGCTGCCCAAGCTGGCTCACGCGCAGGAGATCGTGCGCCAGTGGGCACCGGAGGGTCCGTACCCCGGCCTTCGCCCGCAGATCCTGGTTCCCGAGCACATCCCGGTCGTCCCGCCCGCCCTCACCGGCAAGCGGACATACGTGATCTTCAACCAGAAGGGCGGCGCCGGGAAGACGACGTCCAGCATCGAGCTGGCGTGCGCCTTCGTGGCCATGGGCTACACGGTCCGTCTGATCGACGGCGACCCGCAGAACGCCGGCCTGACGGCGATCATGCCGCCCATTCTCGGCGACGACGTGCCCACCGAGATCGAGCAGCGCATCACGCTCAAGCAGGTCATGTACAACAAGGCCGGGCTGGACAACGCCACCTACCGCACGCGGTACGAGAACCTCTACCTGGTTCCCTCGTACGCGGACTGCGGCATCGTCGAGCTCGACGGCCGTATCCAGCAGGAGGCGCGGCTCCGGCTGGCCATCGCCAAGTCGGCGGCGCCCGTCGACATCGAGATCCTCGACTGCCCCGGAAGCCTGGGGAAGCTCTCGTCGTACGCGGTGGCCGCGGCCGACGAGATGCTCGTGCCGCTGCAGGTCTCGGGCGTCGACGAGTACAGCCTGCCGGAGACGCTGGAGACCGTCCGGGCCGCCCAGGAAGCGCACCCCGGCCTGACCGTGCGGGCCGTGATGCTGACGGCCTGGCACCGGATCGACTACACGCGCGATCTCGCGCTGACGGTCCGGGAGCAGTACCCCGAATCGATCATCGTGCCGCTGCGGCGCAGCAAGAACGGCGCCATCGCGGCGAAGAAGAACCAGCCGATCCGCGAGGTCGACCCGACGGGCACGACCGCCTCCGACTTCGAGCAGTTCGCCCGTCTCCTGCTTCCCCCGAAGGAGCTCAGCCAGTGAGCAGCACCCCGTTCGCCAACAACGGCATCCTCGGCAAACGGCTCGGTCCCATCCCGACCGAGGGCAAGAAGGAGAAGGTGCCGGCCTACATGACCGGTGAGGCGCTGAACCGGCTGCGGAACGCGGTGGTCGCACTGCAGAAGCTCGACGACGATGACGCCGACATCCCGGTGTCGCTGTCCGCGTACGTGGAGCAGGCCGTCCTGGAGCGGATCGAGCGGGACGAGCTGACGTACAACAACGGCCAGCCGTTCAAGCAGCGCCGTCAGCGCAACCTGAAGACGGGGCCGCCCGGGCTGAAGTAGGACCGCCCCCGCCTCCCTGACTGGCCCCGCCGGACTCCGGCGGGGCCAGTCGCGTTCCGGGGAACGCACGTCAGCAACGGTTGGGGTTGTTGGTTCTAATGGGTCTAATTCCTCGTTCGGCCGGTACGGCTGTCCGGACATGGCTACCGTGCCCAGCATGAAGAAGCCCGACGTCCTGGAGGAGCTGCCCGAGCTCCAGGAGGCCGTGGACGCCGTGTGCGAGCAAGCGCCCTCCGAGGCCCGCTGCCGGCAGATCCGCGCCCACGCCCGCGAGCTGGTCCGCGCCCTCCAGCACCCCGACCACCCGCTGACCGTCGCCGACGACCTGGCCGACGTCCTCGCCCGCGAATCGCTCCAGCGGTACGAGCGCCTGGCCCTGGTCGGGGAACTGCGCGACCGGGGCGAGAATCGGCCCACGAGCGAGGCGACCGCGATGGTGCGCTCCGGGGTGATGGTGCTCCTGCAGCGCGAGCTCGGCCTGGAGGTCTTCCACCTGCGCCAGCTGGAACAGCTGCCCGGCAAGGAACCGGTCGACGTCTCCCGGCGCGAACGACTGCGCACCAGCCTGCAGACCCTCTCCGACGTCATCGGCACGGGTACCGGCTGGACCGTCGAGCGCGGCCTGCTCACCGGGAAGTACCCGCTGCGGGTGCGGATGCTCGCCATGGCCTCGGTCGTCCTGGACACCGGCGCCCGGGTCGGCGAGCTGTGCGCGCTGCGCCTGGAGGACCTCTCCCCCACCCTGGAGGAGATCCGGGTGCGGCGCCGGCCGCAGAACGCCCGCCCGGGCACGCCCGACGTCGTCGAGGTCTACCCGCTGCGCCGCGCGACCCGGGCCGCCCTGCAGCACTGGCTCCTGGTCCGCCGCCTGCTGATGACCGAGATGACCGGCGGCGCCGACTGGCTGTGGGTCTCGGTGCGCGGCAACCACGGCGGCACCGTCGCCGAGGACGTCGAGCCGGAGTACCGGCCCGCCGGCACCGCCCTGCAGCCGCGCGGCGTGGCCCGCAGCTACACCAGCACCGTCGCCAGGGTGAACCTTGACCTGGCGGGCACCGAGGGCTGGGAGCCGCTGCCCGTACGGATGGAGCAGCTGCGCCGCGGCGTAGCTGAACCCGAGCTGTACCTGGTGCCGCCGTCGCCGGACGCCGAGCGCGCCGCCCGGTTCATGACCGCGCTGGAGGAGGCCGGGCGGCGGCTGGCCGCGCTCCCGGACAGCGAGACGGTCGCCACCGCCGGGCGCAAGGACCGCAGGCAGGCGCGCGAGCTGCTGCGTGAGGCGTGGCGGGAGGGCATCGAGCACCGCGTCCAGCTCGCCGCCCTCGGCTCCTCGGGGCTGTTCGCGCTCGACATCCCGCGCACCGGGTGGGAGCCGGAGCTCCTGCGGGCGCTGGAACGCGCCGCGCACTTCACGCCGCTTTAGACCTGTTGGACCTAACACCCCCGACCATCGCCGCAGGTCGGGGGTGTTTCTGCGCCCGGACCACATTTCGCCAACAGTGAGTTGGCCAACTTTGTATTGACATAGCCAACTCAGAGTTGGCATTCTTGAGGGGTCGGGCCAACCGGGCCCGCATCACAGAGACACTCAGGGAGTTCCGTGGTGAAGATCAAGAAGTGCGTCTTCTGCGCCATCGCCGCCGGTGAGGCCCCGGCCGAGATCGTGAGGGAGTGGGACGACGCCGTGGCGATCCGCCCCCGCAGCGGCGGCTGCACCGACGGCCACGTCTTCGTCCTGCCGCGGGTCCACGTCGAGGACGCCGGCACCGACATCGAGGTGACCGTCGCGGTGATGCGCCGGGCGGCCGAGCTGATGGCCGAGCTGCCCGCCGCGAACCTCATCACGAGCAAGGGTGTCGAGGCGACGCAGTCCGTCTTCCACCTGCACGTCCACATCGTCCCCCGGCGGGACGGCGACGACCTGCCCCTGCCGTGGACCCCGCAGCACGAGGCCCGCGCCGCGCGCACCGGTGCTACGGCATGAGCGCCGTCAGCCTGGTCATGGCCCGTGAGCCCCTGCCCGCCGGTCCGGCCGTGTTCCTGGCCGGCCCCACGCCGGACAAGGCCACTCCGGTCCCGTCCTGGCGGCCCGCCGCCGTCGAGGCCCTGGCTGCTCAGTGGACCGGCGACCAGCCCCTGACGGTGCTGACCCCCGAGTCCCGTGACGGCGTCCGGGCCGAGCGCTACGAGCACCAGGTCGACTGGGAGACCGAGGCCCGCGCCCACGCCGCGGCGATCCTCTTCTGGATCCCCCGCGACATGCGGACGATGCCGGGCATGACGACCAACGTCGAGTTCGGCCTGGACGTCAGCACTGGCCGTGCGGTCCTCGGTGTTCCGGCCGACTGCCCCAACCCCGAGCGGAACAGGTACCTGATCTACGTGGCCCGCCGTCACGGCGTCCCGGTGTGCACCACGCTGACCGCCACGGCGGCCGCCGCGCTCGCCCTCGTCCACGGCGCCACCGCCCCCGTACTGCCGAGCCACCAGGAGACGAAGTGACCGAGACGACGTCGAGCGAGCTCGCCCGGATCACCCACGTCGAGACCGCCGCCGAGCGCACCGGCACCGAAGGGATCGGCGAACTCGCGGACCTGGCCCCGGCCGCCGCCGCCGCGCTGAACCTGCTCGCCGACGCCATCAAGCGCGGCCGCGCCGACCAGGACGCGATCGTCGAGGCCCTCAAGGCCGCGAAGATCGACGAGGCGTTCGCCGGTGTCCTCGACGCCGCCGCCGACTCGGTGATGACGTCCGCCGAAGACCCCTACGACTTCGACGACCGCCTGCACGCCGACAACCTCGGCGGAGCGGCCTCCGACATCCGCCGCGTCTTCCACTGGCTCTGAGCCACCCTCACGGGCGGCGGCCGAAATGCCAGGCCGCCGCCCATCAGACCTGTTAGACCCAACGACTCCAACCCCTTGGGGGACCGCATGACCCGCACCGAGACCATCCCCACCGAACGGCGCTCCTGGGCGGTGAACTGGCCGGAGTACACGCCCACGGACATCACGCCGCCCGAGCTGCGGCCGTCGGCGCTGGCCCACCACGTGCCCGACTGGGCCGAGGCTGCCCCCACGCCGACCGACGTGTCGGACTGGCCGCAGCGCAGGGGCGCCGCGCTCGTGCCGTTCGAGCTCGACGCGCGGGGCTGGCCCCTGCACCCGCAGGGCCGCACCGGCCGCGCCGGCCGCAACTTGGGCCGGTGGGGCGAGAACGCCGCCGCCGACCCGATCGTGGTCGCGGGCACCGGCCGGGCCCGCCGGCTCCTGCTGATCACCCGGGACGACATCGGCGTGGAGGCCATCTCGGGTGGCATGGTCGATCCGGGCGAGAGCGCCCTGAGCGCACTGGTTCGGGAGCTGCGCGAGGAGACCAGCCTCGACCTGGCCGACCACCGCCCCGTGATCCTCGGCAAGGGCGTCGTGGACGACTGGCGCAACACGGACAATGCGTGGGTCGCATCCCTCAGCGCCTTGTATCTGCTGCCCGCCCCGGTGACCGCCGTCGCGGGCGACGACGCGGCCGACGTGAACTGGTGGCCCTTCGGCTCCCTCGGCGAACTCGACGCCGCGATCACGGCCGCCGGACGCACCCTCTACGCCGCCCACCGTCCCCTGCTCCAGCGCGCCCTCGACCACCTCGACCAGGGCTGACACGCCCCAGCTCTACCGTGACGCCCCAAGGAGGGGACTGCGTGTACCAGAAGCTCACCGCCGGTACCGTCGGCGCGGCCCAGGAGATCATCGGCCGGGCGGCCGGGGAGATCGACACCGCTCTGCAGGCCCGCCCCGACGCCGACGAGACCACCCGTCCGCTGCGCATGAGGATCTTCCTCGTCCTGCCCGACCTCGAAGACGAAGGGCCCGTCTCTCCCCGTCAGTGCGCCGAAGGCTCGTACACCGAGCTCGCGGCGAACACCGTCCTGGAGGCCAGGACCATCCTGGACGCGGCGCTGAGCCGGATCGGCGTGGAATGCGCGCTGCGCCCGCCTCACCGCCGGCACCGCAGGGCGACGCAGGACCGGCCGTTGCGGGCCACCGTCCACTACGACCTGGCCGACCTCGACCGCGAGGGTCCGCTCAGCGTCGACGAGTGCCTGTTCATCCCGTACGAGGGCCTGCCGCCCGGCCTCCAGCCGCACAACCTGCACCCCGAGTACCGGATCCGCGACTGGCGGCCCGAGCCCCGCCAGCCCGCCCGGCGGCCGCGCCGCACGCTCCTGCAGCGTCTGCTCGGTCTGAACTAACGGAGCACGTCAGAACCGGTCAGACCCGTTGGACCCAACAGGCTCAACCCTGGCCCCGTCCGTGAATCGCGGACGGGGCCTCGGCGTGCCCGGGCCGAATCCCGCCGCCCGGCCCACGGGACCGGTCACCATGGCGGCGTACCACCGCGTCGACGAGGAGAACTGTGCTGTGATCCGTGCCTACCACCGGCTCAAGGGCGGCGCCGCCCTGCTCGGCGCCGTCGGTCCCGGCCTGTCCGGACCGTTCGGGAGCTGGCCCGCCGACGGCGGCTGCGAGGACGAGGACCAGGAGCACGAGCAGCTCGCCGGCGATCCGGGCGCCGGCGGCGCGTTGGACGGGGCGAGCGGCGAGTGAGGAGCGGGGCGGTGCGCCGCCGTGGTTGGGCCGGGCGCACCGCCCGCCCTCACGATCCGACGGCCGTGTCCGTCCGGCTCCGGCCGCGAGAGCGCCAGCGGTCGAGCAGGGCCGTCAGCAGGCCGCGCTTCTGGGCGCGCTCGACCCGGGCCTCCCACTTCTCGACCGTGCGCGTCTGGTAGCCGGTCCGCTCGCTGATCTCCTGCGGGGAGACGCCGGCCTCCACCGCCCGCGCCGTCGCCTCCCGGGCCCGGGCGGTCAGCCGGAGCCCCGCCTCGTAGTGCTGGGTGCGCTGACGGCCGATCTCGTCGAGCTCGCGCAGCACCTGGTCGTCCCCGTTCGCCTCCATGCCGCCGATCTTGCCCGCCCGGCCGGACGTCGGCGGGCGGAACCCCGGAACATGGCGCACATAGCACCCTCCGTCCGCGAACCGCGAACCTGCCCGACCGGCCCGGAGGGGGCCGTTACGGTGGCGCCCATGACGCACCAGGACGACACCCTCGACGCGGCCGACGAGGCACCGGAGCGGCCCGGCGCCGCCCAGATGATCGACAGCGCGTTGCGGGCGCTCCGCATCGACCCCGAGGGAGGCGGAGCCCTGGAGCGCCCCGCCATCGCGGCCGGACGCCTGCTTGCGGCCGCCGAGATCCTCGCCCGCACCCTCACCTCCGTTCCCAGCGACCCGGACGGCGAGCAGAGCACGGACGACTTGATGCACGGCTTCTACGGCACGGTCGTGGCGTTCAGCGCCGGGATGCCCGAGGGCGCCTCGTCGGCCCTGCGCGGCGCGCTGCTGGAGGACCGGCTGCGCCGCGCCGAGAAGCAGGCCGACCTCACTGGCGAGGAGGCCGACCAGCTCAGCTCCGCGCTGAACATCGCCCTCGCCCAGACCCGGCGGCTCCGTATCCAAGGCGGCATCCTCTAGCCCAGGTCAACAGGGGTTGGACCCGTTGGGCTCAATGGGTCCATTCCTCGGCTGCGGAGCTCGTGCCGTGGCGGGCGGCGCGCAGTTCGGCCAGGAGCGCCAGGACCTCGTTGCAGGCGGCGGCCGCCGGGGTGCCGACGGGCAGCTCGGCGCCGTAGGAGTCGAAGACGAGGCGCAGCTTGGAGAGCCGGGCGGCGAGGCCGGGACCGTCGAGTTCGCGGTGCCAGCCAGCCAGCCTCTCGGCGGGCGCGGTACGGGCCAGCTGCTCCCACTCGTCGTCGAGGCAGGCCAGGGACCACACGGCCGCGCGCAGCCGCGCTTCGTTCTCGCGGCTCCAGGCGGCACCGGCCCGGTCGCGGGCCCGCTCGGCGCGCTGGCGCTCGGGGTAGCGGTCGCCGCGGTAGGTGGCGGCGTCGCGCTGCAGCCGTACGTACCGGCTCTCGGCGCTGGAGCGGGTGGCGAGCCCGAGGGAGTCGGCGACCTGCTGCCAGGAGGCCCCGCGCTTGCGGGCGGCCCGGGTGAGGTCGCGTTCCAGGGTGTCCAGCGCCGCCCGCGCCTCGTCGAGCTGGGTGAGCGCGGCCAGGACGTCGTCGGCCGGCACCTCCGCCTGCTCCCCGTCGTCGAGGACGCCGTATCCGTCGGCGGCCGCCCGCACGGCGTGCATCACGCGGACCGGGTCGATCCAGTCGCGGCCGCCGCTGTACCGCGCCAGCAGCAGCGCCTCGGCTTCCTGCAGTCGCTGCTCACGGGTCTCGTAGTCGGGCTTCGCCATGGCGGGCAGCCTGCCACCGGCCGCACCGCGCCCGCGAACCAGGGAGCCGTTCAACCGTTGAAGGTCACATATGCGGATGATCTAGCCCAAACGATGCCCTGACCTGGCCGGACGTCCACGCCCCCAGTCCGGGCGATCATGCGGAACAGGCCCGAGATGAGGCGTGAAGGGGGACAGGAGCGCCGATCTCCGCCCCGGCGTCGGGGAGTGCGGATCAAGCTCTGAGAGCCGCACAGGGCCGCTCAGAGCTTGATCCGCCCCGCTCTTGTAAGTCGCCGCGCGAAGCGCGTCTGTAGTCATCGGCGCAGCCGATGGGGCTTGGAAGGTCGTGCCCGTAGGGCTCCTTTCATGCCTTGACCTGCACTTACTTCCCCAGGGACGCCCCACAGCGAGGCCCCGTCACCCGAATGGGTGACGGGGCCGAGCCCCCTACTAAGGGCTATTAACAGGCCCTTGCGCTCATTACCGGCCGGTGTTGTCACGCACCTGACCAGCGGTTTCCCGGCTTTCCGCCGTCCCGGGGCGGCCTCACAACCTTGGCCAGCAACGCGAGGGGGTCAAGATCATTTACGCCGGAATGGCTCCGAAAGGTCTCCTGACCTGGGGTGTTGGGTGCGGTGCGAGCCGCACCCAACACCCGGATCGAGGGCGCAGGGGCCAGTTAATAGCCGGGCAGTCAGGTTGGGCGCGGCCCGCCGGCGGACGATCAGCGGGCGGCGAGCTGCTTGCACGGCCCGCCAGCCGAGAGGCCGCTGTGCGGCAGCGGCTCCGACAAAGACGGCAGCAACGAGGCGGCGGTCCTCCGGCGCAGCCGCGTCTCTCTCCTCGCCGTCCGTCGCGGCCGGGGCCACCGACACCGGTAGCGGTGTGCCCGGTGGTGCGGGAGAGAGAAGAACTTATTGGGGGGGCTTATTAGGGGAGCGCGTTTCCCCAGGTCAGCGACGCGCCGTCGTTTTTTTTCCGACGGGTCCGGTCGGAAATCCGTCCAGGTCGGTCGGAAAAACGGCCATCGAAACGACCTGCACTGATGCCGCATCATCCCTGGTCGTTTCGATGGCCGTTTTTCCGGCGAGCGGTCCACCGGCCCCCCGCTCCCGGGGCGCCGCCGGCCGCCGGGCGGGAACGACAGCGCCCCCGGCACGGAGGTGTGCCGGGGGCGGAGCCGGTGTGTGACTACGAGGGTCACAGTGACAGCCGGAGCGGACAACGTCGCGGCCTAGAACTGGCCGTGGTCCTTCCGGTCCTGGGCCGCCTTCTCCCTGGCCGTACGCACCTGCAGGAGGCCCGCGTCGATCAGCCGCTGGAACCCGGCACGCAGGCCCGCCTCGTCGACGTCGACCCGGTCGCCGAACGGGAGATCCAGCAGGCCGGTCACCATCTGGTCCAGGTCGACCTCGGCGAGGCGACCGGACCACTGGGTGAACTTCACGTACAGGCCCAGGTCGGCCAGCGACAGCCTCGCGTCGTCCACGACCTCCCCCGGCACCAGCACGACGTCCGCCGCCGTCTTCGTGTGCCGCACCGTCGTCGAGAACTCCGGCTCCTCAGCCACGTGCCCCTCCTTCATGTCGGTCCTGAACCCTCACATGCCGACGGACCCGAAGTCCTCGGGCCGCCGGTTCCTCACGAACATCCCGCTTTGATTCGTACGCAGGTTCGATTTTCGGTCAGGAAACGTCGGCCGCCATGTCGACGAACCGCGAGTAGTGGCCCTGGAAGGCGACCGTGACGGTGGACGTCGGCCCGTTGCGGTGCTTGGCCACGATCAGGTCGGCCTCCCCCGCACGGGCCGACTCCTTCTCGTACGCGTCCTCGCGGTGCAGCAGGATCACCATGTCCGCGTCCTGCTCGATCGAGCCGGACTCGCGCAACTCGCTGATCTGCGGGCGCTTGTCGGTGCGCTGCTCGGGGCCGCGGTTGAGCTGGGACAGGGCGATGACCGGGATCTCCAGCTCCTTGGCCAGCAGCTTGAGGTTGCGGGACATGTCGGAGACCTCCTGCTGACGGTTCTCCTGGCGACGGCCGGCGGTGCCGGACTGCATGAGCTGGAGGTAGTCCACGATCAGCAGGTCGAGGCCGCCCTTGGCCTGCTTGATGCGCCGGGCCCGCGAGCGGATCTCGGTGAGCGACAGGTTCGGGGAGTCGTCCACGATCAGCGGGGCGCCCTCGATGTCGGGCGTGCGCTTCGCCATCCGGTCCAGGTCCTCCTCGGTGACCGACCCGGCCCGGATGTGGTGCAGCGCCACCCGCGACTCGGCGCTGTAGAGGCGCTGGGTGATCTCGGCGCGGCCCATCTCCAGGGAGAAGAACGCCGAGGTCAGGCCGTGCTTGATCGAGGCGGAGCGGGCGATGTCCAGGGCGAGGGTCGACTTACCCATGGCCGGGCGGGCGCCGATGACGATGAGCTGGCCGGGCTGCAGACCGTTGGTCATCGCGTCCAGGTCGAGGAAGCCCGTGGGGATGCCGGTCATCTTGCCGGTGCCCTTCATCCGGGCGTCGAGCTGGTCCCAGAAGTCGGGCACGTCCTCGCGGA
>NZ_WWHX01000122.1 GCF_009862125.1 Streptomyces sp. SID5910
CGGGACGTGGCGCAGCTTGGTAGCGCACTTGACTGGGGGTCAAGGGGTCGCAGGTTCAAATCCTGTCGTCCCGACTGGATACAGCGGTGGTTCGAGGGGCGGTCCCGGAGAGATCCGGGACCGCCCCTCGGCCGTTCTCCCGCTCCCGTGCCCCCGACCGCGCGGACAGGTGCCCTGGCTCCTTCTGCGGCGTGCCTGGGCGACCCGGCGAGATGCCCGATATATCACTGTCAGGTGTCCTGTCCCTCCGTCGCCCCCGTGCCCCAGCCCGGACCCGCATGACCGCGCTCATCCTCTGCCACTTCGCGCTCGCGCTGTTCGCCGCGCCGCTGGTGCGGTGGTGCGGGACCCGCGCCTTCCTCGTGCTGGCCCTGCCCCCCGCGGCGGCGGCCGTCTGGGCGGCCACCCGATGGAGCACGACCGCCGGGGGCGGCGCCGACACCACCGAGTGGACCTGGCTGCCGGCCTACCGTGTGGACTGGGCGCTGCGACTGGACGCCCTCGCCGAACTCATGGTGCTGCTCGCCGCGGGAGTGGGCACCCTCGTCCTGGTCTACTGCGCCTCCTACTTCGACGACCGGTCGCGGCAGCTGGGCAGGTTCGCCGGGAACCTCCTCGCCTTCGCCGGGGCCATGCTCGGCCTGGTCCTCGCCGACGACCTCGTCCTGCTCTACATCTTCTGGGAACTGACGACCGTCTTCTCCTACCTGCTGATCGGCCAGACCAGCGACCACAAACGGAACCGGCGCAGCGCCCTCCAGGCCCTCACGGTCACCACGCTCGGCGGACTGACCATGCTCGTCGGCTTCCTGATCCTGGGCCACGAGGCCGGCACCTACCGGATCTCGGCGATCCTCGCCGGCCCGCCGCCCGCGTCGGCGGCGCTGTCCACCGCGATCGTGCTGATCCTCGTCGGCGCCCTCTCCAAGTCCGCGATCTGGCCGTTCAGCCTGTGGCTGCCCAACGCCATGGCCGCCCCCACCCCGGTCAGCGCCTACCTGCACGCCGCCGCCATGGTCAAGGCCGGCGTCTACCTCATCGCCCGGCTCGCCCCCGCCTTCGCGGACGTCACCCCCTGGCGGCCGCTCCTGCTCATCCTCGGCTCCGCGACGATGCTGCTGGGCGGCTGGCGGGCCCTGCGCCTGAACGACCTGAAACTCGTCCTCGCGTACGGCACCGTCAGCCAGCTCGGCTTCCTCACCGTCCTCGCCGGCGCGGGTAGCCACGACACCGCCCTCGCCGCCACCGCCATGATCCTCGGCCACGCCCTGTTCAAGGCGCCGCTCTTCCTGGTCACCGGCATCGTCGACCACGCCACCGGCACCCGCGACCTGCGCAAGCTCTCCGGCCTCGGGCGCAGACTGCCCGTCGTGTGCGCCGTCGCCGTCACCGCCGGGCTGTCCATGGCCGCCGTACCGCCGCTGCTCGGCTTCGCCGCCAAGGAGGCCGCCTTCCAGTCCCTCCTGGACGGGGACGCCGCCGACCGGTGGGCGCTCGCCATGACCGTCGTCGGCTCGGCCCTGACCACCGCCTACACCCTGCGCTACCTGTGGGGCGCCTTCGCCCGCAAACCCGGCGTCGAGGACACCGACGCGCACCCCGTCGCCCCGGCCTTCCTCGCGCCGCCCGCCCTGCTGGCCCTGGCCTGCCTCGTCCTCGGGCCCGGCGTCACCTGGCTCCAGGGGCTCCTCGGCACCTACGCCGGGCAGTTCCCCGCACCCGCCCACCCGTACCACCTGGCGCTGTGGCACGGGGCGGGCGCCGCCCTCGGCCTGTCCTGCGCGGCCTGGGCCGGCGGCGTCCTGCTGTTCCTCGCCGCGAGCCCCGTCCTGCGGGCCGGGCAGGCCCTCGCCTGGCGCTCCGCCGACCGGGTCTTCGGCACGTTCCTGCTGGCCCTGGAACGCACCGCCCTCCAGTGCACCGGCTTCGTGCAGCGCGGCTCCCTGTCGGTGTACCTCGTGACGACCATCAGCGTGGTCCTGGCCGGGCAGATCGCCGTCCTCGTCGTGGACGAACCCTGGGCCGGCGTGCCCGCGCCCCGGCTGTGGGACCACCCCGCCCAGGCCGGTGTCGCGGTGCTGACCTGCGCCGCCGCCCTGCTGTGTCTCGGAGTGCGGCGCCGGATGAAGGCGGTCGTGTTCGCCGGGCTCACCGGCTACGGCACCGCGCTGCTCTTCGTCACGCAGGGCGCGCCCGACCTGGCACTGACCCAGTTCTGCGTGGAGACCGTCTCGATGATCGTCTTCGTGCTCGTGCTGCGCCGGATGCCGGTGCGCTTCGAGGAGAACTACAGCCGGTGGCGGCGCGTGGTGCGGATGCCGGTCGCGCTCGCCGGCGGTGCCGCCGTCGCCGTCGTCGTCTGGATCATGGCCGGGCACCGCCGGGCCGAGAGCGCCGGAGCGGCGATGGTCGAGGAGGCCGGCCACCACGGCCTGAAGGACGTCGTCGCGACGATCCTCGTCGACCTGCGGGCCTGGGACACGATGGGGGAGTCCGCGGTGCTCGCCGCCGCCGCGATCGGCGTCACCAGCCTCATCTACCTGCACCGCCGCACCGACGGCGACGAACAGCCCGTACTGCCGCTGCCCGGGGACCATCCGCACGCCGGCCTGCGCACCGCGTGGCGGGCCACTCCCTACGAACTGGCCGGCCTGCCCAGCGGCGACGAGGGCGCGCCGGAGCGGACCTGGCTCGCGGGCAGCTCCACCCTCGCCCCCGAGCGCCGCTCCCTCGTCCTGGAAGTGGTCGCCCGCCTCATCTTCCACCCCATCCTCGTGCTCTCCGTCTACCTGCTGATGTGCGCGGAGAACCTGCCGGGCGGCGGCTTCGTCGGGGGCCTGACCGCCGGCGTCGCCTTCATCGCCCGCTACCTCGCGGGCGGACGGCACGAACTCGCCGACGCCGTGCCCTTCAAGCCGGGCCTGTTCACCGGCCTCGGCCTGTTCGTGTCCACCGCGGTCGCGCTCTCCGGCCTCACCGAGGGCACCGTGCTGCACGGCTGGACCTGGCACGGCCACCTGCCGGTGTGGGGCAAGGCCCACATGTCCACCGCCGTCCTCTTCGACTGCGGCGTCTACCTCCTCGTGCTCGGCGTGGTCCTGGACATCGTGCGGGCCCTCGGCGCCCGCATCGACCGCCAGATCGAACGGGCCGCCGCCCGGCAGGCCCCGCGCGGAGAGGCGGGCCCCGCATGACCGTCAGCCTGTCCCTCCTGGTCGCCGCCGCCGTCCTCAGCGCCGTCGGTGCCAGCCTGCTGCTCACCCGCTCCCTGACCCGGATCCTGCTCGGCGCCGTCGTCCTCGGCAACGGCGTCAACCTGCTGGTCCTCGCCTCGACGGGCAGCGCGGGCGAGGCGCCGCTGCTCTACCCGTACGTCATCCGCAACCGGGTCACCGACCCGCTGCCCCAGGCCATCGCCCTCACCGCGATCGTCATCACCCTCGCCACCACCGCGTTCCTGCTCGCCATGGCCTACCGCAGCCACCAGGTCACCGGCTCCGACGAGATCAGCGACGACACCGAGGACCGGCTGGTCGCCCTGCGCGCCGAGTTCCTGGACCGGCGGGGCGAACTGCGCGACCGCTACCGCGAGGACCGCGCCGACGGAGGCACCAGCCCCGAGCAGCGCGCCCGCTACCGCGCCGCCCGCAAACGGCTGCGCCGCCGGGTCCGCGAGGAACGCGCCTACCAGGCCCGCGCCACCGACGTCTCCGGCAACCTCTGGAACGACATCCTCGGCGCCGACCCCGAGGACTACCGCGAGGGCGAGCAGCGGGGCTCCACCGACGCCGCGGGCCGCCCGGGACCGGCCCCCGCCCGCGTCACCGGGCCCTCCAACGACCCCGAGGAGACCGGCCGCGAGCCCGACTCCCAGCCCGGGGAGGACTCCGGCCACCTGCCGCCCGGTCAGCCCGACCAGCCCGACCAGCCCGACGACCCCGGGGGCGCCGGCAAGGAAGGAACCAGGTGAACGCGCTCGTCCCGCTGCCCGTCCTGCTGCCCCTGTGCGTCACGGGCCTGAAGCTGGCCATCGGCCCCCGCCTCCAGCGGTTCCAGCGCCTCATCAGCCTCGCCGTGCTCGGCGCGGTCCTCGTGCTCTCCGTCATCCTCATGATCGCCGCCGACCGGCACGGACCGCTCAGCGTGCACCTCGGCGACTTCGCGCCGCCGATCGGCATCACCCTCGTCGCCGACCGGCTCGCCGGGCTGATGCTCACCGTGTCCAGCGCCGTCACCCTGCTCGTCAACCTGTACTCGCTCGGCCAGGGCATGGCCGACCGCGACGACCAGACACCCGTCGGCGTCTTCCACCCCGCCTACCTCATCCTCGTGGCGGGCGTCTCCTGCACCTTCCTGGCCGGCGACCTCGTCAACCTCTACGTCGGCTTCGAGATCATGCTCGTCGCGAGCTTCGTGCTGCTCACCATCGGCGGCACCGCGACCCGCATCCGGGCCGGTTCGACGTACGTGATCATCTCGCTGTTCTCCTCGGTGCTCTTCCTCGTCGCCATCGCCATGACGTACTCGGTCGCGGGGACCGTGAACTTCGCCCAGCTCGCGGAGCGGCTCCAGGACGTGCCGACCGGGGTGCGCACCCTGGTGGAGGCCATGCTGCTGACCGTCTTCGCGATCAAGGCGGCGGTGTTCCCGCTCGCGGCCTGGCTGCCCGACTCCTACCCGACCGCGCCCGCACCCGTCACCGCGGTCTTCGCCGGCCTGCTGACCAAGGTCGGCGTGTACTCGATGCTGCGCACCCAGACCCTGCTCTTCCCCGGCCACCGCCTCGCCGACGTGCTGCTGCTCGCCGCGCTCGCCTCCATGGTCGTCGGCATCCTCGGCGCGGTCGCCCAGACCGACCTCAAACGGGTGCTGTCCTTCACCCTGATCAGCCACATCGGCTACATGGTCTTCGGCATCGGGCTCGCCGGCCGGGACTCGATCAGCGCGGCGATCGTGTACGTGGCCCACCACATCACCGTGCAGACCACCCTCTTCCTCGTCGCCGGACTCATCGAGCGGCGCGGCGGCACCACGGAACTCACCCGCCTCGGCGGCCTGGCGAGGACGGCGCCGCTGCTCGCCGTGCTGTTCTTCGTGCCCGCCATGAACCTCGCCGGCATTCCGCCGCTGTCCGGGTTCATCGGCAAGCTCGGCCTGATGCGGGCCGGCGTCGACACCGGCGGCGGCTGGGCGTGGGCGCTGGTCGCCGGGTCCGCCGCCACCAGCCTGCTCACCCTCTACGTCATGGCGAAGGTCTGGAACCTCGCCTTCTGGCGCGACGCCCCGCCCGGGTACGAGGGCGAGGGCGTGGTGCTGGAGTCCGCCGGGGACGAGTCCGGCGACGACACGGACGACGAGGCGACCGGTGCCGGCAGCGACCTGCCGGAGCCGGCCGGTGCCGTGGTCTCCGCCGGGTTCCTGGGGCAGTCCATCGTCACCACCAAGCGGCTGCCCTGGCCGATGCTGGTGGCGACCGGCGCCGCCGTCGGCCTCGGCCTGCTCTACACCGTGCTCGGCGGCCCCCTCACCACCTTCACCGAGGCCGCCGCCACCGAACTGCTCGCCCGTACGCCCTACATCGAGGCGGTGCTCGGCCGATGAGCGACCTCTTCCGCGACCGCTCGCCCTACAGCTGGTCCTTCCGCGTGGGGCGCGGCAGACGCGTGCTCGACCTGCCGCTCGTCGCCTGGCTCACGGTCATCTGGATCCTGCTGTGGGGCACCTGGTCCTGGGGCAACCTCGTCAACGGGATCCTCGTCGCGGTGGGCCTGTGCCTCGCCTTCCCGCTGCCCGCCGTGGACATCGGCCTGCGGCTGCGCCCGCTGGGCATCCTGCGGCTGGCGGCCTACCTGCTCTACGACATGTTCTCGTCCAGCGTCGAGGTCACCCGGCAGATCTTCGCCAAGGGTCCGTACCACGCGGCGGTCGTCGCCGTCCCGCTGCGGGTGCGCAGCGACCTCATGCTCACGGCCACCGCCGTCGCCGTCTCCAACGTCCCCGGCGGCTCCGTGATCGAGGTGCGCCGCTCGACGGCCACCGTCTTCCTGCACGTCCTCGACGCCGACGACCCCGGCGAGATCGAGAGCGCCCAGCGGTCGGTGTGGCGCATGGAGGAACTCGTCGCCCGCGCCTTCGGCACCGCCGAGGACATCGCCCACGCCGCCCGGCCCGTACCGGAAGGGGACACCTCGCCGTGACCACCCTGGACACCGTCGAAGGGGCCATGCTGGCCGCCTCGGCCGTGATGGTCCTCATCGCCGGCGCCCTGCTGCTGTACCGCATCTGGTACGGGCCCTCGATGCTGGACCGCGCGGTCGCACTCGACGTGGCGGCGGCGCTCATCATCGCCGGCATCGCCGTCAAGGCCGCCCACGACGGCGACTCCTTCTACTTCCCCGTGATGCTGGTGCTCGCCTTCCTCGGCTTCACGGGCTCCGTCGGCATCGCCCGGTTCATCGCCGTACGCGACCGGCCCTCGGTGCGGGCGGACGGCACGGAGGACCACCGGTGAACGCCTGGACCGAGGCCGCCGACCTGGCCGGGGCGGTCCTGCTGCTCCTCGGCTGCCTCCAGTGCCTGCTCGGCGTGATCGGGATGCTCCGCTTCCCCGACGTGCTCTCCCGCAGCCACGCCGCCACCAAACCGCAGACCCTCGGGATGCTCCTCGTCCTCGTCGGCGTGGCGCTGCAACTGCGCCACGCCATCGACGTGGGCACCCTGCTGCTCATCGTCTTCTTCCAGTTCCTCACCAGCCCGGTCGCCTCCCACCTGGTGGCCCGCTCCGCCTACCGCACCGGCCAGACGGGGTCCCGGGGCCTGCTGCGGGACGACCTGGACCCGCAGTTGAGCGACGGGGAGCAGCCGGAGGAATAGCGGGGGAGCGGTGGGAGCCGTGGCCCGGGGGGCGCTCAGAGCACGCAGCCCACGTGCGCCAGTGCTTGCTTCAGCAGCACCCCGTGCCCGCCCGGCATCTCGCTCTGCACGGCCTCGGACAGCGCCTCCCGCGGGCTGAACCAGACCAGGTCCAGCGCGTCCTGCCGCGGCCGGCAGTCGCCGGCCACCGGCACCACGTAGGCGAGGGACACCGCGTGCTGCCGCGGGTCGTGGTACGGCGTGACGCCGTGCGTCGGGAAGTACTCGGCCACCGTGAACGGCTGGAGCGAGGACGGCACCCGGGGCAGCGCCACCGGGCCGAGGTCCTTCTCCAGATGCCGCAGCAGGGCGTCGCGGACCCGCTCGTGGTGCAGCACCCGGCCGGAGACCAGGGTCCGGCTGACCGTGCCGTCCGGCCCGATGCGCAGCAGCAGGCCCACACTGGTCACTTCGCCGCTGTCGTCGACGCGCACGGGTACGGCCTCGACGTACAGGATCGGCATGCGTGCGCGCGCCATCTCGAGTTCGTCGGTCGTCAGCCAGCCCGGCGTGGTTTCGGTCATGTCAGACATCGCTTGATCATACTTTCAGCGTCTCGTGCTTCCTGGGCGGCGCTCCGGGACTGTGACCGTCCCCACGCCGCTCAGCCGTCGTCCCCGGGCTCGCCGGGCAGTCCGTACACCCTGCGCGCGTTGTCGCGTCCCGTCCAGCGCGCGATGCGCAGCGCGTCCGGCAGGGCGACCTCGTCGGCGTCCACCCGTTCCTGGAGCAGCCCGGCAAGGCCCTGCCGGAAGGACAGCGCCCCGAGGTGGTGGAACTCGGCCGGACCGCAGGCGTCGGAGCTGTACAGCAGCTTGCGGAACGGCGTGATCTCCAGCGCCTCGGCCAGGATCGCCCCCGCCCGGGCGGGGCCCACGTGGTGCAGGGTGAGGCCCACATCGAGGTACACCCGTTCGAAGACCGCCGACAGGTAGGCCGCCTGCCGCTGGTAGGGCCAGCAGTGCAGCAGCAGGACCGGAATCGTCCCGGCGGTCAGGTGCAGCCAGTCGGTGAGGCGGGCGGGGTCGGCGCGGTGCAGGCGGAGGTCGCTGTCGCCGAACCCGGTGTGCAGTTGCAGCGGCCGCCCCAGGTCGACGGCGGTCCACAGCAGATGCCGTACGAGCACCGGGTCGTCGAGCCGGCCGCCGCGCGCCGACCAGCTCCGGGCGGCCCGCGTCACCTCCTCGGCCGACGGGCGGGCCGGGTCGAGGTCGAAGCCGGTGCGGTAGGCGGCCACCGACTTCACGCCCACCACGCCCGGCCGCCGCACCGCCTCCCACGCGGCCGTGCGGAACGCCTCCGCGTACGCGTCCGGCTCCACACCCCCGGCAGCCACCGCCTCCGCGACGCCCTCCAGCCGGACGATCTCGTACGCCACCGCGTCCGCCGCCGCGGCCAGCTCGGCCGGCGTGGTCGCGGGCCGCGGGGCGTACCCGGTGTCGACGCAGAACACGCCCGTGCCCGCGGCGCGCAGGAACCGCCGGTTCACCTCGGCGGCGCCCAGCTCGGACCGCCGGGCCAGATAGGCGTCCGGCGATGCGTGCCGCGGCAGGTCCAGCAGGGGCGCGCAGTGCCGGCGGACGGCGAGCCCGACGGGGCTGTCGAAGGGCGAGACGCCGGGCCACGCCTCGCCCTCGGTGAGCAGGGACTCGAAGCCCGCCCGGTCCAGGCCGGCGGTGACGGCACCGTGGCAGTGGTGGTCGACCAGGTCCAGGGCGGCCAGGGTCTCGTGGACGGGCCCCGCGGCCATGTCAGTAGACCCAGCGGTAGGCCGCCGCCACCCGGTCGTCGTCCAGCCCGTCGACCGCCGCGATCTCGCCCTGCCGCACGGCGGTCACCGCGTCGGCCAGGACCGGTCCCAGCGCGCTCCGCAGCACCTCGTCAGCGCGGAACGCCTCGACCGACGCCGCGAGCGAGACCGGCAGCCGGCGCACGCCCCGCGCCTCGGCCTCGGCCGCCTCCAGCCGTGCCGGGTCGCCGGTGATCTCCTCCGGCAGGGACGCGCGGGACGCCATGCCGTGCAGCCCGGCGGCGATCACGCAGGCGAGCGCGAGATACGGGTTGGCGGCCAGGTCGACCGGCTTGATCTCCAGGTTCGCCGCCTGGTCGCGCACCCCGGCCGTGCCGGTGACCACGCGCAGGGCCGCTTCGCGGGTCTCCCGGCCCCAGGCGGTGAACACCCCGGCCCACTGGGACGGCCTGAGCCGCAGCCGGCTGGCCGGGCTGGGCGCGGTCACCGCGGTGAGCCCGGGCAGGCGGGCGAGCACCCCGGCGACCAGCGACTCGGCGTCGGCCGTCATGCCGTACCGGCCCGCACCGCCCGCGTGCAGGTTCCTCCCGTCCCGCCACGCCGAGAGATGCAGGTGCCCGCCGTTGCCGACGCCCTGCGCCGACACCGCGGGGGAGAAGGAGACCCGCATCCCGTGCCGCTGGGCCACCGCCCGGATCGTCTGGCGCACCAGGACACTGCGGTCGGCCGCCGCCACCGGGTCGAGGGCGCCCACCGAGACCTCGAACTGCCCCGCCGCGTACTCGGGATGCAGCTGCTCCACGTCCACGTCCTGCGCCGCGAGGGCGGCCAGCAGATCGGCGGCGCAGTCGCTCAGCCCGACCTGCCGGGTCGCGCCGTACGCCGGGCCCGTGACCGCGGGCACGAAGGTGTCGTCGGGAGCGTCGCCCCGGCCGAGGACCCACTCGATCTCGACGGCGGCCCGGAAGGTGACCCCGTGCCGTTCGGCGGCCTCCGCCACCAGCCGGCGCAGCACGGTCCGCCCGCACGCCGGATGCGGCTCGCCCTCCTGCGTGATCCGGTCCACCGGCGCCCACGCCCAGCCGGGCTGCGCCGCGAGGACGGTCAGCCGGTCGAGGTCGGGGTAGAGGCGCAGATCGCCGTCCGGAGAGCCGAGGACGTCCGTGGTGACGATCGAGTCGTTCGCGAGGAAGGTGTCGAACACCGGGGACATCCCGACGCCCCAGGCCGCGGCCGAGGCGAGCTTCGCGGTCGGCACGGTCTTCACCCGGCCGATCCCCGCGGTGTCGACGTACGCCAGGACGACACCGTGGACGCCCCGCCCGGCCAGCTCGCCGCTCAGCGAGGCGGCCCGGGCGATGTCGCCGGGCCGTCCGCCGGGGACGGGGTCGGCAAGGTCGGTCATACGTCCTCCCTGACGGGACGGCATGCGGTGCCCACCGGGCTTCGCGCGTGCGCCGCCCGTCGCGGACCATTGTGCCGCCCGGTTGATCACGGTGTCCCGGGATTGGGCGAGGGCGCGCACGGCGACGCCCCGCGCCCGAGGACGCGGGGCGGGTGCTGCGCGGCGCGGTCAGTCGAGGTTTCCGGGCTGCGGGGAGGGGGTCTTGCCCGCCAGGACGGTCTGGAGCCGTTCGGTGCCCTGTCGCGTCGCCTGCTGCACGGAGTCGGTCTCGGCGCCGCTCAGGCCGCCGCCCGTGACGGCGACGGCGTTGATGCCGACGCGCACGGCGGCGATGTCCAGGGTGAGGGTCGCCGGGTTGCCGTCGGCCGTGCCCTGCACGGTCACGTGCACGCCCTGGCGGGTGTCGCCCACCTCCGGCACGGAGGCCTCGGTCACCTGGACCGTCCGCTTGTCGCCCGAGTCGCCGGTCGCCGTGAACTGGGCGCAGTCCTGCGGCAGCGTGGCCAGCCACTTCAGGGAGGTGTTCAGCTGGGTGCGGTTGTAGGCGGCGACCTGCTCCAGCAGACGGGAGTCGCCCTGCTCGAAGCCGGTGAGCGCCGACGCCCCGGACGGCGTGCCCAGCAGGTCGCCGGAGTAGAGCCGGTCGAGCAGCTGCTGGCACTTCGCGGCGTCGGCCTTCCCGGAGAGGAAGTCGGACACGTCGACCTTGCCGACGAGCAGGTTGTCGTGCCACTTGTCCGCGCCCTGCACCTGGTTCCAGTCGTCCTCCACGTCCGCCTCCGTGATCAGCGCGGCCTTGGCGCCGGACTCGGTGAGGGCCGAGGCCGTGGCGGAGCCGGTCGGGGAGCCGGTGGGCGCCTCGCGCACCGCGTCCCGCTCGACGGCGGGCGACGCGGCCCGGGCCTCCTCGGCGGCGGTGTCCGAGGCGGAGCCCGACCCGCCGCCGTCGTCCGAGCAGGCCGCCGTGGTCAGCAGCGCGCCGGCCGCGAGCGCGGAGGCGAGGAGACGGACGGGGTGGGACGGACGACGGCTCATCGCGGATGCCTCCTGGAGGACGTGGCACGGTGTCCTCAGGGCATCACCGGGGCGGTGGGGCCACCAGCGCACGGGACCGTCCGGGTGACGGCGCGACCACCGGCCGCGAGGCCGGGACCGTGCCGGGACGCCGCCGCGGTGCGGCCCCCGCCCCGAGCGGTCGATCCGACCTGGGCGTGCGGCACCCGGCGGCCGGCCGGCGGGGGCGTGCGGTGTCTCGGCCGTCGGGGCGGTGCGGGCGTGCGGCGTGCGGTGCTCCGGGTGTCGGGCCGGCGTAGGAGTGCGCCGCCCCGGGCGTCGGGGGCGGCGCGGCGGTTCAGCCGGCGCGGTCCTCGGCGTCGCGCACCGTGTCCTTGTCCACCGCCGCGCGTACCAGGGCGGCGGCCAGGACGGCCGGTTCCGTCCCGTCGGCGAGGTCGAGCAGCCGGCCCGCGTCCTCGGGCAGGCCGAGGCGCTTCGCGCCCTGGAGGGCCTTGCCGTCGAGGCAGGGGCCCGCCTCCGGCCAGACCCGCTGGACCTCGCGCAGGAAGATGTCCGCGCCGGCCGGTCCCACGCCGGGGAACTCCTGGAGCAGGCGGCGCAGTTCGGACACGTCGCCGTCCGCCTCCTTACGGAGCCGGCGCAGATCCCCGCCCCACCGGTCGAGCAGCAGCCCGGCACCGTCGCCGAGCTGTGCGGCGGTGCGCTCGTCGTAGCGCCGGTAGCCGCCCCGGCCCAGCGCGTCCACCCGCTCCTGCCAGTCCGCGTCGGCCATCCGGCGCGGGTCGCCGAGTCCGGCGTCGGCGAGGGCCCGGGCGGTCGCCACCGCGATCGAGCCGCGGATGCGGGCGCTGAGCAGGTGGGCGAGGACCAGCAGCCGGTACAGCGGCTGCGGGGTGTCCTTCAGCGCGATGCCCGCCTCCTCGGCGTACGTCTGCCCGTGCGCGTCGACGAGTTCCCGTACGACGCGCTCGTCGTGGCCGGCCACTACGGCTTCAGCGGGTCGTGGCCGACCGTCATCAGCCGGTGCCTGAGCCGCGTGTCGTCGGCCCGGGGCTCGTTCTCCAGGTCGGTCTGCGAGGTCACGGTGTCCACGACCTTGCGCATCGCGCGGAGGTCGTCCTCCGTGAGGTCCGTGCGCCGTTTCTGGAGGATCGCCAGGACGTGCTGCCCCAGTGGCGGGCCGGCGTCGTCCGGCAGCGGTTCGGTCACCTCGCCGGAGTCCCGTACCCGGAGCCAGTCCGCGAGTTCGGCGGACGTCATGTTCACCACGCGGTGGAAGTCCTCCCACAGCGCGTCGAGTTCGAGGGCGTCGGCCATGGTGCCCCTCTTTCGTCGTGCGGATGTTCCCGGCGGAGCAGAGCGTCGCGTTCCTCCTCGCAGGTGCCGCCCCACACGCCCGACGCCCGGCCCATGTCCAGGGCCAGCGCCAGGCACTGGGTGCTCACCGGGCACCGGGCGCAGACGCGCTTGGCGGCCGCGATGTCCCGCAGGGCCGGTCCGGTCGTGCCCACCGGGAAGAACAGTTCGGGGTCCTCATCCACGCAGGCGGCGCGGCGCAACCACTCCATGGGGGCGCGGGTGCCCATGGGGCACAGGGGCAAACGCCCCCGGCCGGTCAGCGGGCGAGCACGCCGTCCAGGAAGCGCGTGACGTCCGCGAACACCTCCGCCCGGTTCGTCTCGTTGAAGACCTCGTGCCGGGCGCCCGGGTAGATCCGCTCGGTGAGGTCGCCGCCGCTGAGCTGTTCGACGCCGGCGCGGCTGCCGGGCAGCGGCACCAGCCGGTCGTCGTCGCCGTGCACCCACAGCAGCGGGAGGCGGCCCACGTCGCCGCCCTTCGCGACGGTCTCCAGCGTCCGCACGAACGCCTCCAGCGTCGGCCGCTTCATCGGGCCGTGCCACACCAGCGGGTCCGCCGCGTACGCCGCGCCGACCGCGGGGTCCCGGGAGAGCGAGGACGGGCTGATCGGGGTGTCGGGGATCTCGTCCAGGGCGAGCAGCCGGCGCGGCAGCTCCCAGTCGCCGATGACCGGGCCGGACAGCACCAGCGCGGTCAGGCCCTCGGGGTGGCGCTGCGCGTAGCGGGAGGCGATCAGGCCGCCCATGGAGTGGCCGAGGACGACGACGGGCAGGCCGGGGCGGGCGGCCCGGGCGAGTTCCGCGACGGCGTGCACGTCGGTGACGACGTCCTCGAAGTCCTCGATCAGCACCCGCTCGCCCTCCGACGCGCCGTGCCCGACGTGGTCGGGACCGTAGAGGGCCGCGCCGTGGGACGTCAGGACGCCGGCCACCTCCTCGTAGCGGCCGGCGTGCTCGCCGTAGCCGTGGATCAGGAGCACCGTGTACCGGGGCCGCTCGGCGGACCACTCGCGGACGGTGATCCGCCCGCGGGTTCCGGACAGGGTGTGCTCGCGGGTCTCGGGCATGTCTCCTCCAGCTGCGTCGGTGCAGGTGACCGGGAGGATCTTCCCAGGGAGGCGGCCCGAGGTCTATAGTCCAAAACTAGCAGTGCTAATTTCGTCTGCGGGCACGAAGCAAGCCCGCGGCGATGCAGGAAGAAGGCTCGCGGAGGCCGGCCGGCGGCACACCGCCCGGCGGCCGAGCGACGACGGTCAGGAGTCACCACGTGCGTCCCGTCCACTTCGCGGCCGCCCGCCGCACCCCGATCGGCAAGCTGCGCGGCGCCCTGTCCGGCGTGCGGCCCGACGATCTCGCCGCCGCCGTGATCCGCGGCCTGGTCGCCGGCGTGCCCGCGCTCGACCCTGCCCGCATCGACGACGTGTACTGGGGCGCCGCCAACCAGGCCGGCGAGGACAACCGCAACGTCGCCCGCATGGCCGCCCTCCTCGCCGGACTGCCCGAGACCGTGCCCGGCGCCACGGTGAACCGGCTGTGCGCCTCCGGCCTCGAAGCCGTCACCGCCGCCGCCCGCACCATCGCCGCGGGCGAGGCCGACATCGTGCTCGCCGGCGGCTCGGAGTCGATGAGCCGCGCCCCCTTCGTCCTGCCCCGCCCCGACGAGGCCCTGCCGCACCGCATGGAGACCGCCGACACCCGGCTCGGCTGGCGCCTGGTCAACCCGGCGATGAAGGACCTGCACGGCCTGCTGGCCATGGGCGAGACGGCCGAGGAGGTCGCCGCGCGGTACGGCGTGTCGCGCGAACGGCAGGACGCGTTCGCCCTGCGCAGCCACCGCCTCGCCGCCGAGGCCCGCAAGAACGGCCACTTCGACGCCGAGCTGCTGCCCGTCGAGCGCCCGGACGGCGTGGTCGTGGACGCCGACGAGTGCGTCCGCGAGGACACCTCCCTGGAGAAGCTGGGCCGCCTCAAGCCAGTCTTCCGGGCCGGCGGCACGGTCACCGCGGGCAACGCCTCCCCGATGAACGACGGCGCCGCCGGCCTCCTGCTGGTCAGCGAGGAGGCGCTGAACGACCTGGGCCTGGAGTCGCTCGGCCGCTATGTGGCCGGCGGCTCGGCGGGCGTCCACCCGGACGTCATGGGCATCGGCCCGGTCCCCGCCACCCGCAAGGTCCTCGGCCGCGCCGGCTGGAGCGTCGACGACCTCGCGGAGGCCGAGTTCAACGAGGCGTTCGCCGCCCAGGCCCTCGCCTGCGTCGACCAGCTCGGCATCGACCCCGGCCTGGTCAACCCCACCGGCGGCGCCATCGCGCTGGGCCACCCGCTCGGCTGCTCCGGCGCCCGCATCCTCACCACCCTGCTCCACCGCATGCGGCGCACCGGCGCCGGCCGAGGGCTGGCCACCATGTGCGTCGGCGTGGGTCAGGGCAGCGCGGTGCTCGTCGAGCGGCCGTAGCCGCGCGCAGGTCACCGCCACCCCTTCGCAGAGCCGCAGCAAGGAACGGAGCAACACCCCATGGCAACCCTCTCCGTCGCCGCCATCCTCGCCGAGAACGCCCGGCGCCGCCCCGACAAGGAGGCACTGGTCGAGGGCGACCTGCGGCTGACCTTCGCCGAGGTGTGGCAGCGGGCCCGCGCCCAGGCGGGGGCCCTGGTGGACCTGGGCGTCCGGCCGGGGGACCGGGTCGCCCTGATGGCGCCGAACACCGCCGACTTCCCGCAGGCGTACTACGCGATCGCCGCGGCCGGCGCCGTCGTCGTCCCGGTCCATCTGCTGCTGTCCCCGGCGGAGGTCGGGCACGTCCTCACCGACAGCGGCGCGACCCTGCTGCTGGTGCATCCGGCGCAGGCGGAGACCGGGGCGGCCGCCGCACGGGAGGCCGGGGTGCGGGTCGTCGTCCTCGGCGACGAGCTCGGCAAGCTCGCCGCGGACGCCGAACCGCTGCCCTCGTACGTGACGCGGGACGCCGACGACCCGGCCGTCGTCTTCTACACCAGCGGCACCACCGGCGTGCCCAAGGGCGCCGTGCTCAGCCACTTCAACCTGGTGATGAACGCGACCGTCAACGCCTTCGACGCCAACGACATCCGCCCCGACGACATCGCGCTCGGCGCGCTGCCGCTGTTCCACGCCTTCGGCCAGACCGTCTCCCTCAACTCCACCTGGCGGGCCGGGGCCACCCTCGTGCTGCTGCCCCGCTTCGACGCGGCGCGCGCGATCGAGCTGATGGTGCGGGAGAACGTCAACACCTTCCACGGGGTGCCCACCATGTTCGTCGCCCTCGCCGCCGCGGCGGCCGGCGCCGGCGCCCTGCCCGAGCTGCGGGTGTGCGTCTCCGGCGGCGCCTCACTGCCCGTCGCCGTGCTTGAGCGCTTCGAGGAGGCCTTCGGCGCCAAGATCTACGAGGGGTACGGGCTGTCCGAGACCTCGCCGGCGGCGGCCGTCAACCAGCCGGTGTTCGGCGCGAAGCCCGGCACCATCGGCCACCCGCTGTGGGGCGTGGACGTCGAGATCGCCCGCGCGGACGCCGAGGACCGCGTCGAACTGCA
>NZ_WWHX01000123.1 GCF_009862125.1 Streptomyces sp. SID5910
CGGCCGACCCGGGACCGGCGAGCGCGGCCCGGGTCGCCCACGGCGAACGGCGCCTGGTCGTCCTGGTCCGCGAGGGCGCCTGGGGGGTGCGCGACTTCGACCCGGGCGCCGAGGCGCGGCGCGCGTTCCGCGGCATCGCCGCCACGCCCTACGACCCGCGATGGTCGGTGCCGGGGCGCTTCACGCCGTACGGCTCCGGGCCGCGCAGTGTGCGGGTGGCGAACGCGGACGGGCGGGAGCGCGGGCTCGGCCTCGGCGGGGAGCTGGCCTTCGGCCTGGGCGGGCGGGAGCACACGCTCCAGGTGACCGTGGAGGGCGACGGCTCACTGTGGGCCGTCTTCGCGGACACCACCAGCGGAAGCACCAGTTACCGCTTCCGGTTCCTGCGCCCGGCCGCGCCGGACGCCGAGGGGCGCACGACGGTCGACTTCAACCGCGCACTGCTGCCGCCGTGCGCCTTCGCCGACCACTTCATCTGCCCCTTCCCGCCGCCGGGCAACACGCTGGCGGCCGGCATCGAGGCGGGGGAGCGCGAACCGCACTGATCTTCACGGGGGTCGGCGGCGACGGCCGGGCGATGGTTGAAGGCCGAAAGGCACTCTTGCGCCGACCGGCCGTTCGGCCGAATACTCCAACCTCAGCGCTTGTCAGGGGCACGGCGTGTCCGGAACCCGGACGCCCGTCCGCTGGCTGCGCCTCACGGGCCCCAACCCCACGAAGGGGCCCCCGACTTCCCCCGTGGAGGAACGAAAAGTGAGGATCAAGCGCACCAACCCCCGCAGCGGCATCTCGAGACGGACCCGGCTGATCGCCGTATCCACCGGCCTCGTGGCCGCGGCCGCGATCGCGATCCCCAGCGCGACCGCGGCACCCGCCCCCACCCCCGCCACCTTCAGCGCCGCCGAGCTGAACAGCGCCGGCTCCGCGGTGCTCCAGGCCGACGTCCCCGGCACCGCCTGGGCCGTCGACAGCGCGACCGGCCGGGTCGTCGTCACCGCCGACAGCACGGTCACCCAGGCCGAGATCGCGAAGATCAAGGAGCAGGCCGGCGACAAGGCCGGCGCGCTCACGATCAAGCGCACCCCCGGCACGTTCAACAAGCTCATCCAGGGCGGCGACGCCATCTACGCGAGCAGCTGGCGCTGCTCCCTCGGCTTCAACGTCCGTGCGAGCAACGGCACCGAGTACTTCCTGACCGCCGGTCACTGCACCGACGGCGCCGGCACCTGGTGGTCCAACTCCGGGCACACCACGACCCTCGGCACCACCGCCGGCTCCAGCTTCCCGGGCAACGACTACGGCATCGTCCGGTACACCAACACGTCCGTCAGCAAGCCCGGCACCGCGAACGGCGTGGACATCACCCGCGCCGCCACGCCGAGCGTGGGCACCACCGTCATCCGCGACGGTTCCACCAGCGGCACCCACAGCGGCCGGGTCACCGCGCTGAACGCCACCGTCAACTACGGCGGCGGCGACATCGTCTCCGGGCTGATCCAGACCACGGTCTGCGCCGAGCCCGGCGACTCCGGCGGCCCGCTCTACGGCAGCAACGGCACCGCCTACGGTCTGACCTCCGGCGGCAGCGGCAACTGCTCCTCCGGCGGCACGACGTTCTTCCAGCCGGTCACGGAGGCCCTGAGCGCCTACGGCGTCAGCGTCTACTGAGACCGTCCCACCGCGTAGCCGGCAGCACGACGAGCCCCCGCACGCAGCCCGCGTGCGGGGGCTCCCTCATGCCCGCTGCCCGCCCCTGGTGTCCGCGGTGCGATTCCGCTCCGCGAATCCTCCTGGAAGGGACATGATTGGTGAAGGACCTGTGACCGCACTGGAGTTGTCGTGCGCACGTCCTTGAGTCGACCTTGTGTGCGGCCTGTGGAGTCGGAAGAGTGACCGCTCGTCAACCAGCCTTCCGGTCCGCGAGGTCCCCACAACCTCCGGGCCGACCCCCCACAGGAGGACGTGAGTTGAAGCACCGACGCATACCCAGGCGACGGGCGGCCGTGGTAGGTGCGGGCATCACCGCACTGGTAGCCGCGGGAGTCACCTTCCAGAGTGCGAACGCCAGCGAGTCCCCGAAGGCCTCCGCGCCCGAGACCCTGTCGGTCACGGCGGCCGGACAGCTCGCCTCCACGCTGCTCGGCGACCTCGGCGGCGACGCGGCGGGCACGTACTACGACGCACAGGCGAAGAGCCTGGTCGTCAACGTGCTCGACGAGAGCGCCGCGCAGACCGTCGAGGAGGCCGGCGCCAAGGCGAGAATCGTCGAGAACTCGCTCGCCGAGCTGAAGAGCGCCCGCACCACCCTCACCCAGGACGCCACCATCCCGGGCACCTCCTGGGCGACCGACCCGACCACCAACAAGGTCGTCGTCACCGCCGACCGCACGGTCTCCGAGGCCGAGTGGGCCAAGCTGACCAAGGTGGTCGACGGACTCGGCGCCAAGGCCGAACTCAAGCGGACCAAGGGCGAGTACAAGCCCTTCGTCGCGGGCGGCGACGCCATCACCGGAGGCGGCGGGCGCTGCTCGCTCGGCTTCAACGTGACCAAGGGCGGCGAGCCGTACTTCATCACCGCCGGCCACTGCACCGAGTCCATCTCGACCTGGTCGGACTCCTCCGGGAACGTCATCGGCCAGAACGAGGCCTCCAGCTTCCCGGACAACGACTACGGCCTGGTCAAGTACACCGCCGACGTGGCCCACCCGAGCGAGGTGAACCTCTACAACGGCTCCGCCCAGGCCATCTCGGGCGCCGCCGAGGCCACCGTCGGCATGAAGGTGACCCGCAGCGGCTCCACCACCCAGGTGCACGACGGCACGGTCACCGGCCTGGACGCCACCGTGAACTACGGCAACGGCGACATCGTCAACGGCCTGATCCAGACCGACGTCTGCGCCGAGCCCGGCGACAGCGGCGGCTCGCTCTTCTCGGGCGACAAGGCCATCGGCCTCACCTCCGGCGGCAGCGGCGACTGCACCTCCGGCGGGGAGACCTTCTTCCAGCCGGTGACGGAGGCCCTGTCGGCCACCGGTACGCAGATCGGCTGAGCAGCACCGCATCTGTGAAGTCCCGTCCCGCGCGCGAGGGGCGGGACTTCCGCGTGTCCGCGACTTCCGCGTGCCCGCGCGTACGGCGGTCAGCCGGCCTGCGTGGGCAGCTCCGGCTCCCGCCGTCGGCGGCGCAGCGCGGCCGCCACCAGCGTGATCACCGTCCCCGCGACCGCCCATGCCCACAGCACCAGCAGGGAGAGGGTCTGGTCGTTGCCCTTGAAGTACGCGACCGAGCGGGCCGCCCAGGTGCCCGCGCCCGGCGGCAGCGCGGGACCGATCGCCCTCCAGAACGGCGGCAGCATCGGCAGCGGGAAGGCACCGCCCGCGCTCGGGTTGCCCGCGATCACCACCAGCAGGATCGCCAGCCCGATGCCGACGATCCCGAAGAGGCCCTGGAGCGCGAGCGTGGCGGCGCCCACCGCGAAGGTGATCAGGGCGCCCAGCCCCCACAGGTCCACCACGCTGCCGGGCAGCGCGCCCAGGATCGGCCCGACGATCACCGCGCCGCCCAGACCGCCGGCGATCGCGACCAGCGCCATCACGATCAGCCGGATCGCCGCGCGGCGGAGGTTGGCGGGCCGGGCCCCGGTGCTGATCGCCAGGATCGAGGCGCACAGATAGCCGCCGACGCACCAGCCCACGACCAGGTAGAAGGACGACAACCCGTCGAAGTCGTGGCGTGAGGCCGGGGCCACGTCGACGACCCGCACCGCGCGCCCCTCGGCCTTGTCGACCCTGCCGAGGATGCCGTCCAGGGTGGTGGCGAGGACGGTGCCGCCGCCGGACGCGACCAGCAGGGTGTCCGTACGGCTCTCCGGGTCCACGATCAGGGCGCCGTCGATCTCCCGGTCCATGATCTGCTGCCGGGCGCTCGCCGCGTCGGCCACCGCCCGCGGGTCCAGCGGCGACCCGGGCAGCCGCTCCAGCCGGGCCACCGTCTGCCCGGCCGCGTTTTCGGGTGCGACGACCCCGAAGGGCACGTCCTTCGGCTTCGGATCGTGCAGCGCTCCCACGTAGGAGGCGATGAACAGCAGCTGGAGCGCGAGCACTCCGAGGACGAGCAGGGTGGCCCGCGGGGTGACGGCGTCCCTGACCTCCCCGAGGAAGGAGCCCTTCCGCGTGCTGGTGACCGGGGTGTGCGACATGCCCCCACGGTCCGGGGCGCCAGGTGTTTGCGCAGGTGGGAGGGGGCCGAATGGATGTCGCACACCGCCGCCGCCCCGGTCATGGAGTGGAAGCCGCCGTCGCAGTCGGTGGCCGACGGCACGCCCGCCGTGCCGGGCACCGGCAGGAAGCCCAGCTCGCCCGCGCCGCCGGAGACGCCGCGCCGCAGGACGCCGTCGAGGACGACCGCGCCGCCGACGCCCAGGCCGAGCCAGAGCAGGACGAAGGTGTCCCGGTCCCGGGCCGCCCCGTCGCGCTGCTCGGCCAGGGCGGCGAGGTTGGTCTCGTTCTCCACGCCGACCCGCGCCCCGGGCAGCCGCTCCCGCAGCGCGGCCACCAGCCGGCGGTGCCACTCGGGCAGGCCGGTCGAGTCGTGGAGTTCGCCGCTGGCCGGGTCGATCAGGCCGGGGGCGCCGACGCAGACCGTGTGCAGCCGGACGGCCTCCGCCTCCTTCGCCGCGCGCTCGACCAGCGTGACGGCCTGCTCCACCGCGGGGCCCGTCCCCGTGCCGTCGCCGATCGGCGCGGACGCCTCGGCGAGGACCCGGCCGAGCAGGTCCGAGACGAGGACGGAGACGCTCTCGGTGCGCACGTCCAGGGCGGCCAGGTGGGCGCGGCCGGCGACGATGCCGTACAGCCTGGCGTTCGGTCCGCGGCGCTGCTCTCCCGACTCCCCGGTCACCTCGATCAGACCGGAGGCGGTGAGGCGTTCGACGAGGTCGGCCACGGTGGGCCGGGAGAGCCCGGTCAGCTGCTTCAGCTGTGTGGCCGTCAACGGGCCCTCCTGCTGGAGCAGTCGCAGGGCGAGCCGGTCGTTGATGGCCCGGGCGGTGCTCGGGGATGCGGGCATGCCGGGATCCTTCCAGATCGACGGGGCGGGGCGTCGCGCCGACAACTCACTATCTATCAGGCAGGGTTCCTGATAGTTTACGCGACGCGACGCAGCAGAGGAACGGACCGAGCGGACCCGACGGAGGAGCCGAGAATGAGCGCAGTGGTCTACGCGCACAGTGAGGTGAGGCGCGCCCGGTACGCCGTGGCCGCCGTGTTCGCCGTGCACGGCGCGGTCACCGGATCGTTCGCGACCCGGGTGCCGTGGATCCAGGACCACGCCGGGGTGAGCGCGGGCCAGCTCGGCCTCGCGCTGGCCTTCCCCGCGCTCGGCGCCTCCGTCGCGATGCCGCTGGCCGGCAGCGTCAGCCACCGCTTCGGCGCCCGCACCGCCCTGCGCGGTCTGCTCGCCCTGTGGACGCTGGCCCTGGTGCTGCCCTCCCTCGCCCCGAACCTGCTCACGCTGTGCCTCGCCCTGTTCGTCTACGGCGCCACGGCCGGCATGTCGGACGTGGCGATGAACGCGCTCGGCGTCGAGGTGGAGAACCGGCTCAACAAGTCGATCATGTCCGGGCTGCACGGCATGTGGAGCGCGGGCGCGCTGACCGGCTCGGCGGCCGGCACCCTCGCCGCCCATCTGGGCGCGGACGCGCGGCTGCACCACGTGCTGGCCGCGGGCGTGCTGACGGTGCTGGGGCTGGTGGCCTGCACCTGGGTGCTGGACCTCCAGCCCGCCGAGGACGAGGACCCGCCGCCGCGGTTCGCGCTGCCGCCGAGGTCGGCGCTGCTGATCGGCGCGGTCGGGTTCTGCGCGGTGTTCGCGGAGGGCGCGAGCCTGGACTGGTCGGCGGTCTACCTGCGGGACCAGCTGGAGACCTCGGCCGGTCTCGCGGCGGCCTGCACGACGGGCTTCACGCTCACCATGGCCGTGGCCCGGCTGGCCGGGGACAAGGTGGTGGACCGCTACGGCGCCGTGCGCACGGTCCGGGTGAGCGGGGTGCTGGCCACGCTCGGCGGCCTGCTCGTGGTCGTCGGCGGGCATCCGGCGGTGGCGATGAGCGGCTTCGCGCTGATGGGTCTCGGCATCGCGGTCGTCGTCCCGCTGTGCTTCGCGGCGGCGGGCCGGGCCGGCTCCAACCCGAGCCTCGCCATCGCGGGCGTCGCGACCATCACGTACACATCCGGGCTGGTGGCGCCGAGCGCGATCGGCGGCCTGGCGCAGGCGACCAGCCTGGTGGTGTCGTTCGGTCTGGTGACCGTGCTGGCCTGCTGCCTGGTGCTGTTCGCGAAGGTGCTGCGGGCCGGCGACCGCGACCGGCCGAAGATCAGTCAGCCGAGCGCAGCAGTGCCCGACCGGCAGCCCTGAAGGTCTCGCTCCACGGCGCCGGGCGCAGCGTCGCGGAGTCCAGCCGGACCAGCACCCGGGTGCCGCGGGCGTACGTGGTGGCGCCGTCCGCCGAGCAGAACCGGAAGCCGTAGGTGAGGCCGGTCGTGCCGAGCCGCTCCAGCCAGAGGTGGACGGCGTACGCGCCCGGCTTGGTGACCGGCGCCTCGTAGCTGACCGTCAGCTCCTTGACGGCGTTGCAGGCGTCGCCGGCCGCCGCCCAGTCGCCCTCGAAGCGGAAGCCGTGCTCGGTCCACAGCTCGGCCCAGGCCCGCTCGACCATCACGGGGTAGCGGGCGTTGTGCAGCAGGCCGAGCGCGTCAAGGTCGTCGAAGTGGACGGTGACGGGGACGAGCCTGCCGTAGGACTGGGCGGGCGCGGCGGGGGCTTCGGCGGTCACGGGCGGGGCTCCTGGTCTTGCTCGGGTGTGCTCACGTACGGCGGGTCCCCTCCATCCTAAGCGGACGCTCAGCGGTGTCGGCCGGGGGGAAGGCGCTGGTCAGCAGGGGGCGTGGCGCGGGGGACGGCCGGATACCCCCGACAATGGTGCGGACAGTCCTCACGTACAGCAGAAAGCGATACCTCACCATGGACCTCGGCGTGCGTTGGAAGCTGCACGGGGACGGGAAGGTTCCCGCCCCCGGAGCGGTGGTCCGCCCCGACGAACGGCTCTCGTGGCCCCGCACGGCCGGGCTCGGCGCCCAGCACGTGGTGGCCATGTTCGGGGCGTCCTTCGTGGCTCCGGTCCTGATGGGCCTCGACCCCAACCTCGCGATCATGATGTCGGGCGTGGCGACCGTCATCTTCCTGCTCGCCACCCGCGGCCGCGTGCCCAGCTACCTCGGCTGCTCGCTCTCCTTCGTCGGCGTCGCCGCCGTCATCCGGGCGCAGGGCGGCACCAGCGCCACGGTGACCGGCGCGGTCCTCGTCGTGGGCGCCGCGCTGTTCCTGGTGGGTCTCGCGGTGCAGAAGTTCGGCGCGCGGATCATCCACGCCGCGATGCCGCCGATCGTGACCGGCGCGGTGGTCATGCTGATCGGCTTCAACCTGGCGCCGGTCACCGCCTCCACCTACTGGCCGCAGGACCAGTGGACGGCGCTGCTGGTGATGCTGTTCACCGGTCTGGCCGTGGTCTGCCTGCGCGGTTTCTGGTCCCGGATCGCGATCTTCCTGGGGCTGGTCTTCGGCTACGCCCTGTCCTGGGTCCTGGACCGGATCTTCGGGCAGATCCACTCGGTGGACGGCAGCGGCAAGGTCACCGACCACTGGCGGCTGGACTTCTCCGCCGTCGGCCACGCCGACTGGATCGGGCTGCCGTCCTTCCACGGGCCGAGCTTCGAGTGGTCGGCGATCCTGGTCGCCCTGCCCGTCGTCATCGCGCTGATCGCGGAGAACGCCGGACACGTCAAGGCCGTCGGCGAGATGACCGGCGACAACCTCGACGACAAGCTGGGCACGGCGATCTCCGCGGACGGCGTCGGCTCGATGCTGTCCACCGCGGTCGGCGGCCCGCCCAACACCACGTACTCCGAGAACATCGGCGTGATGGCCGCGACCCGCGTCTACTCGACGGCCGCCTACTGGGCCGCCGCCGGCTTCGCCCTGCTGTTCGGCCTCTGCCCGAAGTTCGGCGCGGTCGTCGCCGCGATCCCCGGCGGGGTGCTCGGCGGCATCACCGTCATCCTGTACGGCATGATCGGCCTGCTCGGCGCGCAGATCTGGATCAACGCCAAGGTGGACCTGCGCAATCCGCTGAACCTGGTGCCGGCCGCCGCGGGCATCATCATCGGCGTCGGCAACGTCACCCTGAAGTTCACCGACACCTTCTCGCTCAGCGGTATCGCGCTGGGCACGCTGGTCGTCATCACCGGCTACCACGCGCTGCGCGCCTTCGCCCCGGCCCACCTCAAGACGCAGCAGCCGCTGCTCGACGAGGGGACGTCCTCGTACGACGAGAAGAGCGACGACGGCACCGGGGGCGGCGGTTCTCAGCGCGCCAAGTCGTAGGCGTAGGACGGGGTGAAGGTGCCCGGCGACCCCTTGCAGCCGTCCGACTCTCCCGGCAGCTTCACCCACAGGTAGGCGTCGATGCGCCCCATGCCGGTGCTCAGGGTCGGCGCGCGGCCCAGTTTGCGGCCGTCGGGGTCGCACCACTCGCCGTCGGTCGGAGCGCCGTTGCCGTTGCGGCTGGTGTCGATGACGGCGCCCAGGCTCGCCGGGCCGCCGAGGGCGTCGAGGACCGCGCGGTCGTGGGCGACCTCGTCGGCGGTGCTGTGGAAGTTGGAGACGTTGCTGAAGACGCCGTCCGAGGAGTCGGTGGAGGCGGCACCGGCCTCCCTGAGCCACCCCGCCTGCTTGGCGGGCGCGTGCCAGCCGGAGTGGCCCGCGTCGAAGTAGACGCGCGCCCTCGGATTGGCCTCCTTCATGACACGGCCGGCCCGCGCCAGGGAGGCGAAGCGGTCGGCCCGCCCGTCGGCGGACAGGCACTCGGCCTGGGCCACCGAGTCGGGCTCCAGGACGACGATGACCTCGCCGGAGCCGAGGCCCGCGGCGAACCGGTCGATCCAGTCGTCATAGGCGTCGAGGTCCGGCGCCCCGCCCTCCGAGTACCCGCCGCAGTCGCGGTCTGGTATCACGTACGGCACGACGACCGGCACCCTGCCCTGGGCGGCGGCGCCCGAGGTGACCGCGCGGACCCGGGAGGTGATGTTGTCCGGCGAGAAGTCCGCGAACCACACGGCGGCCGGGTGGTCGGCTATGCGGGACTGGATGACGTCCTGGCGCGGGTCGTCGGGATGGGCCTGGACCCACTCCAGGACCTGGGAGTCGGGGTGCCGGTAGAGCCGGGCGGAGGCCGTGGTCGTCGGGGGCTTCTTCCGCTCGGTCTTCTTCTTCGGCGAGGGGCTGGGGCTCGCCTTCTTCGACGGCGAGGGCGACGCGGAGGCCGAGGGCGTCGCCGGGACCGAGGGGGACGGCGTCACGGGCAGCGAGTCCAGCCGCGGCGACCGCGTCACCTGCGGCCGCGCCTCGTCCGCGCCGCGCTCGTCGTCGCCGAGCGCGGTCAGCATGCCGGTCGCGGTGCCGACCGCGACGACGACGGACGCCGCCGCGACCATCGCACTGCGGCGGGCGGCACGCCTGCGCTCACTCCTGCGAGCTGCCAGACGCCGGGCACGAAGGCCTGACACGTACGGTTCCCCCTCCCCCGCACGGCGGGCGCGTTCCCCCGTTCTGGGGAAGCGTCGGGCCCGCCGGCTCTCCCGCCACCCTAAAGCTGCGACGCTGCCGCCATGGCGCACTGTGAGCAAGTCCCGACGGCCGCCCGGACGGTGGACACGGTCCTGACCCGGATGCGCGCCCTCGACGCCACCCTGCCGGAGCGGGACGGGCTGGCCGTCTTCAACGGCGTCTACCTGGCCGTCACCGAGGCGGTGGACCAGCACATCGACCGGGGGCTGTTCCCGGACGCCCGGGCCGCGATCGCGCTGGACGTGCGGTTCGCGGAGCGCTATCTGGCCGCCGTCGACGCCCTGGAGAGCGGACGCCGGCCGCCCGCGTGCTGGCGGCCCCTGTTCCAGTTCCGCCGCCATCCCGGCGTACGACCGCTTCAGTTCGCGCTGGCGGGCATCAACGCGCACATCGGGCACGACCTCGCGCTGGCCGTGGTGGACACCTGTCGTACGCTCGGCTGCGAACCCGCCGACCTGGAGGACGAGTTCGACCGGGTGGGCGATCTCCTCGTGTCGCTGGAGGAGCGCATCCGCGACGAGCTGATGCCCGGCCCCGACCTCCTCCAGATCGCCGACCCGCTGACCCATCTGCTCGGCTCCTGGAGCCTGGAGCGCGCCCGCGAGGCCACCTGGGCCGCGGCCCGGGCGCTGTGGGCGCTGCGCCGGCTGCCCGACGTGGCCGGGGAGTTCACCGAGCGGCTGGACTCGGCGGTCGGCTTCGCGGGCCGCATGCTGCTCACCCCGCTGCCGGACTGACCCGCGCCCACCTGGAACTCCCGCGCGTGCGCGGTACGTTGATCCCTCGGGCAACATCGCACTCCGACGGCGAAGGAGCACCCCGGCATGACGACCCGGCTCGGACTCGGCCTCCCCCAGATGCGTCAGTACGACATCGGCAAGGACGTCCCGGACGTGGCACGCGCGGCGGAACGGATGGGCTACGAGAGCCTGTGGGTGTTCGAGCGCGCCCTGTTCCCCGAACCCGCCACACAGGGGCTGTACGGCATCGAGGGCCTGCCCTGGCCCGACTCGTACCGGAGCGTGGCGGAGCCGCTGGTCACCCTCGCCCTCGCCGCCGCCGTCACCGAACGGGCCCGGCTGGGCACGAGCGTGCTGGTCGCCCCGCTGCACGTCCCCTTCCAGCTGGCCAAGACGCTGGCCACGCTGGACGCGGCGAGCGGCGGCCGGGTCCTGGCGGGCTTCGGCACCGGCTGGTCGCACGACGAGTACGCGGCGGCGTCCGTGCGGCCGTTCGCCGAGCGCGGCGCCGCCCTGGACGAGCTGATCGGGGTGTGCCGCGCCGTGTGGGGTCCGGACCCGGTGGTGTACGACGGCGAGGTCACGAAGATCGCGTCCGCCGTGGTCGGCCCCAAGCCGGCTCGGCCCATCCCGATCCTGCTGGCGGCGGGCGACAGCGGCCGGGCCCGGCGCCGGCTGGTCGACCACGCCGACGGCTGGCTGCCGACCGGCATCGGGGCCGAGACCGTCGCCGAGCAGTGGCGGCGGCTGCGGGACCTGGCCGCCGAGCGGGGCCGCACGAAGCCCATCCGGACGGTGCTCAGGGTCAACACCCGCTACAGCGCGGCGAACTACGAGGGGTCCGGCCGCCGCCCCTTCCAGGGCGGCGTCGACCAGATCGTCGAGGACCTGGCCGCACACGCCGAGATCGGTTTCGACGTGATCCTCATCGACCTTCAGAGCACCACGCGCGACGCGGAGGAACTCAAGGACGTCGCCGCCCAGGTGTACGAGAAGGCGAGGGCGGCGGGAATCTAGTCCTCGGGGAGCTCGACCGGCGCGATCTCGTCGTAGACGTCGCCCGGGCCGGGGTTGGTCGCGTCGGTCTCGCCGCCGAAGTGGTGCATGACGCCCCAGACCGCGTTCAGCGCGGTCTGGACGGCGCCCTCGGCCCAGCCGGCCGTCCAGGAGATGTCGTCGCCGGCGAGGAAGATGCCCCGCTTGTCCTCGGGCAGCTCCTCCTGCATGAAGTGGGTGAACAGGCGCCGCTGGTAGCGGTAGTGGCCGGGCAGGTTGGCCTTGAAGGCGCCCATGAAGTAGGGCTCGTTCTCCCAGGAGACCGTCACCGGGTTGCCGATGATGTGCTTCCGGATGTCGACCTTCGGGTAGATCTCGCCGAGCGACTTCAGCATGACCTCCATCCGCTCGTTCGCGGACAGCGGCAGCCACTTCAGGCTGTCGTCGCACCAGGTGTAGGACAGGCAGATGACGGCGGGCTTGTCCGGGCCGTCGTCCAGCAGGTAGGTGCCGCGGGTCATGCGGTCGGTGAGCGTCATCGACATGACGTCCCGCCCGGTGTCCTCGTCCTTGTCCAGCCAGAAGGGCCGGTCGACCGGCACGAAGAGCTTGCTGGACTCCATGTAGTGGGTCCGCTCGATGGCGGTCCAGTGGTCGATCGGGAAGAGCGAGTCGTCGCAGGCGATCTTGGAGAGCAGCATCCAGGACTGGGCGGTGAAGATCGCCGCCTGGTAGGTGCGGATGTCGCCGTCGGCGTCG
Source organism: Streptomyces sp. SID5910 (assembly GCF_009862125.1). Classification (GTDB taxonomy): domain Bacteria; phylum Actinomycetota; class Actinomycetes; order Streptomycetales; family Streptomycetaceae; genus Streptomyces. Next base: position 12,177 of record NZ_WWHX01000123.1, read on the forward strand.
GTCACGGTGATCCGGTTGCCGGCGGTGCGGTTCAGCCGGGTCACGGCCGGGCGGGGCTCGCCGTTGACGTGCAGCGAGGCCAGCGAGGTGCCGTAGGGCCAGTGGACGATCTTCTCCGGCTCGCGCTCCCACAGACGCAGCGGCAGCTGCTGGGAGCCGCCGACGATGCCGCGGTGGTGGTCGTCGGCCTCGGTGTAGACGACGCGGAGGATCTCCAGGATGGAGTTGGGGAAGTCGGTGTCCCAGCCGCCGGTGCCGAAGCCGACCTGGCCGAAGATCTCGCGGTGCCGGAAGGACTTGAAGGCCTCGGAGTCGCAGAGGAAGCCGTAGAAGGTCTGGTTGTCGAGCTTCTCGACCAGCTTCGCCCAGATCTCGCGGATGCGGGGGACGTCGCGCTCGCGCAGGGCGCGGTTCATGTCGGAGAAGTCGGCGCCCTCCTCCAGGCACCGGCCCCAGGCGTCGGCGACGTCGCGGTAGACCTGCGGGAGGTCGTCCAGCGTCTCGGCGTAGTGCGACTCGCCCTTGAGGTCGACGACGGTGGAGGGCGTCGCCTCGGCGAGGGGGTTGGGGAACGAGCGGGTCTCCAGGCCGACCAGGTCGATGTAGTGCTGGAGCGCGGTGGAGGACGGCGGGAAGCGCATCGCGCCCATCTCGGCGGTCAGCGACGGGTCGCAGCCGTCGAAGCCGACGGTCCGCAGCCGGCCGCCGATCTGGTCGGCCTCGTAGACGACGGGCTTGAGGCCCATCTTCATCAGCTCGTAGGCGGCGACGATGCCGGACAGGCCGCCGCCGATGACCGCGACCTCGGTGCCGTGCTCGGTGGCGGGTATCTGGCCGAGGCCCGCCGGGTGGGCGAGGAAGTCGTCGTACGCGTACGGGAAGTCCGGCCCGAACATGGTGATCGGCGGCTGCTGCTCGTCTGCGTGCTCGATCGCGTTGGGCACCGTGGACGTCATGGGGTACGGACTCCTTGCACAGGTGGAACGGGGGTGGCGGTGGGGGGTCAGACCAGGCACCCGTAGAGACCGGGGCGGCGGTCCTTCAGATACGGGTTGGCCTCGCGGGACGCGGCGAGGAAGGCCGGGTCGGCGTCGGCGACGACCAGCTCCTCGGCGCGTCCGGCCCGGGTCCGGGCGGTGCCGTCGGGGCCGGCGAGCACGGACAGGCCGACGAACTCGAACTCGCCCTCCCGGCCGACCCGGTTGACGTACGCCACGTACAGCTGGTTCTCGAAGGCCCGCACGGGCACGACGGACTCGGCGACGAACTGGAACGGGTGCATCTGAGCGGTCGGCACGAGCAGCAGGTCGGTGCCGGCGAGGGCGTGGGCACGGACGTTCTCCGGGAACTCGACGTCGTAGCAGATCATCAGGCCGACGGTGAGGCCGTTCAGCTCGGCCTGCACGACCGGCTGCTCGCCGGGGACGAAGTGGTCGTGCTCGAAGCAGCCGAAGAGGTGGGTCTTGCGGTAGTTGGCCAGGCGGGTGCCGTCGGCGGAGATCAGCTGGACGGAGTTGAAGACGCTCTCGCCGGCCCGCTCCGGGTAGCCGTAGGCGACGGCGAGGCCGTGGCGCGTGGCGGTCTCCGCGACCGCGTCGGCGGCCTCGCCGTCGGCGGCCTCGGCGAGGCGGCCGATGCCGTCGCCGATCGCGTATCCGGTGAGGAACAGCTCGGAGGTGACGAGCAGCCCGGCGCCCGCGGCGGCGGCGCGGCCCGCGGCCTCGTCGAGGACCCTGAGGTTCTCGACGGTGGAGCCGGGTCGGCCGGAGCTCTGGAGCAGGGCGGTGCGCATGCGTGTTCCTCACCGGTGGGAGGGGGGTCGGGGGGCCAGATAGACGGTACGGTCGGCGGACTCGGCCGGACAAGAAGGAGCCGTTGCGCGCCGGTGAGCGGATCGTTGCGTCCACCGGGCGCCTCGCGGCGATTCGTTGCGCCCCTCGCCGCGAACGGGGCAGGGCCCCTCCGCGCACGCCGGGACACCGGGCCGGCGACCCCTCCGCCCTCCCCGCCCGGCGGAAGATCCCCGGGCCGGCCTCGTCCTCGGGTCGGAGCCCCCACCCGTGCCGGCCCCGCACGGACGGACACCGGACCGGCGACCCCCTCCGCCCTCCCCGCCCGACGGAAGAGCCCCGGCCCCGGCCTCCTCCACGCGGCGCAGCCCCCACCCGTGCCGGACCCGCACGGGCCAGG
>NZ_WWHX01000124.1 GCF_009862125.1 Streptomyces sp. SID5910
GGCTCGGGCAAGTCGACGCTGCTCCAGTGCGCGGCGGGCCTGGACCGGCCGGACGGCGGCATCGTGTGCGTGGACGGTACGGAGCTGACGGGCGGCGGTGAGGCGGAGCTGACGAAGTTCCGGCGCGGCCGGGTCGGGTTCGTGTTCCAGCAGTACAACCTCCTCGACACGCTGACGGTGGCGCAGAACACGGTGCTGCCGCTGAAGCTCGCCGGGCGGCGCGTCGACCGGCAGCGGGCGCGGGACGTGCTGACCGCGGTCGGGCTCGGCGACCGGCTCGGCCACCGCCCCGACCAGCTCTCGGGCGGTCAGCGGCAGCGGGTGGCGATCGCGCGGGCGCTGGTCACCGAGCCCCGGGTGATCTTCGCGGACGAGCCGACGGGCGCGCTGGACACGCGCAGCGCGCGGCAGGTGCTGCTGCTGTTGCAGGAGGCGGTGCGGGTCCATGGGCGGACCGTGGTGATGGTGACGCACGACCCGGTCGCCGCGTCGTACGCGGACTCGGTGGTCTTCCTCGCCGACGGCCGGCTCGCGGGCCGGCTGGACGCGCCGACGCCGGACGCGGTGGCGGAGCGGCTGGCGCACCTGGGCGACGACATGCCGGTGGGGGTGTGAGCGATGTTCACACTGGCTCTGCGGTCGATCCGGCGCCGTCCCGGGCGGTTCCTGGCGACGCTGCTGTCCGCCTTCCTGGGCGCGGCGATCATCATGACGTTCAACTCGATGCACGACACGGCCGGGCAGCCCGGCGTCGACTCCGTCAGCTCGGAGACGCTGGGCACCGCCGCGGGCGTCGTCGGCGGTTACGGGACGCTGCTGGTGTTCTTCGCGGTGGCGTCGACACTCACGGTCAACGTGCGTCAGCGCACCGCCGAACTGGAGCTGCTGCGCTGCTCGGGGGCGACCCCGGCTCAGCTCAAGCGGATGGTCGTCGGTGAGGCGGTGGCCGTGGCGCTGGTCGGCGCGCTGCTGGCGATCGGCCCGGCGATGCTGGGCGGGCGGGCGCTGCTGGCGATGTTCCAGGACAGCGGCCAGGTGGCGGAGTCGGTCGACTACTCCTTCGGTCCCGTCGCGCTGCTGAGCGGCGTGGACATCACCCTCCTCGCCTCGGCGGGCGCCGCGTTCCTGGCGGTGCGGCGGGTGACGCGGGGCGGCCGGGAGCGGGCCGGGGCGAAGCGGTTCCTGGCCGGCGCCGCGCTGGTCACCGGCGCCCTCGGGGCCTGCTCGACCTTCCTGTTCTCGGCGACGGACGAGGCGCTGATGGCGGCGCCCGCCTACGGGGCGATCCTGCTGTCGGTGGGCTTCGCGCTGCTGTCGCCGAAGCTGCTGAAGGGTGTGCTCGACCGGCTGCCGCTGAGCGGCGCGAGCGGCTGGCTGGCCGTGCGCAACCTGCGCGAGCGGGCCGCGCATCTCGCCGGCATCCTCGTCTCGCTGATCATGTTCACGGCCGTGTCGACGGCGACGGTCACCATGCAGGCCGTGGAGAGCGACGCGGTGAAGGCGTCCGGGCTGGTCAAGTCGGTCGACGCCAAGAACCTGGAGACGCTCAACCTCACGGTGGTCGGCATCATCGCGGTGTTCGTCTGCGTGATGCTGGTCAACTCTCTTTACGCGGCGACGACCTACCGCTCCCGCGAGTTCGGGCAGCAGCGGCTGGCGGGGGCGACGCCCGGGCAGGTGCTCGCCACGGTCGGCACGGAGGGCGTGATCATCACCGTCACGGGCGTGTTCTTGGGGACGGTGGCCGCGCTGGCCGGGGTGGTCCCCTTCACGGTCGTCCGCACCGACGCGGTCCTGCCGGACCAGTTCCTCGGGGTGTGGCTCGCGATGACGGCGGTCTCGGCGGCGGTGACCCTGGGGACGAGTCTGGCGACGGCACGGCGGGTGCTGCGGACACCGGCGGTGGGGGCGGTGACGCTGGCCGCGTGAAGACTCGGCGGTGTGCCGGGGACGCCCGTGGACCGGGGCGTCCCCGGCAGCGTCTCGTGCGGGACACCGAAGCGCGTGACACCGGCGCTGAACAAGCGCTTAGATAGAGGCCGTAGACCCTGTCCCGAGCTGGAGGTCCCCGGTGTTCACTTCCGTCGACGACGTCTCCGCCCGGCTCGCCGCGACCGGCTATCTGGCCTCGCCCGCGGTCGCCACGACCGTGTTCCTCGCCGACCGCCTCGGCAAGCCGCTGCTGGTGGAGGGCCCCGCCGGGGTCGGCAAGACCGAGCTGGCCAAGGCCGTCGCCGCCGTCGCGGACGCCCGGCTGGTGCGGCTCCAGTGCTACGAGGGCGTGGACGAGTCCCGGGCGCTGTACGAGTGGAACCACGCCAAGCAGCTGCTGCGCATCAGCGCCGGCCGCGACGAGAGCTGGGACGAGACCCGGACGGACATCTTCAGCGAGGAGTTCCTGCTCACCCGGCCGCTGCTGACCGCGATCCGCGGCGACGAGCCCAAGGTGCTGCTGATCGACGAGACCGACAAGGCGGACGTCGAGGTGGAGGGCCTGCTCCTGGAGGTGCTCAGCGACTTCCAGGTCACCGTCCCGGAGCTGGGCACCATCACCGCGACCCGCCGGCCCTTCGTCGTGCTCACCTCCAACGCGAGCCGTGAACTCTCCGAGGCACTGCGCCGGCGCTGCCTGTTCCTGCACATCGGTTTCCCCGAGGAGGAGCTGGAGCGGCGCATCGTCCGGCTGAAGGTGCCGGGGCTCGACGAGGCGCTGGCCGCGTCCCTGGTGCGGGTGGTGGGCGCCCTGCGCGCCATGGACCTGCGCAAGCTGCCCTCGGTCGCGGAGACGATCGACTGGGCCCGCACCCTGCTGGCGCTCGGCGCCGGCACCCTCGACGAGAAGGTCGTACGGGACACCCTGGGCGTCGTCCTCAAGCATCACGACGACGTGCAGAAGGCGGCGGCGAAGCTCGACCTGGACGCGCTGTGACCACCGGCGCGGGCGTGACCGAGCGGCTGACCTCGCTGGTCTCCGCGCTGCGCGCGCACGGCATCCGGATCGGCACGGGTGAGAGCGTGGACGCGGCGCGGGCGGTCGAGGCGCTGGGCCTGGCGGACCGGGAGCTGCTGCGGGAGGGCCTGGCGGCGACGCTGCTGCACTCCCCCGGCCAGCGCCGGGTGTTCGACCCGGTCTTCGACCTGTACTTCCCGCGCCGGGCCGGTGGTCCGGAGTCCGGCCCGGCGGGGCGGGACGAGCTGCGGGACCGGATCGCCGACGCGCTCGCGGCCGACGACCGGGCACTGCTGGAGCGGCTGGCCGCGGAGGCGGTCGAGGGGTTCGGCGGCTACGGCTCCGCCGGCGCTCCCGGCTCCTCCGGGGGCCCCGGCTCCTCCGGTTCGGACGGCTGGTCGTCGCACCAGACGCTCGACCGGCTGCGCCCGGGGACCCTGCTCGCCCGGGTCCGCGACGACGTGCGGGCGCGCGGCGGCGCCCCGGGCTTCACCGACCGGCTGCTGGAGGACGAGATCCGGCGCCGGATCGAGGACTTCCGGCGGATGGTGGCGTCGGAGGCGCGGCGGCGGGTCGCCGAACGGCGGGGCCGGGACGAGATCGCCCGGCGGGCGGTGGCCACGACCCCCGACCGCGTCGACTTCCTGCTCCTCGGCAAGGACCGGCTGGCCGAGCTGCGCCGCACCGTGCAGCCGCTCGCCCGCAAGCTGGCCACCCGCCTCGCGGCCCGTCGGCGGCGGGCCTCCCGGGGCAGCATCGACCTGCGGCGCACCCTGCGCGGTTCGCTGTCGACGGGCGGGGTGCCGATGCGGCCGGTGCTGCGCAGGCGCCGTCCGGTGCGGCCCGAACTGGTGCTGCTGTGCGACGTGTCGGGGTCGGTGGCCGGGTTCTCGGACTTCACGATGCTGCTGGTACAGGCGCTGCACGACCAGTTCGGCAAGGTGCGCGTCTTCGCGTTCGTCAACCGGGTCGACGAGGTGACCGGGCTGCTCGTGCACGGCGCCGCCGACCCGGAGGGGCTCGGCGCCCGCATCGGGGAGCACGCCACGCTCACCGCCTGGCACGGCAGCAGCGACTACGGGATCGCCCTCGGCGAGTTCGCGGAACGCTACGGCGACGCGGTGGGCCCGCGCACCACCGTGTTCGTGCTGGGGGACGCCCGGACGAACATGGGCGACCCGAATCTCGCCGCCGTACGGGAGATCGCCGGGCGGGCCCGCCGGGTGTACTGGCTCAACCCCGAGCAGCGCTCCCGCTGGGGCACCGGCGACTCCGCGGCGCCTGAGTACGCCGAGCTGGTCGAGATGCACGAGTGCCGCAACGCCCGCCAGCTCGGCGCCCTGGTGACCCGGCTGCTGCCGGTGTGACGCGCCGGGTGGCCTCCCGGGCCGTGACCTAGTCGGCCTTGGCGTACTCCTTCGCCATGGCCCCGGCGAAGTCGTAGACCACGCACTGCTCGTCGCCGACGACCCAGGCGTCGTGCCCGGGCGAGCAGACGAAGACGTCGCCGGGACCCACCTCGCTCTCGGTGCCGTCGTCGTCCATGCGGACGCACATGCGTCCCTGGACCACGTAGCAGTTGTGGTGGATCATGCAGCTGTCGGTGCCCGCGATGGGTCCCACGGACTCCGACCAGCGCCAGCCCGGCTCGAAGGTGGCGACGGCGAAGTCGAGCCCTTCCATGTGCACGGCCTCGATGTGCCCCCGGGGGAAATCGCGCCGCTCGTCCGGCTTGTCGAGCGTCTTGGCCTCGAACATGACGCTCCTCCTTTCCCTGCCCCCGCACTCCATCGTCCGCCTGTCAAGTCGGGGGCGCCATCCGGGGGACGGAGGGATTCAGCCGGCGCTGCCGCACAGGCGGGCGAAGCGGTCGGCGTCCACGTTGCCCCCGGAGAGGATCGCGCCGACCCGGCCGGGCAGGGGTCCGGCGCGGCCGGTGAGCAGGGCGGCCAGCGGGGTGGCGCCGCTCGGCTCCAGGACGATCTTCAGCCGCTCGAACGCGAACCGCATGGCGTCCCGGATCTCGTCGTCGGAGACCAGCACGATCCCGTCGACCAGCCGCCGGTTGAGGGAGAACGTCAGCTCGCCCGGGGTGTGCAGGGCCTGGCCGTCGGCGATGGTGTGCGGCACGGGGACGCTGACGCGGCGGCCCGCCTCCAGGGAGCGTTTGGTGTCGTCGCCGGCCTCCGGTTCGACACCGAGGACCCGGGTGCCGGCGCCCGGGCCCTTGACGGCGGTGGCGCTGCCGGCGATCAGTCCGCCGCCGCCGACCGGGACGACCAGCGCGTCCAGTTCCCCCGTCTCCTCGACCAGTTCGAGGGCGGCGGTGCCCTGTCCGGCGATGACGTGCGGGTGCTCGTAGGGCGGGATCAGGGTGAGGCCGCGTTCGGCGGCGAGGGCCTCGGCGATCGCGACCCGGTCGCCGGTGTAGCGGTCGTAGGTGACGATCTCGGCGCCGTAGCCCTCCGTCGCCGCCCGCTTGGACGGCGGCGCGTCCTCGGGCATGACGATCACGGCGGTGGTGCCGAGCTCGCGGGCGGCGAGGGCGACGGCCTGGGCGTGGTTCCCGGACGAGTAGGCGGCGATGCCCCGGGCCCGCTCCTCCGCGGTGAGGCGGGAGGCCGCGTTGTAGGCGCCGCGGAACTTGAAGGCGCCCACCCGCTGGAAGTTCTCGCACTTGAGGAAGACCTCGGCGCCGACGAGGGCGTCCAGGGTGCGCGAGCGCAGTACGGGGGTGCGGTGGGCGACGCCGTCCAGGCGGGCGGCGGCGGAGCGGACGTCGTCGAGGGTGACCGGCGGGGTCGTGGTCGTCACGCGTGTCCTCCAGCGGGGTCGGTGCCGGCGGCGGGGCCGGCCGTGGCGCGGGCCTGGGAGAGGTAGTTGTAGGCGGAGGCCCGGGAGATGCCGAGCCGGGCGGCGACCTGCTCGACCGAGCGGCGCACGGCGAACACGCCGCGCCCGTCGAGGTCGCGGAAGAGTTCGAGGCGCTGGGCGCGGTCCAGCGCCGACCAGTTGCGGTCCCGGCGCAGCGGGTGGGCGTCCACGATGGCGTCGACCACGGCGTCGATGTCGTCGCCGAAGGTGGTCACCGGCGGCTCGGCGGGGAGACCGGCGGTGCCGGCCAGGGCGCCGAGGAGGGCGTGGGCCCGGTCGACGGCCGTGACGTCCAGATTGACGCACAGGGCGCCGAACACGGCCCCGGTGGAGTCGCGGAGCACCATCGTGGAGGACTTCAGCAGGGTGCCGTCGCCGGTGCGCGTGACGTAGTTCAGCTCGTCCCGCGCCGCGTCGCCGCGGGCCCGCACGCGCATGCCGATCTCGCTCATCGCCCCGCCCACCGTCCGCCCGGTCAGCGAGCCGGCGACGGCGACGACCGACCGCTCGGGCTGCCGGTAGTCGTGCAGCACGACCTCGCAGACCGGGCCGAACGTCGCCGCGAGGCCCTCCACGACGGGGCGCAACGCGGCCAGCACGGCGTCCCGTTCGGCGTCCGGAGTCGGTGCGCTCATCCAGGGCCTCCCCACTCGGTCTTCCAGAATTCTGAGACTACACGTCCAATCCTGGACTGTCAGTCCAAAGCGTCCCCCGTGTTTGACAACCACCCGTGATCTGATCATGCTTCTACTAATGAATTAATGAAAGCATGGAAGGTGACGTGGTCGAGTACCGGATCGATCGACAGAGCGGCGTCCCGGCCTATGTGCAGATCGTGCGGCAGACCGAACAGGCACTCCGGATGGGTGTGCTGCGGGTCGGGGACAAGCTCCCGACGGCCAGGGAGGTCGTCGCCGCCACCGCCATCAACCCCAACACCGTGTTCCGGGCGTACCGGGACCTGGAGCAGGCCGGCCTGGTCAGGTCGCGGCGCGGGCTCGGGACCTTCGTGACGCGGTCGCTGGCGCGGCCCGGCGCGGAGGACGACTCGCCGCTGCGCACCGAGCTCACCGCCTGGGTCGCACGGGCCCGGTCGGCGGGGCTGGAGCGCGACGACGTGCTGGCACTGGTCACGGCGGCGCTCGATGAACACGAGCAGGAACACGAACATGAGCACGAACATGAGGAGAACGCATGACCGGGCCTGACGAGCCCGCCGCGCTGAGCGCCACGGACCTCGGGTTCCGCTACCGGGCGCGCGGCGGCTGGGCCCTGCGGGACTGTGGATTCACGGTGCCCCGCGGCCGTATCACCGCCCTGGTCGGACGCAACGGCGCGGGCAAGAGCACGCTGCTGCACCTGGCCGGCGGTCTGCTGCGCCCCACCCGGGGCGGGATCCGGGCCCTGGGCACCGCCCCGGACACGGCCGGGGCACGCGCCCGGGTCGCCCTGGTCACCCAGGACAAGCCGCTCTACCCCCGCTTCACCGTGGCCGACACGCTGCGCATGGGCGGCAGGCTCAACTCCGTGTGGGACGCCTCCGTCGCCGAACAGGTCGTCCGTGAGGGCGGCATCGCCCTCACGGCACGGGTGGGCGAGCTGTCGCCGGGCCGGCGCACCCGGGTGGCGCTCGCCCTGGCCCTCGGCAAGCGGCCCGAACTGCTGCTCCTCGACGAGCCCCTCGCCGACCTCGACCCGGTCGTACGCGGCGAGATCATGGCGACGCTGATGGCCGAGGCGGCCGGGCGCGAGGTGAGCATCGTGCTGTCCTCGCACGTCCTGCCCGACCTGGAGCAGACCTGCGACTGGGTGGTGCTGCTGCGGGACGGACGGGTCGCGCTGAGCGAGGACGCCGACGTGCTCCGTGAGGGCCACGCCCTGCTCACCGGGCACGTGGACGAGGAGCCGGCGCTGGCCGGGCACACCGTCGTGCACCGCCGGGCGCACGGGCGGCAGCTCACGGCACTGGTCCGGCGGCGGGGCCCGCTCGGCGGCGACTGGTGCGTCGAGCGGCCCGGCCTGGAGGAGATCCTCCTCGGCCACCTGCGGTCCGGCGCGGACAGCGCGGCCGAGGACACGAAGGAGGCGGCGTGAAGGGCTCGTTGTGGCTGGCGTGGCGTCAGCAGCGGGTACTGGTGGCCTGCGGTGCCGCCGTCCTGGTGGCCGCCGTGGCGCTCGCCGCGTACTTCCGCTCGGGCATGCTCGACGACCTGCGCAGCGGGGTGTTCGACCACTGCGACCCCGGCCCGCTGTACTGCACCGGACCGGACGCCGGGCTCCCCCGCTTCCTGGACGTCGAACCGCTCAAGCTCCTCGGGGCGCTCAACATCGCCCTGCCCGTGCTGGTCGGCATGTTCTGGGGAGCGCCGCTGCTGGGGCGGGACCGGGAGCTGGGCACGCACCGGCTGGTCCTGTCGCAGGGCGTGAGCCGGACCCAGTGGTTCGCCTCCCGGTTCGCGCTGGCCGTGGGGTGCACCGTGGCCCTGTCCGGCGGCCTGGCGCTGCTGTTCCGGTGGTGGTGGGAACCGGCCGCCAACCGCAGCTACGGCGTCTTCTGGTACGAGGCCACCGCCCTCACCGGCTCCGGCCCCAGCACGGTCGCCGCCGCGCTGTTCGGCCTGGCCGCCGGCACACTGGCCGGGCTGCTCGCCCGCCGGGTGCTGTCCGCGATGGCGTGGACGCTGCTCGTCACCTCGGCGGTGGCGGTGCTGGTGCAGTGGACGCACCGGGCCCGGCTGCTGGTGCCGCCCGAGCGGTACGTCAGCTCCGGGTGGCAGCCCAAGCCGCCCATGGGTGAGAAGTGGTCCACCGGGCGCTACGGCCTCGTCACCGCCTCCGGCCGCCACGAATCCGTGCTGACCTGCCCCTACCCGTCCGGCGGCGAACTGCGCCGGTGCATGACCGAGCACGGCTATGTGGCCCGCTCCTACGAGGCCAACCCGGCCGGCGACTACTGGACGTTCCAGTGGGTCGACACGGCGCTGCTCGGCGGCCTCGCCCTCGCGCTCACCGTCGCCGTGGTCCTGCTGCTGCGCCGCCGGGTCTGACCCCGGCCCGTCGCCCCCTGCCCTTCCCCTCTTGTACGGAGGTTCGTCCGTCATGCCCAAGGACGCCAAGTCCCCGAAGAAACTGCGCAGCAACCGCGCCGCGCTCACCCACAAGGTGGGCTACGCGCTGCGCCACCCCGAGCGCGTCGCGCCCTACGTCCGCCGGGCCGGCCGCGACGCGTGGCTGCGGCTCAAGCACCCCGACCACGTCGGCTACTACCGGGCGGTGATGGCCTCCGACACCCGCCGCGACCCGGAGGCCGCCGTCGGCAGCCGGACCCACGACCGCTGGCTGGCGCTCGGACAGATGCAGTTCGACTACCTCGTCGAGCACGGACTGCGCCCCGAGCACCACATGCTCGACATCGGCTGCGGCAATCTGCGCGGCGGCTGGCGCTTCATCGACCACCTCGACAGCGGCCACTACTACGGCGTCGACATCTCGCCGGACATACTGATCGCCGCCAAGAGGACGCTCACCGAGCGCGGGCTCCAGGAGAAGCTGCCCCACCTGACCATCACCGGCGACCTCACGCTGGACTTCCTGCCCGACGACCACTTCGACGTCGTCCACGCGCACAGCGTCTTCTCCCACTCGCCGCTCAGCGTCATCGACGAGTGCCTCGTGCACGTCGGCCGCATCCTGACGGACACCGGGTTCTTCGACTTCACCTTCGACCGCACGGAGGGCACCGAACACCAGGTGCTGCGCGAGGACTTCTACTACCGCACCGAGACCCTGCTCAGCCTGGCCCGCCGGCACGGCCTCCAGGCGCGGTTCATGGAGGACTGGGAGAAGCGGCCGCACGGCCAGTCGAAGATCCGCGTCAGCCGCTAGAACGGGCGTCCGGACCCGCGGCCCCGGTGCCGGACGATCCGTCCGGTGCTACGGCCGCGGATTGGTGCGCCGCCACCCGGGCCGGGCGTCCGCCCCGCGACGCCCGGCCGCGGCGGCGCAGCGGGGACAGACCCGGCGCACCTCGTCGGCCGCGCCACCCGACTCGGGCAGCACGTCGGCCCAGCCGACCGACGGGAAACGCGACAGCTGCGACCGGTGCAGGGACAGCCCGCACACGGTCTGGTTCATGCCCTGCTCCCACGCGTGCACCTCGCCGGCCGGCAGCCAGCGGTTGTCCTCCGCGTCCCACCAGCGGCCGGAGGCCGCCACCTCGTAGCGCCGTGTCCTGGCCATCGCCCCGGCCCGCCGCCTCTCCTCCGCCGCGTACCCGCACTCCCGCCCGCGCCGGGTGCCCCGGGCCCGAGCCGGCCACACACGCGTACCGCCTCCTGTGTGATCACTCCGCACGTCCTGCCCGTTTCGGTCATTTTGTCTGCATAGCATGCGGCGTCCGCGCATCGCGGCTCTTCCCGACGCGAGGTCCCGTACGAGAGGACACCAGATGGCGCCCACGGGCCGTCACAGCGCACTGGCCGAGCACGCCTTCTCCCCGCACGACGCCGTGCTGGGCGCCGCCGCCCGCCACCTCGGCCGCCGGCGCTTCCTCACCGTCACCGCGGCCGCCGCCGCGCTGGCCTTCTCCACCAACCTGCCGGCCCGGGGCGCGGTCGCCGCCCGCGAGCGGACCGCCCGCATCACCAAGGACCCCTTCACCCTCGGCGTCGCCTCCGGCGACCCGCTGCCGGACTCCGTGCTGCTGTGGACGCGGCTGGCGCCCGAGCCGTTCCTGGAGGACGGCGGGATGGGCACGGAGCGGGTCGCGGTCGAGTGGGAGATCGCCCTCGACGACTACTTCGCGGGCGTCCTGTTCCGGGGCACCGCCGACGCCCACGCCGAGTACGCCCACAGCGTGCACGTCGACGTCACGGGCCTGACACCGGGCACCGAGTACTACTACCGCTTCCGGACCGGGTCCTGGATCAGCCCGACGGGCCGCACCCGCACCGCGCCCGCGCCGGGCAGCGACCCGGGCTCCCTGAAGCTGGCCGCCGTCGCCTGCCAGGCCTACCAGGACGGCTACTACACCGTGCTGCGGCACGTCGCCGAGGACGACGTCGACATGGTCTTCCACCTCGGCGACTACCTCTACGAGTACGCCGTGAACTCGGCGGGCGGCGAGCGCCGCTACACGGACATCACCCTGCCCGACGTGTTCAACCGCGAGACCATGACCCTCGCCGACTACCGGCTGCGCTACTCGCTCTACAAGACCGACCAGGACCTCCAGGCCGCGCACCACGCGCACCCCTTCGTCGTCTCCTGGGACGACCACGAGACGGAGAACAACTACGCCGGCAGCATCCCCGAGAACGCCGTGCCCCCGGCCGAGTTCCTGCTGCGCCGGGCCGCCGCCTACCGCGCCTACTGGGAGAACCAGCCGCTGCGCGCCGCCCAGCTGCCGCAGGGCCCCGACGCGCAGCTGTACCGCCGGCTGCACTGGGGCACGCTCGCCCAGTTCGACATCCTGGACACCCGCCAGTACCGCTCCGACCAGGCCTACGACGACCGCCCGCACGCGCCCGGCGCCGAGTCCGACGACCCGGCGCGCACCATGACCGGCGCCGCGCAGGAGAAGTGGCTGATCGACGGCTGGCGGGGCTCGACGGCGCTGTGGAACGTGATGCCGCAGCAGGTCTGCTTCTCGCAGCGCAAGTTCGACGTGACGGCCGACGCCGCGCTCTCCATGGACGCCTGGGACGGCTACCGGGCGTCGCGGAACCGGATCGTCGCCGGCGCGAAGTCCGCCGGGGTCGACAACTGGCTGATCCTCACCGGCGACGTGCACGTGTCCTACGCCTTCGACGTCAAGGAGAACTTCGACGACCCCGCGTCCACGACCCTGGGCACGGAGGTCGCCTGCACCTCCGTCGCCAGCGGCCGGGACGGCGTCGAGCAGCCCGCCAACTGGGACACGTACATGCGGGCCAACCCGCACATGAAGTTCTACAACGGCAAGCGCGGCTACGTCCGGGCCGAACTGGGCCGCCAGGCCGCCCACCTGGACTTCAGGACCGTCCCCGCCATCAGCACGCCCGGCGCGGCCGTCACCACGGCCGCGTCCTTCGTCACCGAGGCCGGCGCGCCGGGCCTGAACCCGGCCTGAACCCGGCCCGAGCCGGACGCGGCGCGCCCGTGCGTGTACTGCACTTGCACCCACCACGTCCCCCATCGCGGGAAAG
>NZ_WWHX01000125.1 GCF_009862125.1 Streptomyces sp. SID5910
CGGCGACCCGCTTGGCCTTCGGGCCGATCAGGCCGGCGAGTTCGCCCAGGAGCTGACGGCCCACCAGGACCTCGTAGGGGTCGGACCCCGCGGTGCCGCCGACCTGGATCCTTGTCACATCGTTCACCGCAGCGTCCTCCGGCCGGGGGTCCGGGGGTTGCCCCCCGGGGGATACAGTCTTCAACTCCAGTGCGTCCAGGGCGGCTTGCGTGACTTCTTCGGGCGTCCGTCCGTCGGTGGCGACGACGGCCGTGGCGACCTCCTCGTAGAGGTGGCGGCGGGCCTCCATCAGCTCGCGCCACTGCTTGCGCGGGTTGACCGCGAGCAGCGGGCGGGCGGCGTTCAGGCCGGTGCGCCTGACGGCCTCCTCGACGTCCATCGAGAGGTAGACGACGCGCTGCCCGGCGAGCAGGCCGCGGGTGCCGGCGTCGAGGACCGCGCCGCCGCCGAGGGCGAGGACGCCGTCGTGCTCGGCGACCGCACGGCGCACGGCCTCCTTCTCCAGGGCGCGGAAGGCCGCCTCGCCGTCGTCGACGAAGATCTCCGCGATGGCGCGCTGCTGCGCGGCGACGATGTCCGCGTCCGTGTCCCGGTACGCGGTGCCGAGGCGCTCGGCGAGCAGCTGCCCGACGGTGGACTTGCCGACGCCCATCGGTCCGACCAGGACGATCAGCGGGGTGCTCATCGGATGGCCAGGTTCTCGAGGTACGAGGTGACGTTGCGGCGGGTCTCGGTGACGCTGTCGCCGCCGAACTTCTCCGCCACGGCGTCCGCGAGGACCAGGGCGACCATCGCCTCGGCGACGATGCCGGCGGCCGGGACCGCGGAGACGTCGGAGCGCTGGTGGTGGGCCTGCGTGGCCTCGCCGGTGGCCACGTCCACGGTCTTGAGGGCGCGCGGCACGGTCGCGATCGGCTTCATCGCGGCGCGGACGCGCAGCAGCTCGCCGGTGGACAGGCCGCCCTCGGTGCCGCCGGCGCGTCCGGAGACGCGGCGGATGCCCTCGGGCGTGCCGACGATCTCGTCGTGCGCCTTGGAGCCGGGCACCCGGGCCAGCTCGAAACCGTCGCCGATCTCGACGCCCTTGATCGCCTGGATGCCCATCAGGGCACCGGCGAGGCGGGCGTCCAGCTTGCGGTCCCAGTGCACGTGCGAGCCCAGGCCGACCGGGACGCCGTACGCCAGCACCTCGACCACGCCGCCGAGCGTGTCGCCGTCCTTGTGGGCCTGGTCGACCTCCGCGACCATCGCCTTGGACGTGTCCGCGTCCAGGCAGCGCAGCGGGTCGGCGTCCAGCTTCTCGACGTCAGCGGGGGTGGGGTACGCGCCCTGCGGGGCCTTCACGGAGCACAGCTCGGTGACATGGCTGACGATCTCGATGCCGGCCGTCTCCTTGAGGTACGACCGGGCCACGGCGCCCAGGGCCACGCGGGCGGCCGTCTCGCGTGCGGAGGCGCGCTCCAGGATCGGGCGGGCCTCGTCGAAGCCGTACTTCTGCATGCCCGCGAGGTCGGCGTGGCCGGGGCGGGGGCGGGTCAGCGGGGCGTTGCGGGCGAGTCCCGCGAGCACGTCCGGGTCGACCGGGTCGGCCGCCATGACCTGCTCCCACTTGGGCCACTCGGTGTTGCCCACCATGATGGCGACCGGGGAGCCCATGGTGAGGCCGTGGCGGACACCGCCGAGGAAGGTGACCTCGTCGCGCTCGAACTTCATCCGCGCGCCGCGCCCGTAGCCGAGCCGCCGCCTCGCGAGATGGTCCGCCACCATGTCCGTGGTGATCGGCACGCCGGCGGGCAGACCCTCCAGCGTCGCGACGAGTGCGGGACCGTGGGACTCCCCCGCGGTCAGCCAGCGCAACCTGCTCAACGGTGCTCCTCAGTGCTCGCGCCCCGGTACGGCCCGCGTACGCGTCTGCTGTGCGTACGGCGGCGGCGTGTCCGGGTGCGCGGGCCCCGGTCCGCCACCTCCGATCCTCCCACGTCCGGCCGCCCGGCCCGCCCGCCGGTCCATCTGACGGACGGCCGGTCTCAGACGGAGCCGTCGCCCTGACGCCGAGGGGGCGCGTAGGAACCGAGAAAGTCGGCACCGCTCTGCGGCGACCGGGGCGGGGCGTAGGGACCCAGGTAGTCGGCGCCGCGGCCCTGCGAGCCGTACTGCGTCACGGCCGGGTCCGGCGCACCGCCGCGTGCCGCACGCCGGGCGGCGACGCGGCGCACCAGCTTGACCACCCAGGACGCTACGAGGGCCAGCAGCACCAGGGCGATCACCGTGATCTGCACCCAGTCGGGCAGGAAGCCGAGGACGGCCTCGAATATCTGGCTCTTGACGGACGCCAGAGGCACGCCTGTGGACATGGATCGCCTTCCCCTCCCGGTTCCACCCCCTGCGGAACCGGACGGATCCTAGGCCCTGTCGTCAAACTCCCGCCTGCCTGGCGGCGCCATGCACACACTCTCGCCGCACCGGCCCCTGACCCAAGTACATCCAGTACGAGGATCAGGGGCCGGCACGCCGAGAGCACGCACCTGACGCCGCCAGGCCCGCCCTCCGGGCGGACGACGGGAGTTTGACGACAGGACCTAGCGTTCCGCGAGGGCGTGCTCGCCTGCTTTTCGCATGGCGGCGAGGGGGACGGGGGCGCGGCCCGTCATCTGCTCGACCTGGAGGACCGCCTGGTGCAGCAGCAGGTCGAGGCCGCTGACCACGGCACCGCCGTGCGCCGACCAGCGGGCCGCGAGCGGGGTCGGCCAGGGGTCGTACAGCACGTCGAAGAGGGTCCCGGGCATCTCGGGCACCGCGGCGGCCAGCGCGTCGGTGGTGCCGGCCGGGGTGGTGGCGACGACCAGCGGGGCGTGCAGCGCCTGCTCGGCGTCGGCCCAGTCGGCGATGCGCACCTCGACGCCCAGCCGCTCGGCCCAGCCCCGCATCTCGGCGGCGCGTGCCTCGCTGCGCACGTACACGGTGACCTCGCCCGTGCAGACCCGGGCCAGCGCGGCCAGCGCGGAGGAGGCGGTGGCGCCGGCGCCGAGGACCGCGGCGGTGTCGGTCTTCTCGATGCCGTGCTCGCGCAGGGCGGCGACCATGCCGGGGATGTCGGTGTTGTCGCCGGTCGCGCGGCCGTCCTCGGTGAGGACGACGGTGTTCACCGCGTCGACGGAGGCCGCCGTCTCGCTGATGCCGTCGAGCAGCGGGATCACCGCCCGCTTCAGCGGCATGGTCAGCGACAGTCCCGCCCACTCCGGGCCCAGCTTCTCGAAGAAGCCCGGCAGTGCCGCCTCGTCGACGTCGAAGCGGTCGTACGTCCAGCCCTCCAAACCCAGCTCGGCGTAGGCGGCGCGGTGCAGCACCGGGGAGAGGGAGTGGGCGATCGGGGAGCCGAGCACGGCGGCTCGGCGGGGTGCGGACATCAGTTCTTCCTCGACGCGTTCCACTTGTCGACCAGCTTCTGGTGGTCCTCGTTGGTCTTGGTGAACTCACTCGTCTTGCCGTCGAGCGAGATGAAGTAGTACCAGCCGTCGGAGGTCGGGGCGAGCGCGCCCTTGAGCGCCTCCTCGCCGGGGTTGCCGATCGGACCGGGCGGCAGCCCCTTGTAGTAGTACGTGTTGTACGGGTTGTCGTAGTTGCGCAGCTCGCTGAGCGACAGGTCCAGCTTGCTCTGGTTCTTGACGTAGTTGTACGTCGAGTCGAACTCCAGCATCCCGTTGGTCTGCTCGTTGCCCGGCTTGAGGCGGTTGTAGACGACCTCCGCCATCCGCCGGAAGTCGTCGTGGCTCGTGCCCTCGGCCTGCGCCAGGCTCGCGACGGTCAGCAGCTGCCACGGTCCTTCGAGACCGAGGCTCGCGGCCTGCTCTTCGAGACCGAGGTCCTGGTACTTCTCGCTGGCCCGCGCCACCATCTGCCTGAGCACGTCCTCGGGCTTCTGGCCCTTGGCCGCGCCGTAACTGGACGGGTAGAGGAACCCTTCCAGCGGGTCCTTGACGTTCTTGTGGTTCATCGCCCAGGCGGGCAGGCCGAGGTTCTTCCACTGGCTCTTGGCGACGCCGGCGGTGGTGCCCTTCTTGAGCCCGAGCTGCTCGTCGATCTTTTGGTAGACCTGTACGTTGCGCGAGCCCTCGGCGATGATCAGGTTGCTGCGGCTCTTGGGGTCGAGCAGCATCTGCACCGCGCTCGCGGCCGACATCTCCTTTTGCAGCGTGTACACGCCGTCCTGGATGCTCTTGCCCTCGGGATTGCTCTGCTGGGCGCTGACGAAGGCGTCGACGCTCTTCACCACGCCCTGGCGCTTGAGCTCCTGCCCGATCGTCGCTCCGCCCGCGCCCTTGGGGACGGTGACGGTGACCTTCTGGCCGTTGCCGTCGCCCGCGTAGTCCGGGGCCGCGCCGAAACGGTCCTGGTAGAACTGGAAACCGAAGTAGCCGACGCCCGCCACGCCACCGCCGAGCACCAGGCAGACCACGAGACAGGCGATGCCGCTGCGGCCCTTCTTCTGCTTGCCGCCCCGGCCCCGGCCTTTACGGCCGCCGCCGCCCTTGTCGTCCTCGGCATCGCCGTCGTCCCCGCCCGCGAAGAAGGCGTGCTCGCCCTCGTCGGGCCCGGGGTCCCAGTCGGTGTCCCGCGGTTCGGGTTCGGCGCGCCTGCGGCCGGGCGGCTCCGGCGGCGGGTACGCCTCCGGGGTGCCGTAGAAGTCGGGCTGCTCGGCCCCGTACGCGGCGCCCTGCTGGCCGTAGGGGTCCGACGGGTCGCCCGGGTACTGCGCGTGGGGATGCGCGCCGCTCCCCCAGCCGCCGTCGTCGTAGCCCTGGCCCTGCTGCGGCTGGGCCTGGGCCGCGTACTGCTGGTCGTACTGCTGCTGACCGTACTGATCGTGCTGCGGCGCGGAAAGCGGCTGACCGTACTGGTCGTACTGCGGCTCGGGGAGGGGCCGGCCGTACTGGTCGTACTGCTGCCCGCCGTACCCGCCCTGGCCGCCGTCGTCCCAGCCGCCGTACTGGTTCTGCTGCGGCTGCTGCGGGTAGTGCTGCGGCTGGCCGCCGTAGGGGGACTGCTGACCCGACTGGGCCTGCTGTCCGCCCCATCCGCCGTCCCCGTACAACGGGTCCTCCGGATGCCACGGTTCGGAGCCTGGGCCCCGGCCATACTCAGTCATCGATCCCCTAGAGCCGCGAGGCGGTGGTCCGCGCGGCCTGACGTGGGGGGCCGGCGTCCGTTCCGCCTCTTGCTGTGCGGGGCCTGTTCGAATGCCGCCGCATCGCGCGGAACGTTACCGTATCGCGATCAGATGACCACTTCGACGCCCTCGCCGGGTGCATTGCCTGACACCCGTTCGGATTCCAGCGCCTGCTGAAGGATGATCACGGCGGCTGCCTGGTCGATGACCGATCTGCCCTTCTTGGACTTCACGCCCGAGGCGCGCAGCCCCTGGCTCGCCGTCACCGTCGTCATCCGCTCGTCGACCAGCCGTACGGGGACGGGGGCGATGCCCCTGGCCAGCTCCTGGGCGAAGGCCCTGACCTTGACCGCGGCCGGGCCCTCGCCCCCCTTGAGGGAGCGAGGGAGGCCGACGACGACCTCGACGGGCTCGTACTCCTCGACCAGTTGACGCAGGCGGCGGTGTGCCGCCGGGACGTCGCGCCCGGGGACGGTCTCCACCGGGGTGGCGAGGATCCCGTCGGGGTCGCACGAGGCGACCCCGATCCGGGCGTCACCGACGTCGATCGCCAGTCGTCGGCCTCTGCGCATCGCCGGCCCTACTTCGCCGTGTCGGCGACGAGGCGCTCGACGGCGTCCACGGCGTCGCCGATGGCGGCCGGGTTCTGGCCGCCGCCCTGGGCGACGTCCGGCTTGCCGCCACCGCCGCCGCCGAGGGTCTTGGCGGCGGTGCGGACCAGGTCACCGGCCTTGAGACCGCGCTCGCGGGCGGCCTCGTTGGTGGCGATGACCGTCAGCGGCTTTCCGCCCGCCGTGGTGAAGAGGGCGACCACGGCGGCCCGGCCGCCCTGGATGCGGCCGCGCACGTCGAGGACCAGCTTGCGCAGGTCGTCGGCCGTGGTGCCGTCGGGGACCTGACCGGTGACCAGGGCGATGCCGCGTACGTCCTTGGCGGAGTCGGCGAGCGAGCCGGCGGCCTGGAGGACCTTCTCGGCGCGGAACTTCTCGATCTCCTTCTCGGCGTCCTTCAGCTTGCCGAGCATGGCGGAGACCTTCTCCGGAAGCTCCTCCGGGCGGCCCTTGATCAGCTCCTGGAGCTGGGCGACGACCGTGTGCTCCCGGGCGAGGAAGTTGTAGGCGTCCACGCCGACCAGGGCCTCGATGCGGCGCACCCCGGAGCCGATGGACGACTCGCCGAGCAGCTTGACCAGGCCGAGCTGGGCGGTGTTGTGCACATGGGTGCCGCCGCACAGCTCCTTGGAGAAGTCGCCGATGGTCACGACGCGGACGCGCTCGCCGTACTTCTCGCCGAACTCGGCGATGGCGCCCTGCTTCTTGGCCTCGTCGATGCCCATGACGTCGGCGCGGACGTCGAGGTCGCGGGCGAGCACGGCGTTGATCTTCTGCTCGACGTCGGTCATCACGGCCGTCGGGACGGCGGAGGGCGAGCCGAAGTCGAAGCGGAAGCGGCCGGGCTGGTTCTCGGAACCGGCCTGCGCGGCCGTCGGGCCGAGCGCGTCGCGCAGCGCCTGGTGGGTGAGGTGGGTGGCCGAGTGGGCGCGGGCGATGGCCTTGCGGCGCCGGTCGTCGATCGACGCCTGGGCCGTCGCGCCGACGGTGATCTCGCCGACCTGGACGACGCCCTTGTGGACGTAGACGCCCGGGACGGGCTTCTGGCAGTCGCGGACCTCGACGACGGCACCGGAGTCGGTCCTGATCCGGCCGGTGTCGCCGATCTGGCCGCCGCCCTCGGCGTAGAAGGGGGTGCGGTCGAGGACGATCTCGACCTCGTCGCCCTCGGTGGCGGCCGGGGAGGAGATGCCGTCGACGAGGATGCCGACGATCGTGGACTCGCCCTCGGTGTCGGTGTAGCCGATGAAGTCGGTGGCACCGGCGCGGTCGGCGATCTCGCGGTAGGCGCCGAGGTCGGCGTGGCCGGTCTTCTTGGCCCGGGCGTCGGCCTTGGCGCGCTCCCGCTGCTCCTTCATCAGGCGCCGGAAGCCGTCCTCGTCCACGGACAGCCCCTGCTCGGCGGCCATCTCCAGGGTGAGGTCGATCGGGAAGCCCCAGGTGTCGTGGAGCAGGAACGCCTTGTCGCCCGCGAGGACGCTGCCGCCGGCGGCCTTGGTGTCGCTCACGGCGGTGTCGAGGATGTTGGTGCCGGCCTTCAGCGTCTTGAGGAAGGCGTTCTCCTCGGCGAGGGCGACCTTCTCGATCCGCTCGCGGTCGGTGATCAGCTCGGGGTACTGCTGCCCCATCATGCCGATCACGACGTCGATCAGGTCCTTGGCGACCGGGCCGGTGGCGCCGAGCAGGCGCATGTTGCGGATGGCGCGGCGCATGATGCGGCGCAGCACGTAGCCGCGGCCCTCGTTGCCGGGGGTGACGCCGTCGCCGATGAGCATCACGGCGGTGCGGATGTGGTCGGTGACCACGCGCAGGGAGACGTCCGACGCGTGGGCGTCGCCGTAGGCCACGCCGGTGAGCTCGGTGGCCTTGTCGATCACGGCCATCGAGGTGTCGATCTCGTACATGTTCTGCACGCCTTGCAGAATCATGGCGAGGCGCTCCAGGCCGAGCCCGGTGTCGATGTTCTTGCTCGGCAGGTCCCCGAGGATCTCGAAGTCCTCCTTGCCGGTGCCCTCGCCCCGCTCGAACTGCATGAAGACGAGGTTCCAGATCTCCACGTACCGCTCGTCGTTGACGGCGGGGCCGCCCTCGACGCCGAACTCGGGGCCGCGGTCGTAGTTGATCTCGGAGCACGGGCCGCAGGGGCCGGGCACGCCCATGGACCAGAAGTTGTCCTTCTTGCCCAGGCGCTGGATGCGCTCGGCGGGGACGCCGACGACCTCGCGCCAGAGCTGCTCGGCCTCGTCGTCGTCCTGGTAGACGGTGATCCACAGGCGCTCGGGGTCGAGGCCGTAACCGCCCTTGTCCTGGGGGCTGGTGAGCAGCTCCCAGGCGAGCTTGACGGCGCCTTCCTTGAAGTAGTCGCCGAAGGAGAAGTTGCCGCACATCTGGAAGAACGTGCCGTGCCGGGTGGTCTTGCCGACCTCTTCGATGTCCGGCGTGCGCACGCACTTCTGGACGCTGGTGGCGCGGTTGTACGGGGGCTTGACCTCGCCGAGGAAGTACGGCTTGAAGGGCACCATGCCCGCGTTGACCAGCAGCAGAGTCGGGTCGTCCGCGATGAGCGACGCCGAAGGGACGACGGTGTGCCCGCGCTCCTCGAAGAAGCTCAGCCAGCGGCGGCGGATCTCGGCCGACTCCATCAGTGGTCCTCATTCCGGTTGTACGAGTACGTCGTCCTGTCGACGTACCTCGGGTCGTTGCCGTTCTCGATGGCGGTGTACCGCGTGGCCGCGGGCAGTTCGCGGTCGACGGGGGCGTTCAGCCCGAGCGCGTCGTCCAGTTCGGCCTCGCGCTGGGCCATGTTGTCGCGGACGTCGAGCGCGAAACCCACCGCGCGGTCCTTGATCCGGGTGCCCGCGTCGATCGCCTTGTTCGCCGCGGTCGCGGCGAGGCTCTCGGGGGTCAGCTGCTTGAGCTTCCGGTTGACCTTGGTGGTGGCCCACACACCGGCGGCCATGCCGGTGCCGAACCAGAACGTACGGCGGAACATCGCTGGATCAGTCCTTCTTCCGCTTCGTCCGCCGCGCCGCCGGGATCGTACGGCCGACGATCACGGTGCGCCGCGGCTCCTTGGCCGGGCCCGCGGGCACGCCCTCCTTGCGACCGCCGAGTGCCCTGCGCACGCCGTAGCCGAACGCGGCGACCTTGACCAGCGGGCCGCCGAAGGTGGAGGCGACGGTGGTCGACAGCGCCGAGGCGTTCGACGTGACCTCCTGGACGTCGGAGGCGATCGCGTCGACCCGGTCGATCTGGGTCTGCGCGGAGCGCACCGCGGAGGAGGCGTCGGCCAGCAGCGGGACGGCCTGGTCGGTCACGTCCGCCACGAGCTTGGTGGTCGCCCTGAGCGTCTGGGCCAGCCTCGCCAGTGCGACGGCGAGGAAGGAGACCAGGATCGCCCAGAAGACTGCCACCAGGATCCCGGCCACCTCGCCACCGGACACTGTGCACCCGCTCCCTGAAACGTGCCTGAACATCGAGAACATCGAGAAAGTCGTGCACCGAGCCTATCGCGCCGGGCACCGGGCTCCGTACCGGATTCCCGTCCGCGGGCGGGGAAGTCGGGCGAAGCGATTGTACGGAGTGATTACGGGCCAGTACGCTCCGTGTTCCATGCGAGATCTTCGGCGCGACGCCAGCTCACCGCACGGCAACCTTCCGCTGGAGCTCGACGTCTTCGTGGGGCGCGCGGCGGAGCTCGCCGGGCTGGTCCGGGCCCTCGGTGCCACCCGGCTGGTGACGGTGACCGGGCCGGGCGGGGTCGGCAAGTCCCGGCTGGCGGCGCGGGCGGCGGCGCGGTGCGCGCCCCGGGACGGGGTCTGGCGGGTGGACCTGGCGCCGGTGCGCGATCCGGAGTTCGTCGACTACGCGGTCGTGGAGGCGCTCGGGCTGACCGACCACACGACGCGCCTGCCCCGCGAGACGCTGCTCGCGCATCTCGCCGAGCGGGAGCTGCTGCTGGTCCTGGACGGGGTCGAGCACCTGGTGGACGCCTGCGGCGCGCTGGCCGGCGTCCTGCTGGGCCGCGCTCCGGGGCTGCGGGTGCTGGCGGTGGGGCGCAGGCCGCTGGGCGTGACCGGGGAGCGGCTGCTCCCGCTGGCGCCGCTGGGCCCGGAGGAGGCGGTGGAGCTGCTGGCGGTCCGGGCGGCGCAGCGGGACCTCGCGTGCGGGGACGCCGTGGACGCCGAGGCGGAGGACGTGCTGCGGGAGCTGTGCCGGCGGCTGGACGGCATCCCGCTGGCGATCGAGCTGGCTGCCGGGCGGCTGGACGCGCTGTCGCCGGGGCAGATGCTGCGGCGGCTCGACGACCGCTTCCGGCTGCTGACCGGCGGGGACCGCACCGCGCTGCCCCGGCACCGGACGCTGCGCACCGCGATCGGCTGGAGCCACGAGCTGTGCACGCCCGGGGAGCGGCTGCTGTGGGCGCGGCTGTCGGTGTTCACGGGGTCGTTCGACCTGGAGGCCGCCGAGTACGTGTGCAGCGGCGAGGGTCTGCCCGCCGACGAGGTGCTCGACGTGGTCTGCGCGCTGCTGGCGCAGTCGGTGCTGACCCGTGAGGAGACGCAGGCCGGGGTCCGCTACCGGATGCTCGACACGGTGCGGGCGTACGGCGCGGACTGGCTGGAGGCGACGGGCGACGCGCCGCGGCTGCGTCGGCGGCACCGGGACTGGTACGTAGGGCTGGCGACCTGGTGCGAGCTGGAGTGGTTCTCGCCGCGCCAGCGTGAGGTGGCCGCCCGGGTGGAGGCGGAGCTGCCGAATCTGCGCGGCGCCCTGGAGCACTGCCTGGCCGAGCCGGACGAGGCGCACCTGGGCCAGTATCTGGCGGGTGCCCTGTGGTTCCACTGGGTCGGCTGCGGGCGGCTGTCGGAGGGACGGCGCTGGCTGGAGCAGGCGGTGCGGCTGGACGTGGAGGGGCCGGCGGGCGAGCAGTCCCGGCTGAAGGCGCTGTGGGTGCTCGGCTACGTGGCGATCCTCCAGGGCGACACCGTGCCCGCGCTGGCGGCGCTCCACGAGTGCCGGGAGGAGGCCGAGCGGTCCGAGAACCCGACGGCGGTGGCGTACGCGGAGCACCGCACCGGGTGTCTGGCGCTGGTCTCGGACGACATGGCGCGCGCGGAGACGCTGCTGCGGTCGGCGCTGCGCCGTTACCGGCAGATCGGCGAGCTCAACACCAATGTGCTGATGGGCCAGGTGGAGCTGGCGATGACCCGGGCGTTCCAGGGCGATCTGCCGGACGCGGTGCGGCTGTGCGAGGACGTGCGCCAGGTGTGCGAGGACCACGGCGAGCGCTGGGCCCGGGGGTACGCGCTGTACGTGCTGGCGTACGCGGCGTGGAGCGAGGGCGATCCGGTGCGCGCCCGTGAGCTGCTGACCGACTGTCTGGCGGGCGCCCACCGCTTCCGGGACCAGCTCGGTTCGGTGCTGGCGCTGGAGCTGCTGGCCCTGGTCACGGCGGCGGAGGGCGACGCCGCGGAGGCCGCGGTGCTCCAGGGGGCGGCGGGGCGGATGTGGCCGTCGGTGGGGCTGCCGCTGTTCGGCTCGGCCTACTACAACGCGCCGCACGAGCTGTGCGAGGCGACGGCGCGGGAGCAGCTGGGCGACGAGCGGTACGAGGAGCATGTGCGGCACGGGGCGCGGCTCGGCCGTGCGGAGGCGGTGACGCGGGCGCTG
>NZ_WWHX01000126.1 GCF_009862125.1 Streptomyces sp. SID5910
GGGGGTGGGGGTGTCCGTCCCCGGTGCCTGGGCCCCGCCCCCGGGCGTGCCAGGCCGGGGGAGGCGCCCTCTTCGCCGCCGGGGACCGCCATAGGCTCTGCGTCCATGACCACGTACTGGCTCTTCGCCCTCATACCCTTCCTCGGCGGACTGGCGCTCACGGCCGTCGAGGCGAGGACGGCGTTCACCGAGCATGTGGCGCGCAGCCTGGGCCGGCGTGCCGAGGGTGTGGTGACCGACCACGTCGCGTCCCGCGAGGGCACGTACCCGACGCTGCACCTGGTGGTCCGCTGGACCGACGACGACGGCAGCGAGCACGAGTACCCGCTCCCCGACACGACGGACGCCCACCGGATCGCCCAGGGCACCCGCGTCCACCTGCGCCACCTCCCCGGCGCCCCCGAGAGCGTGGTCCTGGACTCGCCGGACCGCTACCGGACGGCGGTGCTCGGCATGTGGCTCGGCGTGCTGCTGTGGGCCGGGACGCTGACGGCGGTCCTGATCCGCATCGCGACCCTGCTGCCCGCGGGGAGCCGGTACCGCTTCTGACCTGCGGGGCCCTGACCTTCGTCACCTCTCGGCAGTACGGTGTCACCCATGCGCCCCGACACGCCTGCCGAAAACGTCGACCACACCGCCGAAGCCGCCCGCCTGGAGCGGACCGCCGGCCTGTACCCGGAGGACGCCGAGGCGCTCCTGGTGCGCGCCGCGGCCCACCTGGAGCTGTCCGGCGACCGCCCCTCCGCGACCAAGCTCTACGACCGCCTGCTGTCCTCGCCGGACGGGCTGGAGAACCCGCCCCTGGTACGCGCCCTCAAGGCGTCGAACCTGTGGGAGTACGGCCACGAGGCGGAGGCCAGGGCGATCATCGAGGGCGTCCGCACGACCGCCCCGCGCGACCCGGCGCCCTGGGTGATCGTGGCCGAGGCCCTGGAGTCCCACGACGAGCTGGAGGCGGCCCAGGAGACCTTCACGGAGGGCGCCCGCCTGCTCCTGACGGACGTGGCCGAACCGCCGTACTCCACGCATCCGCTCCTCTACGGGCGTCACCGCGTACGCCGCATGCTGGGCGCCCCCCACGACGACTGGGACCGCCTGGCGGACACCCTGCACACGATGCCGGTGTCCCTGGACGAGCTGCACGACCCGAAGCGCGTCTGGTCCCTCGGCTCGGACGACCCGGCCGACCTGGAGGCGGAGATCTCCCGCCTGCGCGCCGAGCTGGGCGCGTACCGCGAGGCCCTGTCCCGCCCCTTCCCCGTGGCCATGCTGCACTGGCCGGCGGGCGAACTGACGGAGCTGCTGGAGGCGTACCCGTCCCTGTCCGAGGAGTACCCGTCCTACGAGGAGCACCTGACGACGATAGAGGCGGCCCTGCGCGAACTCGCCTCGTCGGGCACGCCGAACCTGGGCGTCGTACCGGGCACGGTCCCGTCGTACGAGGCGTTCGCGGCCTCGGAGGGCGCGTCCCCGTCCGACGCGACGCTGCTCCCGCAGTACGCGACGACCCTGGCGGCCCGGGGCCGCGCGGTGGCGTGGCCGCCGCAGCGGGGCGCGGGGTGCTGGTGCGGCTCGGGCCGGACGTACGGGGAGTGCCACGGGACGGGGGCGTGACGGGCCGGGGTGCTGCCGGAAGGGCTCTCGCCGGACCGATGAGATTCCGCACCGGCGGACGTCTACACGGGTGCCCGGCCGCACGCGAGGCGTGAGGCCCTGACCGAGGGAGCCCCCATGAGCAGCACCGACCAGACCCCGGCCGCCGACGGCT
Organism: Streptomyces sp. SID5910; assembly: GCF_009862125.1. Classification (GTDB taxonomy): domain Bacteria; phylum Actinomycetota; class Actinomycetes; order Streptomycetales; family Streptomycetaceae; genus Streptomyces. The sequence continues at coordinate 1,769 of NZ_WWHX01000126.1, forward strand.
TCTCCTACACCCTGACCCGGACCCTGGACGCTCCGGTGGCCCGAGTCTGGCGGGCCTGGACCACCCCGGAGCAGTACGCCCCGTGGGCCCACGCCGCCCCGGGCTCCGTCGAGATGGACGTACGCCCGGGCGGCGCCTGGAAGGCCACGATGCTCACCCCGGACGGCGACGCGTTCCCGCTGACCGGCTCGTACGTGGAGGTGACCGAGCCCAGCCGCCTGGTCCTCGGCATGGACCTCCCCGGCCGCCCGGACCAGGTCACGATGACCCTGCAACTCACGGAACGGGGCCCGGCCCGCACGGAGATCACCCTCAGCCAGACCTGCGACACGGCGGAGGAACGGAACATGGCGGAACAGGGCAGCGGCATGCTGCTGGACGGGCTGGCGGGGTACGTGACGGAGGACACCCGCAGCTGAGCTACCCCGCTCCCCCTCCGTCAGGACTGGTGCAACATCGCATCGCCGAGCGCGACGACCGAGGAATTCCCGTCGGCCTGAACGGCCTCGACATGGAGGATGGCGACGCCGGTCAGATCCACGGTGACCTTCACGGGCCGGTTGATCTGCGCGGTCGCGGTCTTGAGCGTCTTCTCGCCGTCCTGCCCGGCCTTGAAGGCCACGGTGACCGGATACGCCGCGGTGTTGTCGTCCAGACCGACGGTGACGGTGAGGCTCTTGTAGTGCTCGTTGATGCTCCAGCCGACACTCTCGAACCAGCCGGGCTCGGTGGTGAGGGCACTGTCGAAGCGCTGCCCGCCCATGACGACGGGCTTGAGCTCCCAGTTGCTGTACATCCCGCTGAGCGGCGTGATGTCGGTCAGCGGCACGTCCCCGGTCGGCAACGCGGCGGAGGGCTCCGCCGATGACTCGGCGTCCGCGCCGGGCGGTTCGGCGCGGGCCGTGACGGTCGCGGTGGCGGTCGCCGTCACGGTGGCGGTGGCGGTCACCGACTGCGCGGTGGGCGAGTCGACGACGGTCGGCAACCCGAAGAACCCGAGCAACAAACCGACCACGGCAGCCCCGGCCGACACGAGCGCGGCAACGTCCCCGAGCCGGCGGCCGGGGGGCGGCGTGGGGCCGGGGGTGGGGCTCGGCGCGGGATCCGGTGCCGGTCCGGGCGGCGGGCTCGGCGCGGGTAACGGCGGAACCGGAGCCCCGGGCCCAGGAGCCGGCGGCTCCCCCGGCATCGGCGGCACCCCACCCGACGGCGACGCTCCACTCACGCTCTGCCCCCTCCAGACACGGCCTGATCGCGGGGCCCCATTGAACCCGACGGCAACGGGGACGGACAGGGCTTCGCAGGAGGTGGTCGCCGGAATAGGACACTCACCGCTCCGGCCGCGATGCCGAGCTTGTCAGTGGCTCCTGTTAGAACTAGGGCACATCGACGTGTGACCGAGGGGGTCTTGGTGGGAGACGCGGGGGAGCTGGCCGAGCCGGTCTCGGGGGTCTACGAGAAGCTGATCACGGAGGACGTGCGTGACGAGCTGAAGCAACTCGAGGCCATGGGGTGGAAGGCCATCGACGCAGAGGTCAGTGCGGAGTCCTCGCCTCATGTACTGGCGCGGCATGTCGGGGAGATGGTGGCTCGTCACCTCGGCCAGCTCCCGTCCGACCAGCAGGTTCCCTTCGCGAACCGAATCCTGGAGTCCCTGGCCGCGAGCACCGGTGGCCAGAACGGCACAGAAGCGATCGGCCCCATCGTCGAGGGGCCTCGGCAGTTGCTGGCCCTCGCCGAGCAGGAGGCCCCGGGCGCCTACGCGATCCGTCCGCTCACTCCGCTTTCCGAGACGTCCTTGCTCACCAACTCGCCCGAGGACCTGAGCCTGGGATCCGAGCTGAGAGCGGAGCTGGCCACGGCAGACCGCATCGATCTGCTGTGCGCCTTCGTGAAGTGGTACGGCATTCGTGTCCTGGAAGACTCCCTGCGTGCCGCCAAGAAGCGGGGCGTACCGATCCGGGTCATCACGACGACCTACATGGGCGCCACCGACCGCCGCGCGCTCGACCGGCTCGTGCGCGACTTCGGCGCCACCGTCAAGGTCAATTACGAGATCCGCTCGACGCGGCTCCATGCCAAGGCGTGGCTCTTCCGTCGTGGGACGGGCTTCGACACGGCGTACGTGGGCAGCTCCAACCTGTCCCGAGCCGCGCTCCTCGACGGCCTGGAGTGGAACGTACGGCTGTCATCCGTGGCCACCCCCGCGGTGCTCGACAAGTTCGAGGCGACCTTCGACGCGTACTGGAACGACACGGCCTTCGAGACATACGACCCCGACCTGCACGGCCAGCGTCTCGACGAGGCACTGGCCCAGGCGAGTGGGTCGACGTCGACCACGGACCTGAAGATCAACCTCTCCGGCCTGGAGGTGCGTCCCTTCCCGCACCAGCGGGACATGCTGGAACGGCTGAACGTTGAGCGTGAGATCCGCGGACGGCACCGCAACCTGCTCGTCGCGGCGACGGGCACCGGGAAGACCGTGATGGCCGCTCTCGACTACCGCCGTCTGTGCAGGGAGTCGACCAGTGGTCGGCCGAGGCTGCTGTTCGTGGCGCATCGCAAGGAAATCCTCAAGCAGTCCCTGCGCACCTACCGTGAGGTGTTGGATGACGCCTCATTCGGTGAGCTGCTGCACGGTGGTGCGGATCCGCGCGAATGGAACCACGTCTTCGCCAGTGTGCAGTCACTCAACGTCCAAAGACTGGAGCAGTTGTCCCCGGACCACTTCGACGTCATCGTCATTGACGAGTTCCACCACGCCACAGCCTCCACCTACCGACGGGTGATCGACCACTTCACGCCGAAGGAACTGCTGGGTCTGACCGCCACTCCGGAGCGGATGGACGGGCGCAATGTGCAGGACGAGTTCTTCGAGAGCCGCATCGCAGCCGAAATGAGGCTCTGGGAAGCGCTGGAGAACGACCTGCTGTGTCCGTTCCACTACTTCGGCATTCCCGACGGCACCGACCTGACGAACCTCGGATGGCAGAAGGGCTCGTACGCCGATCAGGAGCTCGGGAACCTCTTCACGGGCAACGACGCCCGCGCACGCATCGTCGTCAAGCAGATCCGGGACAAGGTCTCCGATCCCGGAGCCATGCGTGCGCTCGGCTTCTGCGTCACCAAGGCGCACGCCCACTACATGGCAGATTTCTTCCGCAAGGCCAACTTCGCGGCTGTGGCCCTCGACAGTGAGTCGCCCGCCGATGTGCGCGCCCGGGCGCTCACCGACCTGCGGGACGGCAAGCTTCAGGTCATCTTCTCGGTGGACCTGTTCAACGAAGGGCTCGACATCCCGGATGTCGACACCCTCCTCCTGCTGCGCCCCACCAACAGCGCCACCGTCTTCCTTCAGCAACTGGGGCGGGGGCTGCGGCGCACGGAGACCAAGCCCGTGCTCACCGTGCTTGATTTCATCGGCCAGCACCGGGCGGAGTTCCGTTTCGAGGAACAGTTCCGAGCCCTGACCAACCTCTCCCGGAACCGACTGGTCGAGCACATCGAGCGAGACTTCCCGCAGCTTCCGTCCGGCTCCCAGATCATCCTGGAAGGCAAGTCGAAGGACCTCGTCCTCGACAACATCCGTACCCAGCTGGGCGCCACGGTGAAGACGCTGGTGAAGGAGGTCAAGGAGTACAGCACTCTGCGCCTCGCCGACTACCTCCGGGAGAGCCGCCGAGAGATCAAGGAGCTGTACAAGGGCGACAACTCCTGGACGACCGTTCTCCGCCGGGCCGACGCGCTGGAGGCATCAGGGCCGCAGGGCGAAGCGGCTCTGCTCAAGCGAGCCCACGCGTTCCTCCACGTGGACGATCCGGAACGCGCGCAGGCCTACCTCCGCCTTCTCGCAGACGATGCCCCACGCTACGACGAGTTGGGACCGACGGACCAGACGTATGCCCGCATGCTGTTCTTCAACCTCTGGGACAACGCCGGCGGGTTCACCAGCTACCAGGAGGGGCTGGAGTCGCTGCGTGAGCAGCAAGCGGTCCGTGACGAGCTCCAGCAGTTGCTGTCCTACGTGATGGGACAGGCCGACCACCTGCCTATCCCGCTGACCGGCCCGCTCGGCCACATCCCGCTCAAGGTCCACAGCGCGTACAACCGCTCGGAGATACTCGCTGCCCTCGGCGTCGCCCGCATGGGTGGCCAGATGCCCCGGTCCTTCGCGCAGGGCGTGCAGTGGGTCGACGAGCTTCAGACGGATGCCCTGCTCATCACTCAGGAGAAGAACGAGAAGGACTTCTCCCCCACGGTTCGGTACAAGGACTACGCGCTGAGCCCGACCCTCTACCACTGGGAGTCCCAGAACGCGACGGCCGCCGACTCGCGCACCGGCATGCGTTACCAGCAGCATGTGCAGCGCGGAAGTCACGTCCTCCTGTTCATGCGGCGCTACAAGAACAGCGACATAGGAAAGTCCCAGCCCTGGATGCTCCTCGGCCCGGCGACCTACGAAAGCCACACCGGCAGCAAGCCGATGGCGATCGCCTGGCGCCTGAAGCACGAACTCCCGGCCGACGTGTGGACGTATTCGGCCCTTCAGGCTAGTTAATTCGAGTCCGTGGGCCGGGAGGCGTGGTACGCGAGGGGCACACCCCCTACTCCTTTTGCAATTGACGGCCCGTAACTCCTTCAATTAGCTGAACAATCGTTTCGAGGCGTTCATCAAGAAAATCGGACAAGATTGGAAAGTTGTCGCGGGACCGTCTCAAATATGGGGTCCGACTCATAGGCGCTAGTCACAGAAACCGTCCAGATGCGAGCGATCGATTCGGTGCAGCCCCGGGGGGGGAGCTGCCCAATGATCTTAGGCTTCGACCTAACGAGCTGTCATGGGCGCGCGTGGGCAATCCCAATGACAACGCCAGCGGGCCCGTCGGTACCAGATGGGAGACAGACCCCACTCAACGTGCCAAGGAGACTTCCCCCAGAGCTCCACCTCATCGACTGTCTGGAGTACCTCTGTACCCTGCCCCCATGATTCGCGCAGTCGTCTTCGACGTAGGTGAGTGTCTGGTCGACGAGACCCGTGAGTACGGGACCTGGGCCGACTGGCTCGGCGTGCCCCGGCACACGTTCCATGCGATGTTCGGTGCGGTGATCGCCCAGGGCCGTGACTACCGTGAGACGTTCCAGGAGTTCCGGCCTGGGTTCGATCTCTACGAAGAGCGTGAGAAGAGGGCCGCCGCGGGGCAGCCCGAGACGTTCGGCGAAGACGATCTGTACCCGGAGGTTCGCACCTCTCTCGGACAGCTCCGGTCGGACGGACTGTGGCTGGGGATCGCAGGGAACCAGACGGTCCGGGCGGGGCAGATCCTGCGGGAGCTGTTCTCCGAAGACGTCGACCTGATCGGTACCTCCGACGACTGGGGGGCCAGTAAGCCCGACCCGGAGTTCTTCAAGCGCGTCGCCGAGGCCGTGCCTGCCGAGGCCGGCGAGATCCTCTACGTAGGCGATCGCTGCGACAACGACATCCGGCCGGCCCGCGATGCGGGCATGCTCACCGCACTGGTGCGCCGCGGGCCGTGGGCCACCATCCAATGGGACAGCCCCGATGCCACGGAGTTGCCGACCTTCCGCATCGATAACCTCGCCGACCTGCCCGCCAGAATTGCCCAGTTCAACGGCGCAGGACGCTGACCGTGGTCGACCAGTCGTAGAGGCGGTCGTCCAGGTCACGGACGCAACGCTCGTGCTGGTAGGGGGCGAGCGCCCGGCGGACTTCGCGTACGCGGTCCATGCCGGTCGCGTACCAGGTGACGGCCAGTTGATCGAGGGCCTTACCCGCGTACTCGCAGGCCGCCGCCGGGTTCCCGGACACGGCTTCCACGGCCGCCAGGTCACCGAAGACGACAGTGCGCTGCTTGTCGTCGGCGGGCGTCATGGCGTCCAGTGACTCCAGCAGTGCCTGACGGGCCTGCGGGAGATGTCCGGCGAGGAGCTGAGTGTTGCCCTTGAAGGCCGCGAGCCTGGCCGGTGAGAACCAGTCCATCCACGCGGGTGACGCGTACTCGTTGCCCTCCTCCAGTACGTCTTCCGCGTGGCCGATCAGATGCAGGGCTGTGCGGGTGTCGCCGCACCTGGTCTCACATTCGGCCTCCACCGCATCCAGCCAGGCCAGAAACTCCGCGGACGCGGGGGCACGGCGCGCATAGGTGTGCGCCGCGATCATGCGCTCCAGCGCTGACTCACGGTCTCCCGCCCAGCCGGGGATGAAGGCCATATGCGCGATGATCGCCGAGCCGAGCAGCGGATCGTCGGCTTCGCCCGCAGCCTGTAGAGCAAGGAGAAGTGTCTCGTGAGCGGCCTCCGGTTCGCGGAGATCGAAGAACTCGATCCTGCCCGCCAGAAGGTACGTCTCAGCCAGCGCGGCCGCGATCACGCGGCGTGTGGTGTCCGCCGCCTCCGGGAGCAGCACGCAGCCCAACGTGGCGTGTGCCATGACGGCTGGGTGGAGCTTCGCCGGTGCCACCGACCAGTAGAGCCTGCGATGGGACCTGGTGACCGCCTCGAAGTCCGCTCCAGCGGTCGCCGGCTGAGAGACCGCAACGGCTCTGCCAGTTGATACGGCCAATCCCAGGGCCACCGCTCCCCCGGCGATCAGCGTGCGGCGCACGGGGTCGGGCACCGGACCCTCGGAGCCCCACGGCGGCACGAACCCGAGCGCTTCCAGGCTCTGGCCGAGCAGATGCACAAGCACTCTCTGACAGTCCGGCTGCGGCCAGGGCGGGTTCTCCGACTCCCAGCGGCGGACCTGCCGTGCGCCGATGGACAGGCCACGGATGCCCATGTGCTTCGCATGCTCCGTGAGGGCATCGGCCAGGTCCTGCTGCGAGTTGAACCCGGCGGCCACACGGGCGGCTTTGAGCCGGACGTTTCCTGTCGGCCTGGACACGGGGACCTCCTGGGGACGACTGCGCAAAGCTTGCCACAGCAAGGCCGGTATCAGGTACCCAGTCACCCATGGGGTGCTATTCAGGCCCTGTGGAAGTCCTTTCAGTGACCTCTCGAAGTCCTAGATGCACCTGACGACTTGGTGAACCCTGAACGGCGTATCCAGCTGTGGCGGACAGCAGGAGGAAGCCGGTGTTCACACAGGAAGCTCTGGACCACGCGATCGCCGAGTGGCTCGCTCGTGCTGATCGGGATCCGGAGCGGGTCCGGCGGGAGTGGGCGACGCAGGGCGTTGCGCTGGTGCCGCTCGGCGAACGGTTCGCGGCCGTACGCATGGCCGCGCACGTCGTTCACGCCGCCGTGCGGACCGACGACCGGGATGAGGTGGCCGTGGCACTGGGCGAGTTGCTCGGCGGATCGGTCAACTACGACCGCCGGGGCGCCGGCGGGACGTACTACGCGCTGATCCAGGGTCACGCTGCTCTGGTCTGGGCGTACGACGACATCGCAAGCTGCTTCGGGCTCGGTACTTACCTTGGGGTTCCCCGCCTCGACCGCCAACAGCCACCGGGCACCTATTGGGTCATTCCGCCACGGTATGAGGGCGACCTGTGCCCCCCCCCCCCCCCCCCCCC
>NZ_WWHX01000127.1 GCF_009862125.1 Streptomyces sp. SID5910
GGACGGCACCGAGCCCGGCCTCGGCCCGGTCGCCGCCGACACCGACCGGGCCGCGGCCCGCAAGCTCATCGAGAGCCTGAAGACCAAGGGGCGCGGCCCGAAGACCGGTTACGACCGGGACGAGTTCGGCTACGCCTGGATGGACACCGCGGACGGTGTGCCGCTGGCGAGGAACGGCTGCGACACCCGCAACGACCTGCTGAAGCGCGACGGCGAGGAGGTGCGCTTCCGCTCCGGCTCCAACTGCGTGGTCATCGCGATGACGCTGCACGACCCGTACACCGGCACGACGATCGAGTGGCGCAAGCAGAAGGCGAGCGAGGTCCAGATCGACCATGTCGTGCCGCTGTCGTACAGCTGGCAGCTGGGCTCCTCGCGGTGGCCGGAGAGCAAGCGCAGGCAGCTGGCGAACGACCCGCTCAACCTGATCCCGGTCGAGGGCCGGGCCAACTCGTCCAAGAGCGACTCCGGGCCCGCCTCCTGGCTGCCCCCGAGCAAGGGCATCCGGTGCGCGTACGCCGTCCGGTTCGCCCAGGTCGCCGTCAAGTACGAGCTCGCGGTGACCGCGCCGGACCGGCAGGCCATGCTGCGACAGTGCGGCGGCTGACCCGGGCCCGGTGGGTCGGGGAAACGCGCTCGGTTTCGAGCCGCCGGGCACCTACGCTCCAGCGCGTGGGCCGCCCCGGCCCTCCCCGCGCCTGAGAACGGAACCCCCATGACCACCTGGACCGCCCGCGCCGAGACCGCCGCCGACGTCGCCGCGATCCGCGGCATCGTCCTCGCCGCCTTCCCCACCGCCGAGGAGGCCGACCTCGTCGACGCCCTGCGCGCCGACCCGGACGCCTGGATCGAGGGCCTGTCCCTGGTCGCCCAGGCCCCCGACGGCACCCTCGTCGCTCATGCCCTGCTCACCCGCTGCCACGTCGACGGCGAACCCGCCCTCGCCCTGGCCCCGTGCGCCGTACTGCCCGCGCACCAGCGCACCGGCGCCGGCTCCGTGGCCGTTCGCGCCGCCCTGGACGCCGCCCGCGCCCTGGGCGAGAACCTCGTCCTCGTCCTCGGGCACGCCGGCTACTACCCGCGGTTCGGCTTCACCCCGGCCTCCCGCTTCGGCGTCCGCGCCCCCTTCGAGGTGCCGGACGAGGCCATGATGGCCATGGCCCTGGACGACTCCCGCCCGGTGCCCACCGGCACCATCCGCTACGCCGGCGCCTTCGGCGTCTGACCGCCCCCGTGGTCCGGCACCGGCGTCAGCCGCCCAGCGCGTCCAGGTCCAGGACCTGACCGGAGGGCGCCTTCGCGGCCACCGGCTCGTCGTACGCGCTGAAGGTCATCGTGCCGGGGTCCGTCGGGGACGCGCTGTCGAAGCGCAGCAGGTACGGCTTGCCCTCGGTGGCGACGTACAGCGTGTTGCGGTCCGCGCCGTCCTTCTCGTGCAGGACGAGCGCGGGCCTGTCGCCGACGGTGGCGGCCTTGCCGCGCGTCACGTCCTGGCCGGAGCTCTCCATCTCGCCGAGCATCGAGTCCAGGTCGCAGAAGCCCGCCAGGTCCTTGGCGTCCTGGCCGGTGGCGGCCATCTTGGTCCACTTGCCGGCCAGCATCGCCACGGCCGCGTCGGTGTCGGCGGCCGGCTCGCCCTCGCTCTGGGCGCGCAGGAACTTCTCGTCGTACTTCATGTAGAGCGTGCCGCCGGTCTTGATCAGCTCGGCCCGGCCCTGGCCGTCCAGGCTCATCGTGCCGGCGCACTCGCCCTGCCGGTCCATGGCCAGGTCGATCCGGATGGTGCCGCCGCTCTCGTCGTCGGGGACGTCACCGGCCATGCGCAGCGAGCGCGCCCCCTTGGTGGCCTCGACGGCCCGGTCGGCGATCTGCGCCCCGGTCAGTCCGGCGAACGGGTCGGCGGGCGCGGACGGCTGCGCCGGCTTCGACGCGGACGCGGAGGCCGGGGCGCCGGACCCGCCGGCCCCCTTGTCGTCCTGGTCGGACTGACAGCCGGTGAGGGCGGCGGTGGCCGTGGCGGCGAGGCAGAGGGCGACGAGAGTGGTGCGCCGCATGAGGGCTCCTTGGTGGTGCTGGGGGTGGTTCGGTGGGGCGAGGCGTTGGGGGAGGGGCGGGTCAGCCGGTCTTCTGCCAGTCCGAGCAGCCGACCGTCTTGAAGTAGGCGTCCGAGGCGCTGATCCGCACGACCGCCGTGCCGGAGACGTTGTTGTTCGCGATGATCGACTCGAGCGAGTGGTCGGCGTTCTTGGCGCGCTCCCAGTAGCACATGTCGTCCGTGTTGCCCGTGGACTTGTAGGTGCCGGGGGCGATGTCGGTGCCGACCGCGAACATGCCGCCCTCCCCGGACATCTTCGAGGCGGGAGTGCCCTTCGCCTTCGGGTCGACGGCCTCCCAGTCGCCGCAGCCGTTCGACTTGAAGAACTTGTCGGTGGCCTTGACGGTGACGTAACCGGTGCCGGTCACATTGTCGTTGGCCAGCAGCGCGTCCAGCTCACCCGAGGCGTCCTTGGCGCGCTCCCAGTAGCACATGCCGTCCGTGTTGCCGGTGGTGCGGTAGGTGCCGGGCTTGACGTCCGAGCCGACCTCGAAGTCGCCGTCTCCCCCGATCGCGGCCTTCTTCTCCGCCTCCGCCGTGTCCGTCCCCCCGGTCGAACCCGCGTCCTTCTCGCCACCGGACTGCTGCCCGGCGGACGCCGAAGAGCTCTTGCCGTCGGACCCGCCGTCGTCGCCGCCGGAGGTCGCCGAGACGGCTCCGATGACGACGATCCCCACGACGGCGCCCAGCGCGACCTTGCCCTTCATGCCCATGGCTGTGTCCCCTCCCGTGCGGCGACCGCCTCCTGTTCGGCGGTTCGCTCGTTGGCGAGGTCAATAAGAACAGACTCTGTGAACCGAGTCAACCAAGTTCACAGAGCAAGCCGAGTACACGGCCGTGAATGCGTCGATCCACACCACCTCGCTATGCTCGTCGCCACACAGGGACGAGGGGAGCCGCACCGGTGCAGGACAACGCGACTGAAGTGACCGCCGCCGGAATCGCACGGCTCGCCGGTGTCGGCCGCGCGGCCGTGAGCAACTGGCGCCGCCGGCACGCCGATTTCCCCAAGCCCGTCGGCGGCACCGAGACCAGCCCCTCCTTCGCCCTCGCCGAGGTCGAGGACTGGCTGCGCGGCCAGGGCAAGCTCGCCGAGGTCCCCCTGCGCGAACGCGTCTGGCAGCAGCTCGCCGGCCACCCCGAAGGCCCCGTCACCGCCCTCACCCACGCCGGCTGCGTCCTCCTGCTCATCCACGACCGCCCCACCGACTGGCTGGAGATGAGCGCCGGCTCCGACGAGCGCCTCGCCGCCCTGCTGCCCGCCGCGCTCGACCAGGTGCTCACCCCCCGCTTCGGCACCGGCCGCGACCGCACCGTCCCCACCCCGATCAGCCCCCGGCTGCTGCCCTCCGTCCCGCTCCTGCGCGGCGCCGCCGAACTCGCCGCGGCCCAGGGCGCACGCCAGACGTACGAGTTCCTGCTCGGCCGACACCTCGACGCCAACCCGCGGCAGTACACCCTCACCCCGCCCCAGCTCGCCGAGCTGATGGCCGAACTCGCCGGCCCCGCCCGCACGGTCCTCGACCCGGCCTGCGGCACCGGCACCCTGCTCCGCGCGGCCGACGCCCACCCCGGACAGGAGCTGTACGGCCAGGACAGCGCCCCCGAACTGGCCGCGCTCACCGGACTGCGCCTCGCCCTGAGCACCACCGCCGCCGTACGCATCGCCGCCGGCGACACCCTGCGCGCGGACGCCTTCCCCGAGCTGCGCGCCGACGCCGTCCTGTGCCACCCGCCGTTCAACGAGCGCAACTGGGGACACGACGAACTCGCCTACGACACCCGCTGGGAGTACGGCTTCCCGGCCCGCACCGAGTCCGAGCTGGCCTGGGTGCAGCACGCGCTGGCCCGGCTGAGGGACGGCGGCACGGCCGTCCTGCTCATGCCGCCCGCCGCCGCCTCCCGCCGCTCGGGGCGCCGTATCCGCGCCGGTCTGCTGCGCCGGGGCGCGCTGCGGGCCGTCGTCGCCCTGCCGGCCGGCGCGGCACCCCCGTACAACCTCCCGCTCCACCTGTGGGTGCTGCGCCGCCCCGAGAAGGCACCCGCGCAGCCCGAGGTACTGCTCGCCGACGCCGGGCAGTTCGCCGGCGAGGGACGCGGCGGGCCCGACTGGCGGGCCGTGCGCGAGGCCGTCCTCGACGCGTGGCGGGACTTCGACCGCGCCGGACACCTCACCGAACGCCCGGGCCTGGCCCGCTCCCTGCCCGTCATCGAACTCCTCGACGACGACGTCGACCTCGCCCCGGCCCGCCATCTGCCGCCGCCCACGGCCGCCGACGGCGCCGAACAGCTCACGGACGTCCGCGAACGCCTCGGCGAGACCCTGCGCCTGGCCGCCGACCTCACCCCACCGCCCGCCGGCACCGCACCGGCCGCGCCCCGCTGGCCCCTCACCACCGTCGGCGAACTCGCCCGCGGCGGCGCCCTGACGATGCGCACCGGCACCAACGGCGGCCACGCGCGCGTGCCCGTCCTCACCGACCTCGACGTCCTCGCCGGCACCGCCCCCTCCGGCACCCTCCCGGAGAGCGACGAGGAACCCGTGCTCACCGAGGCGGGCGACGTCGTCCTGCCGGTCCTCGGCGGCGACTCCGTCGCCCGCGTCGTCGACGACGCCACCGCCGGCGCCGCCCTGGGCCGCCACCTCGTCCTGCTGCGCCCCGACGCGGCCGCGCTGGACCCCTGGTTCCTCGCCGGGTTCCTGCGCGGCACCGCCAACAACCGGCAGGCCAGCAGCTACGCCTCCACCGCCACCCGCCTCGACGTGCGCCGCCTCCAGCTCCCCCGGCTCCCGCTGGAGGCACAGCGCCGCTACGGCGCCCGCTTCCGCGCCCTCGACGAGTTCGAGCGGGCGCTCAGGCACGCGGGCCGCCTCGGCGAGCAGCTCGTACGCGGCATGTACGACGGCCTGACGGACGGCACGGTCGCCCCCGACTGAGGCCCCGGGCACGGGAAGTGACCAGCACGACAACGGTTCGGTACAACCCGGGGCCGGTTGTCCGTGTCGGCCTATACGCTCGATGCCGACAACGTCGGTCCCCGTCCCAGGTACCAGGAGCAGCCATGCATGGCCACGGCTATCAGCCGCCGGTGAAGCAGCCACCCGCGACGGGCTGGCTGATCCTGCTGCGCGTGCTGTTCGTGGCCCTCTCCGTGATGACCATCGGCATCCTCGCCTGGTCGATGCTGCTGCGGCTGGCCATCGTGACGCGCAAGCCCCTGGACTGGGGCCTGTTCGTGGCCGCGACGGCCGCGGACGTGCTCGCCCTCGTCCTCATCGGCACGGAACCCGGCGACGAGATCCACACCCCGGCCGGCTGGACCGGCATGGCCCTGCTGCTGGGCACGCTCGTGGCCGCGCTGGCGTACTACCTGGCCGCCGACGTCCGCCACTTCCACCAGCTCCGGTACGGCGGCGGCTACGCACCGCGGCAGGCCCCGGCACCGGGGTACGGCTATCCGCAGGCCCCGGCGACGCCGTACACCGGCACCACCGTCCCGCAGACGGCCGGCCGGCCGATGGTGCCCCGGCCGCACCACACCCCGCCCCCGATGCCGCCGACCCCGACCCCGATACCGACCTCGCC
>NZ_WWHX01000128.1 GCF_009862125.1 Streptomyces sp. SID5910
TCGAGCAGCTCGCGCAGCTCCGCCTGGCCGAGCAGCTCGGCCAGCAGCCGGGAGTCCAGCGACAGCGCGGCGGCCCGGCGCTCGGCGAGCGGCGAGTCGCCCTCGTACAGGAACTGGGCGACGTATCCGAACAGCAGGGAGCGGGCGAACGGGGACGGCTCCGGGGTGGTGACCTCGACCAGGCGCACCTTGCGTGATTCGACGTCGCCCATCAGCTCGACCAGGCCGGGCACGTCGAAGACGTCCTGGAGGCACTCGCGGACCGCTTCCAGGACGATCGGGAACGAGCCGTACTCGCTCGCCACCTCCAGCAGCTGCGCGGCGCGCTGGCGCTGCTGCCACAGCGGGGTGCGCTTGCCCGGACTGCGGCGCGGCAGCAGCAGCGCGCGGGCGGCGCACTCCCGGAAACGGGACGCGAACAGGGCCGACCCGCCCACCTGGTCGGTGACGACGCGGTCGACGTCACCCTTGTCGAAGACGACGTCGGCCGCGCCGACGGGCGCCTGCTCGGCTTCGTACTCCAGGCCGGGCTTCGACGGCTCCTGGTCGAGCAGGTCGAGGCTCATCAGATCGGCGTCCGGCAGGCGCAGCACGATGCCGTCGTCGGCGTGCATGACCTGGGCGTCCATGCCGTACCGCTCGGACAGGCGGGCGCCCAGCGCCAGTGCCCAGGGGGCGTGCACCTGGGCGCCGAAGGGCGAGTGGACCACGACGCGCCAGTCGCCCAGCTCGTCCCGGAAGCGCTCCACGACGATGGTGCGGTCGTCGGGCACGTGCCCGCAGGCCTCGCGCTGCTCGTCGAGATACGCCAGCACATTGTCCGCGGCCCAGGCGTCCAGGCCCGCGGTGACCAGGCGCAGCCGGGCGTCCTCCGCGCTGAGGGAACCGACCTCGCGCAGGAACGCGCCCAGCGCGCGGCCCAGCTCCAGCGGGCGGCCCAGCTGGTCGCCCTTCCAGAACGGCAGCCGCCCCGGCACACCGGGGGCGGGGGAGACCAGGACCCGGTCGCGTGTGATGTCCTCGATGCGCCAGGAGCTCGTGCCGAGGGTGAAGACGTCCCCGACCCGGGACTCGTACACCATCTCCTCGTCCAGCTCGCCGACCCGGCCGCCGCCCTTCTTGGGGTCGGCGCCGGCGAGGAAGACCCCGAAGAGCCCGCGGTCGGGGATCGTCCCCCCGGAGGTGACGGCGAGGCGCTGCGCGCCCGGGCGGCCGGTGACCGTGCCCGTGACCCGGTCCCACACCACGCGCGGGCGCAGCTCGGCGAAGGCGTCGGAGGGATAGCGGCCCGCGAGCATGTCCAGGACGGCCGTGAAGGCCGACTCCGGGAGGGAGGCGAAGGGGGCGGCGCGGCGGACGGTGGTGAGCAGGTCGTCGACCTGCCAGGTGTCCAGCGCGGTCATCGCGACCAGCTGCTGGGCGAGGACGTCCAGCGGATTGGCGGGGACCCGCAGGGCTTCGATGGCGCCGCTGCGCATCCGCTCGGTGACCACGGCGGCCTGCACCAGGTCTCCCCGGTACTTGGGGAACACCACGCCCGTGGAGACCGCGCCGACCTGGTGGCCCGCGCGGCCGACGCGCTGGAGGCCGGAGGCGACGGAGGGCGGCGACTCCACCTGGATCACGAGGTCGACGGCGCCCATGTCGATGCCCAGCTCCAGGCTGGAGGTGGCGACCACGGCGGGCAGGCGGCCCGCCTTGAGGTCCTCCTCGACGAGGGCGCGCTGCTCCTTGGAGACCGAGCCGTGGTGGGCGCGGGCGATCACGGGCGGGGCGCCCTGGGCCGCCCCCGAGCCGCCCATCAGCTCGGCGGGGGAGTGGTGCTCGTCCAGAGGCTCGCCGGTCGCCCGCTCGTACGCGATCTCGTTGAGCCTGTTGCACAGGCGCTCGGCCAGGCGGCGGGAGTTGGCGAAGACGATGGTGGAGCGGTGCGACTGGACGAGGTCGGTGATCCGCTCCTCGACGTGCGGCCAGATCGACGGGCGCTCGGCGCCCTCGTTGCCGTCGGCGACCGGGGAGCCGCCGAGCTCTCCCAGGTCCTCGACGGGGACGACGACGGAGAGGTCGAACTCCTTGCCCGACTCCGGCTGGACGATCTCCACCTTGCCGCGGGGGGCGAGGAAACGGGCGACCTCGTCCACCGGGCGGACCGTCGCCGACAGGCCGATGCGGCGGGCCGGCTTCGGCAGCAGCTCGTCCAGCCGCTCCAGGGTGAGCGCGAGATGGGCGCCGCGCTTGGTGCCCGCCACCGCGTGCACCTCGTCCAGGATCACCGTCTCCACGCCGGTCAGCGCGTCGCGCGTGGCCGACGTCAGCATCAGGAACAGGGACTCCGGGGTGGTGATCAGGATGTCCGGCGGGCGGGTCGCCAGCGCCCGGCGCTCGGCGGCGGGGGTGTCGCCGGAGCGGATGCCGACCTTGACCTCGGGCTCGGGCAGGCCGAGCCGGACGGACTCCTGGCGGATGCCGGTCAGCGGGCTGCGCAGATTGCGCTCGACGTCGACCGCGAGGGCCTTGAGCGGAGAGACGTACAGCACCCGGCAGCGCTTCTTCGGATCGGCCGGCGGCGGTGTGGAGGCCAGCTGGTCCAGGGCGGCGAGGAAGGCGGCCAGCGTCTTGCCGGAACCGGTGGGTGCGACCACCAGCACGTCCGAGCCCTCCGAGATGGCCCGCCACGCCCCGGCCTGGGCGGCGGTGGGCGCGGAGAAGGCACCCGTGAACCAGCCGCGGGTCGCGGGGGAGAAGCCGTCCAGGGCTCGGTGTGCGGAGCTGACCATGGATCCATCGTGCACCCCGCCACTGACAATCGGCCCGAGCCGGGCGGACGACGGCCGTCCGGGGCGGCCCCCGCACGGCCCGCACGGCCCGCGGGGCCACGGGCGACGCCGGGCTGGCCGGATGCCGGAGAATGGACCCATGGCGGGATCGGACGAGCGGGCACGGCACTGGCGGTACGCCGAACTGCCCGGCGTCGATCTGCTGCGCGCCCAGTACATACGGAAGACCTTCGTCCGGCACACCCACGAGCACTTCGTCATCGCCGCCATCGCCGACGGCGTCGAGGTCTTCCACCACGGCGGGAGCGACCAGTACGCCGGCGCCGGATCGCTCGCCCTGGTCAATCCCGACACCCCGCACACCGGACGGGCCGGCGTGCCGGAGGGCTGGCGGTACGGGGCCGTCTACCCGTCGCCCGACCTGGTGGCCGCGATCGCGGCGGAGACGACCACCCTGCGCGGCACGCCGGGATTCGTCCGGCCGGTGCTCGACGACCCGTACACCGTCGAGCTG
>NZ_WWHX01000129.1 GCF_009862125.1 Streptomyces sp. SID5910
TGAGACCGACGCCGGCCGCAGCAGGCTGCTGCACCGGCTGCGGCTGCTCGGCATCGGCTGGGGAGAGCCGGCCGGATCGCGGGGCAGCACGGGCACGTTCCGGGAGACCTGGCGGCTGCGCTGGGAACCCGAACTCTCCGTGCGGGTGGCCGAGGCCGGGGTGTGGGGCACGGCCGTGCTCGCCGCCGCGACCGCCAAGGCCGAGGCGGACGCCGTCACCGCAGGAGGGCTCGCCGAGGTCACCGCGCTCGCCGAGCGCTGCCTGCCCGCCGCGCTGCCGGACGCGCTCCCCACGGTCATGCGGGCCCTCACCGACCGGGCGGCGCTCGACACGGACGTCGGCCACCTCGCCCAGGCCCTGCCCGCCCTCGTCCGCGCGCTGCGCTACGGCGACGTGCGCGGCACCGACACCGGCGCGCTGGCCGAGGTCGCCGCGGGACTCGCCGAGCGCGTCTTCGTCGGCCTCCCCGCGGCCTGTGCCGCGCTGGACGCCGACGCCGCCGAGGAGATGCGGCGTCACGTGGACGCCGTGCACGGCGCGGTGGGCCTGCTCGGCGACGACCCCGCGCCCGGCCACGCCGATCTGCGGCCCCGCTGGCAGGCGGTGCTGCGGGGGCTGTCCGCGCGGGACACGGTGGCCGGCGTCGTCCGGGGCCGCGCCGTGCGGCTCCTGCTGGACGACGGCGCGCTGGCACCGGACGAGACGGCACGGCACATGGCGCTCGTCCTCTCACCCGGGACACCACCGGCGGACGCGGCGGCCTGGATCGAGGGCTTCGTCGGGGGCGGCTCCGGGGGAGGGATGCTCCTCGTCCACGACGAGCGGCTGCTCGCCCTGGTCGACGCCTGGCTGACCGGCGTACCGGCGGACGCGTTCACGGACGTGCTGCCGCTGCTGCGCCGCACCTTCTCGGCGTACGAACCGGGAGTGCGCCGCACCCTCGGCGAGCTGGTCCGGCGCGGGCCGGAGGGACGGGGCGCCGTGACGACGGCCGGCTCGGGCGTACCCGGCTTCGCCGACGTGCTCGACACCGCACGCGCGGACGCCGTGCTGCCGGTGGTCCGCCTCCTGCTGGGCCTGGACGCGCACGACGGCCTCGCGGACGCGGACGACAACGACCTCGTGGGGGTGGACGCATGACGACCGAGCGCACCGAGACGGAGATGGACACGGACCCGGCGGGGGAGCGGCTGCGGCGGTGGCGGCTCGTGCTCGGCGGCGACACGGCCGACGGCACCGGATGCGCGCTGTCCGGACGGGACGCCGCGATGGACGGGGCACTCGGCGCGCTCTACGGGAAGAACGGCGGAGCGGGGACGCGGCGGGAGCGTTCGGCGGGGCTCGGGGCCTCCGCCCCGTCCGTGGCGCGCTGGCTGGGGGACATCCGGACCTACTTCCCGTCCTCCGTGGTGCAGGTCATGCAGCGGGACGCCATCGACCGGCTGGGCCTCGCCTCCCTGCTGCTGGAGCCGGAGATGCTCGACGCCGTGGAGGCCGACGTCCACCTCGTCGGCACGCTGCTCTCCCTCAGCAAGGCGATGCCGGAGACGACGAAGGAGACGGCACGGGCCGTCGTCCGCAAGGTCGTCGAGGACCTGGAGAAGCGGCTCGCCACCCGCACCCGGGCCACCCTCACCGGCGCGCTCGACCGCAGCGCCCGGATCGGCCGGCCCCGCCACCACGACATCGACTGGAACCGCACGATCGCGGCCAACCTCAAGCACTACCTGCCCGAGCACCGCACCGTGGTGCCGGAACGGCTCATCGGCTACGGGCGGGCGTCCCGGTCGGTGAAGAAGGAGGTCGTCCTCTGCATCGACCAGTCGGGCTCCATGGCGGCATCGGTCGTGCACGCCTCCGTGTTCGGGGCGGTACTGGCCTCCATGCGGTCGATCGACACCCGGCTGGTCGTCTTCGACACGGCGGTCGTCGACCTCACCGACCAGCTCGACGACCCGGTCGACGTGCTCTTCGGCGTGCAGCTGGGCGGCGGTACGGACATCAACCGGGCGCTGGCGTACTGCCAGTCGCAGATCACCCGGCCCGCGGAGACGGTGGTCGTGCTGATCAGCGACCTCTACGAGGGAGGCATACGGAACGAGATGCTCAAGCGGGTCGCGGCGATGAAGGCGGCGGGGGTGCAGTTCGTGACGCTGCTGGCGCTGTCCGACGAGGGGGCGCCCGCGTACGACCGGGAGCACGCGGCGGCGCTGGCCGCGCTGGGCACGCCGGCCTTCGCCTGCACGCCGGATCTCTTCCCCGAGGTGATGGCGGCGGCGCTCGAGAAGCGGCCGCTTCCGATACCGGACGCCGGGTGACGATTTGTCGATGTACGGTGGCCTGTTTCCGGGCAGCAAAACGGACATGACTACCCATCGGTAACGGGGAGCTTGCGCAACCTCCCGAGTCCCGTGCGAGGATCGCGCGTCCGTACGCCGCAGGAGGAAGCTCCCCCTTGATGTCGTCAGCAGCCCTGCCCGGTGCCGCTCTGCGCGTGATGCGCACGGCGGCCGGGTGGCGTGCGCTGCGTCTGGCACTGCTCGTGGGCGGGCTGTTCCTGCTCGGTGTGGTCTGCGGGGAGCGGGCGCAGGCGGCCGAGGGAGTGCCGGCGGTGCCGGATGCCGTGGGCAGGGTGCTGGGCGCCGTTCCGGTGGAGCGGGCCCTGGCGGCCCCCGCCGCCGAGACGCCCTCCGCGGCACCGGAGTCCCGGCCCGGCCGCGCCGCCGTTCCGGCCCTGCTCGACGCCCCCCTTCCGGTGACGCCGGACGACCTCCGCCCGGTGACCGACGGCGTCGTCCGCACCGTGACGGACGGGGTTCTGCGGCCGGTCGGTGGCGTGGTGGGGACGGTGACCGAGGAGCTGGGCGAGGCCGTGGGGGTGGAGGTGCCGCCGCTGGAGGCGTTGCCGCTGCCGTCGTCGCCCTCGCTGCCCACGGTCCCCTCGTCGCCGCCGACGTCGACGCTGCCGGACACCTCCGGGCTGCCCGACGGGTCCGACGTGTCGGACGGGTCCGGACTTCCTGACCTGACCGACCCGACCGACCCGCCTGTTCAGCAGATCCCCGGGGATCAGGAACCGGGCTCCGTGACCGCGCCGGACGCCGAGGCCGGCGAGGCCGCCCACGCCCGGGCCTCCTCCGACGGTCCCGCGACGAGCGGCCCTGCGGACGTCGCGTACGGGCCGGGGCTCGACGGGGACGGCGGGACGCCGGCGCACGACGACGCCCGTGGTGTCCCGGCAGGTCCCCCCGCCCACGCACCGGCCCACCGG
>NZ_WWHX01000130.1 GCF_009862125.1 Streptomyces sp. SID5910
GGCGCGGACACCTTCCGGGTGGCCCGACGGCGCGTACGGCCCTTGGGCGCCGCCTCGTCGGCGGCCGGAGCCGCCTCGGGGGCGACGGGGGCCGGGGCGCCGGACATCGCGTCCTCGACGGCCGCGGGCTCGGCCAGCACCTCGGCGGCGGGCTCCCGCACGACCGGACGCTCGACCTCTTCCGCGACGGTGACGTCCTGCGCGGTCGGCGCCTCGGCCTGCGCCGGGGTCTCGCCGCGCACGGCCTCGCCCTTCGCCGCCTTCGGGGCACCCGCCGGGGCGGACGCACGCCGGCTCGCCCGGCGCCGGCCACGACCGCGCGTGGCGGCCGCCTCGGCCTCGGCGGCGCTGCTGTACAGCTCCTCGTCCGGGGTGAACTCGGGCGCCGGCAGGGCGACCGGCTCGGCCACCTCGGCGGCGACCTCGGACTCGGCGTCCGCCTCCTGCTCCGCGGTCGGCGCCGTCTCGACACCGGCGACGGCCTCGTGCTCGTGCTCACCGGCACCCGCACGCGCCCGCTTGCGGCGCTTGCCGCCGCCGCCACCGGCGGAGGAGGACGGCTGGTCCAGGTGGACGATGACGCCACGGCCGTTGCAGTGGACGCAGGTCTCGGAGAACGACTCCAGCAGACCCTGGCCGACCCGCTTGCGGGTCATCTGCACCAGACCCAGCGAGGTCACCTCGGCCACCTGGTGCTTCGTACGGTCCCGGCCCAGGCACTCGAGCAGGCGCCGCAGCACCAGGTCCCGGTTGGACTCCAGCACCATGTCGATGAAGTCGATGACGATGATGCCGCCGAGGTCGCGCAGCCGCAGCTGGCGCACGATCTCCTCGGCCGCCTCCAGGTTGTTCCTGGTGACCGTCTCCTCCAGGTTGCCGCCCTGGCCGGTGAACTTGCCGGTGTTGACGTCGACGACGATCATCGCCTCGGTCCGGTCGATCACCAGCGAACCGCCGCTGGGCAGCCAGACCTTGCGGTCCAGCGCCTTGGCGAGCTGCTCGTCGATCCGGTACGTCGCGAAGACGTCGACCTCGGAGGTCCACCGGGACAGCCGGTCGGAGAGATCCGGGGCCACGTGGGACACGTAGCCGTGGATGGTCTGCCAGGCGTCGTCGCCGCTGACGACGACCTTGGAGAAGTCCTCGTTGAAGATGTCCCGCACGACCCGGACGGTCATGTCCGGCTCGCCGTACAGCAGCGTCGGGGCGTTGCCGTTCTTGGCCTTCTTCTGGATCTCCTCCCACTGCGCCTGGAGCCGCTCGACGTCGCGGCGCAGCTCGTCCTCGCTGGCGCCCTCGGCGGCGGTGCGCACGATGACGCCCGCGTCCTCGGGGACGATCCGCTTGAGGATGGTCTTCAGGCGGGAGCGCTCGGTGTCGGGGAGCTTGCGGCTGATGCCGGTCATCGAGCCCTCGGGCACGTAGACCAGGTAACGGCCGGGCAGGGAGACCTGGCTGGTCAGGCGGGCGCCCTTGTGGCCGATCGGGTCCTTGGTGACCTGCACCAGGACCGACTGGCCGGACTTGAGGGCGGACTCGATGCGGCGGGGGCCGTGACCCATGCCCAGCGCCTCGAAGTTGACCTCACCGGCGTACAGGACGGCGTTGCGGCCCTTGCCGATGTCGATGAAGGCGGCCTCCATCGACGGCAGCACGTTCTGCACCTTGCCGAGGTACACGTTGCCGACGTACGAGGTGGCCTGCTCCTTGTTGACGTAGTGCTCGACGAGCACCCCGTCCTCCAGGACGCCGATCTGGGTGCGCTCGCCGTGCTGGCGGACGACCATGACGCGCTCGACGGCCTCACGGCGGGCCAGGAACTCGGCCTCCGTGATGATCGGCACGCGCCGGCGGCCCTGCTCGCGGCCCTCGCGGCGGCGCTGCTTCTTGGCCTCCAGGCGGGTGGAGCCCTTGATGGACTGCACCTCGTCGGACGGCTCGGCCTTCGGGCGGGGCTCGCGGACCTTGACGACCGTGCGCTCGGGGTCGTCGCCGGACGCGTCGGCCTCGCCGGAGGAGTCCCCGGCGCGACGGCGACGGCGACGGCGGCGACGGCTGCTGCTGGAGCCGCCGTTCTCGCCGGTGGCGTCGTCACCGTCCTCGGCGTCCTCCTCCACCTGCTCGGCGGTGTCCTCGGCGTCCTGGGCGGCCTGCTCAGCGGCCGTGTGCTCAGCGTCGCCGTCCGCACCCTCCTCGGCGCCCTCGGCCAGGTCGCCCCGGCGACGGCGACGGCCGCCCCGGCGACGACGGCGGCGCGAGCCGTACTCCTCGGAGTCGTCACCCTGGTCGTCGCCCGACTCGTCGGCCTCGGCCTCGGTGTCGGTGTCGGCCTCCGGCTCCTCGGCGGCGGCCCGGGCCGGCGTGCGGTCCTCGGTGGTCTCCTCGGGGCCCGCGGACCGGCGCCGGCGGCGACGACGCGACCCGGCGGTCTCCTCCGGGAACTCCTCGGGCGCCTCGGCGACCTGCTCCGGCTCCGCCTCGGCGGCCTCGGCGGCGGCTTCCGCGGCGGCCCGCTCGGGCGTCTGGAACGCGGGCGCCTGGAACACGGGCGCCTGGAACACGGCGACGGCGGGGCGCGCCGGACGCTTCGGGGCGTCGGCCTCGTCGGACGCTCCGGCGCC
>NZ_WWHX01000014.1 GCF_009862125.1 Streptomyces sp. SID5910
TACACTGGAGCACGGGCCCCCGGCCCCTGGTGCAGTGCCGCTGTCAACGAGTGAGGAGCAGAGCATGACGTCGCAGGCCGCGGACCGACCGGAGCCGGTCGGAGCCTCGCGCCGCTCCAAGCTCACGCCCGAGCGTGAGCAGGAGTTCTTCGACGCCGTGCTCGAACAGATCCGTGAGTGCGGCTACGACGCCGTGACCATGGAGGGCATCGCCGCCAGCACCCGGTGCAGCAAGTCCACGCTCTACCGGCAGTGGAAGACGAAGCCGCAGTTCGTGGCGGCGGCCCTGCGCTCCAGCCGCCGGGTGCGCTTCGCCGGCATCGACACCGGGTCGCTCGCGGAGGACCTGCGCCACGCGGCCCGGACCGCGGGCCAGTGGTCCGGCAAGGACACGCTGCTCCAGGCGCTCGGCCACGCGGTCATGCAGGACCCGGAGCTCCAGCGCGCGCTGCGCGAGGCGCTGGTCGAGCCGGAGATCGCCGCGCTGCGGGAGATCCTGCGGCGAGGGGTCGAACGGGGCGAGGTCCCCGCCGGCCACCCGGCGCTGGAGTTCGTGCCCGCGCAGATGTTCGGCGCGCTGCGGATGCGCCCGGTCGTCGAGGGCGAGTACGCCGACGCGGAGTACCTGGTGCGGTTCGTGGAGGCCGTCGTGCTGCCGGCCCTCGGCCTGCCCTGAGACTCAGGTCGCCGTCCACGGGATGACTGGACGGTGGCCTGCCCGCGCCGCACCGTGGGGACGGGGGCGGCGCGCACCCCCGGCCGGGTGGGACGCCCTTTGAGCGGAAGGGCGCCCCACCCGGCCGACCGATGTTCCGGGGCCGGTCAGACGTCCTGTCCGCTGCCCCCGCCGGAGGACACCTTGATGTCCTTGGTGATGTCGTCGATGACCGTCTGCGGGCCGTCCGTGTCGACACCGAAGCGGACGACGACGATGCGCTTCGCGTCGGCCGGCGACGGGAAGGCCAGCGACTCCACGTAGCCGTCGGCGCCCTTGCTGGTGACCGCCTTCCAGCGGACCAGGTAGCCCTTCTGTCCGGCGACCGTCACCGCCTTGGAGGCCAGCTCCTGGTGCGAGGTGATCCCGCCGTAGGACTTGCCGCCGTACGACTCCTCCGCGTTCGCCTCGATGTCGGCCTTCGCGACCTGCTCGGCCGTGGTGCCCTCGGTGCCGAGGACCATCGCGGGGGCCGAGTAGGCGCCGCCCTTGGTGCAGCTCGCCGAGGCGTCGCCCGGGCACTTGTAGGAGTCGTCGGAGGTCACCGCGGCACCGACCGACAGCTGCTGCCCCGACCAGCCGTCCGGGATGGGCAGGCTGATCCCGCTGACCGGGTCCGGCACCGACCCGCTGTCGATCGTGGGCGGCTGCGAACCGTCCTCCGGGGAGTCCGGCGCGGGCGACCGGCCGTCCCCGCCGTCGCCCGGACCGCCGAAGGGGTCGTTCCCGTCGGAGCCGGGCCCCTCCTGCTGCCGGGACCCCGCGCTGCTGCCGGACGAGCCGTCGTCGGTCAGCAGGTACACACCGGCGCCGATACCGGCGAGGACGGCCACGGCCGCCGCGACGGCTATGCCGGTGCGCAGTCCCCGCCGCCGGCCGGGCGGCGGCTGGACCGGATACCCCGCATAGCCCGGGTGCACCGGATACGGCCCGGGCGCACCGCCGTACGGCCCGGACACGGAAGCCGGCTGCCCCGGCGCGTGGGCCGGGGGGCCGGGCGCGTGGGCCGGCTGCCCGGGCACGGCG
>NZ_WWHX01000131.1 GCF_009862125.1 Streptomyces sp. SID5910
TCCGAGACGCAGCACCGACGCCACCACGTACAGCGCCGCGATCATCCCGAGCATCCCGACCATCGCCGACACGAACGCGTCCGTCAGCCCGGCCTCCCCGCCCATCCGCTCGACCACCGCGCGGGCCTGCGCGTTGTCGCCGACCAGCTCGGCCGCGCCCTCCGTCATCCCGCCGTAGACGACCCCGGCGAGAAGGAAGCCGGCGCTCCAGCCGAGCACGCTGCCCCGCTGCAACCGCCAGGCCAGCGCGCCGGCCGTGCCCAGCCGGCCGTGCGCCGGGCCCGGCCGGGTCGGCAGGAAGCTCATGCCGAGGTCCCGGCGCCCGGCCAGTCCGTAGGCGACCGCGCCCTGCGCCACGGCCGCGCCGGCGAACAGGAGCAGCACCCACCACCGCTCGGCGGCGAAGGCCCGCAGGTTCTCGACCCAGCCCAGCGGCGACAGCCACGTCAGCACGGACGAGCCGTCGGCGGCCCCCGAGTCGCCCGCCGCGCGCAGCACGAACGCGGCCCCGAGGACCCCCGCCGTCAGCCCCCGCGCCAGCCGCGCGCTCTCCGTGAGCTGCGCGACGACGGCCGCCGCCGTGGCGAAGACCATCCCCGCGCCCGCGACCCCGAGCCCGAGCGCCACCGCCCCGGCCACGCCCTGTCCGGCCAGCCCGGCGGCCACCAGCACCGCCAGGACGCCGTTCGCGACGGCCACCGTCAGCAGCGCCGCGGTCAGCGAGGCCCGGCGGCCGACCATCCCGGACGCGACGACCTCCTGCCGGCCGCTCTCCTCCTCGTCGCGGGTGTGCCGCACGACGATCAGCAGGCTCATGACGGCCGCGAGGGCGGCCGCGTAGACGCCGACGCGCCAGGCGGTGAGCGCGCCGAGCGAGTCGTCGAAGACGGGGCCGACCATCGCGCGCAGGGAGGAGTTGGTCTCCATCTGCCGCAGCAGGTCGGCGCGTTCGGCGGCGGTGCCGTACAGGCCCCGGAGGGTGCCCGGCATGGACAGCACCATGAGCGCGTTCACCGCGACCCAGACGGGGATCTGCACCCGGTCGCGGCGCAGGGCGAAGCGCAGCAGTGTGCCCGTACCGGCAAGCTGACGGGAGGCCAGGGGGCGTACGGCGAAAGTCGTCGTCATCGGGCCGCCGCCTCGGTCTGGTAGTGGCGCAGGAACAGCTCCTCCAGCGTCGGCGGCGTCGACGTCAGCGACCGCACGCCGGACTCGCCGAGCGACCTGAGCACCGCGTCCAGCTTGTCGGTGTCGACCTGGAGCCGCACCCGGCGGCCCTGGACGTCGAGACCGTGCACGCCCGGCAGACGGGCCAGCCCGTTCGGGGGCCCGGCGAGTTCGGCGGTCACGCTGGTCCGGGTCAGATGGCGCAGGTCGGCCAGCGAGCCGCTCTCCACGGTGCGGCCCTTGCGGATGATGCTGACCCGGTCGCACAGCTCCTCGACCTCGCTGAGGATGTGGGAGGAGAGCAGGACCGTCCGGCCGCGCTCCCGTTCCTCGGCGACGCAGCGCTGGAAGACCTCCTCCATCAGCGGGTCGAGCCCGCTCGTCGGCTCGTCCAGGATCAGCAGATCCACGTCCGAGGCGAAGGCCGCGACCAGCGCGACCTTCTGCCGGTTGCCCTTGGAGTACGTCCGGCCCTTCTTGGTCGGGTCCAGCTCGAACCGCTCGACCAGTTCCGCCCGGCGCCGGGTGTCCAGGCCGCCGCGCAGCCGCCCGTAGAGGTCGATGACCTCGCCGCCGGAGAGGTTGCGCCACAGCGTCACGTCGCCGGGCACGTACGCGATCCGGCGGTGCGCCTCCACGGCGTCGGCCCACGGGTCGCGGCCGAGCACCTGGGCGGCGCCCGAGTCGGCGCGCAGCAGGCCGAGCAGGACGCGGATGGTGGTGGACTTGCCGGCGCCGTTCGGGCCGAGGAAGCCGTGGACCTCGCCGGCCTCGACGTCCAGGTCGAGGCCGTCCAGCGCGTGCGTCCGGCCGAACGACTTGTGGAGTCCGGAGACGCTGATTGCCTTCGTCATGGTTCGGAACGTACGCTTCTTTCAGAAATTTGTGAAGTTAAGAAACCGTCAGGGTTGTGAGAGATGATCGGACGATGACGGAAGAAGCGGATGCGAGGGGACCGGGGCGCGATCCCGAGGCGGTGTCGAGGTTCGTGGAGGGCTTCGCCGCGCAGCTCGTCGAGGCCGGGATGCAGCGGATGCCGGCCCGGGTGTTCGCCGCGCTGCTCGCCTCCGACTCGGGCTCCCTGACCTCCGCCGAGCTGGGCGAACAGCTCCGGGTCAGCCCGGCCGCCGTCTCCGGGGCCGTCCGGTACCTCGCCCAGCAGCACATGGTGTCGCGGGAGCGGGAGCCCGGCTCGCGGCGAGAGCGGTACCGGGTGCACAGCAACCAGTGGTACGAGGCGCTGACCAACCGCGAGGCGGTCCTCAAGCGGTGGGAGAGCGCCCTGCGCGACGGCGTCGCGAGCCTTGGCGCCGGGACCCCGGCGGGCCGCCGCATGGCCGAGACGCTGGCCTTCTTCGAGTTCGTCGACGGCGAGATCGCGGCCATGATGGAACGCTGGCGCGAACACCGCGAAAAGGTCTTCGGCGCCTGAACCTCGCCAGGCGTCGCCGCAGCGGGCCGGTCCTCCACCCCGGCGGTCGGAGCACGATGGGCCACCGCAGCGGGCCCCGCCGGCACCGGGCGGCGTGAGTCCCGCATGCCTCCCGGGCTCCCTCACCCCGGCGGGAGGCCGCACTGGGCGGCGTCAGCCCCCGCACGCCTCCCGGGCCCCCCGGCGGGACCCCGCACCGGGCGGCGTC
>NZ_WWHX01000132.1 GCF_009862125.1 Streptomyces sp. SID5910
GTCAGACCGTTGCTCGCGCCGTCCTGGTTGATGGCCGTGCCGCGAATGACGGCCAGCACCTGGTGGCCGTTGCGCTGGGCGTCCGACAGCCGCTCCAGCAGAAGCACACCGACGCCCTCGGCCGGTCCGAAGCCGTCGGCGGCGGCGGAGAACGGCTTGCAGCGGCCGTCGGCTGCCAGGCCACGCTGACGGCTGAAGCCGACGAAGGTCCACGGCGTGGACATGATCGCGGTGCCGCCGGCCAGGGCCAGCGGGCATTCGCCTCGCCGCAGCGACTGCACGGCCATGTGCAGGGCCACCAGCGAGGACGAGCAGGCGGTGTCGACGGCCACGGCGGGGCCCTCGAACCCGAAGGCGTAGGCGAGGCGCCCGGAGGTGACGCTGAGGGCGTTTCCGGTGACCAGGTAGCCCTCGACGCCGTTCGAGGGGTCGTGGGTGCCGGTGCCGTATCCGTGCGTGCCCGCACCGACGAAGACGCCGGTCTCGGTGCCCTTCAGGGACGCGGGGTCGATGCCCGCGCGTTCGAACGCCTCCCAGCCGGTCTCCAGGAGCAGCCGCTGCTGCGGGTCCATCGCGGTCGCTTCACGCGGTGAGATCCCGAAGAACGCCGGGTCGAAACCGGCGGCGTCGGCCACGAAGCCGCCGTGGCGTGTGTACGTCTTCCCGGGCGCCTCGGGGTCGGTGTCGTACAGCCCGTCCACGTCCCAGCCGCGGTCCGCGGGGAACGCGGAGATGGCGTCGCGGCCCTCGGTCAGCAGCTCCCACAGTTCCTCGGGTGACCGGACGCCGCCGGGCAGACGGCAGCTCATCGCGACGATGGCGATGGGCTCCTCGTCCGACGCGGCCCGGACCGCGGGCGCCGGGGCCGTGGGGGCGTCGTCCTGGCGGCCGAGCAGCTCGCCGTACAGGTGGTCGACCAGGGCGACGGGCGTCGGGTGGTCGAAGATGAGGGTGGCCGGCAGCCGGCAGCCGGTTGCGGTGTTGAGCCGGTTGCGCAGTTGGACCGCGGTGAGGGAGTCGAAGCCGTGTTCCTTGAAGGAGAGTTCGGGCTCGATGCCGTCCGGTGTGGCGTGCCCGAGCACTCCGGCGGCCTGGTCCTGCACCAGGCGCAGCAGGATTCGTCGCCGTTCCGCCTCCCCCGCGCGCAGCAGGCTTCGGCGCAGGGCCGACTCGTCCCCGTCCGCCGCCTGGGCCAGCGCGCGCCGGTTCACGTGGTTCCGGCCCGGCCCGTCGGCCGCGCCGCGGAGGGCGAGGTCGGTCACGGCCGTCAGCTGCTCCGGCGACACGGGCCGCGTCACCAGGGCGTCCACGGTCGCGACCGGCGTTCCCGCCGCGTCGGCGACCAGCACCGACCACCCGTCGGGCCCGGCCGGCGCGAGCCGCACCCGCAGCATC
The DNA here is from genome assembly GCF_009862125.1 of Streptomyces sp. SID5910. GTDB lineage: Bacteria > Actinomycetota > Actinomycetes > Streptomycetales > Streptomycetaceae > Streptomyces. Next base: position 1,396 of record NZ_WWHX01000132.1, read on the forward strand.
GAGGCACCGGTCGCGGACAGTGACACGCCGCGCCAGACGAAGGGCAGCCGTGTGTCCCCGGCTGCATCACGGTCCAGGGCCGCCGAGCCCAGGCCCGCTTGCAGGGCCGTGTCGAGCAGCACAGGGTGCAGCCCGTAGCGGGTCACGTCCGCTCGTTCCGCCTGCGGCAGCGTCACCTCGGCGAACACCTCGTCGCCACGCCGCCAGACCGCCTCGAGCCCACGGAACACCGAACCGTAGGACACGCCGGTCTCGGCCAGCCGGTCGTAGAAACCGGCCAGGTCCACCGTCTCGGCCTCGGCCGGCGGCCACTCGCTCAGCTCGCCGTCCGCCGTGTGTCCCTCGGCCACGGTGTGGAGAACAGCGGAGGCATGCCGGGTCCAGGGCCCCTCCCCGGAGTCCTCGGCGCGTGTGTACACCTCCGCGGAACGCGCCCCGTTCCCGTCCGGTCCGCCGACGACCACTTGGACCTGTACGGCGCCCCGCTCCGGCAGCGCCAACGGCGCCTCCAGCGTCAGCTCCTCCACCAGGTCACAGCCGACCGCGTCCCCGGCTCGCAACGCCAGTTCGACGAAGACGGAAGCCGGCAGGAGCGGCGTGCCCTGCACCAAGTGTCCGGCGAGCCAGGGGTGCGTACGCAGCGACCAGCGACCGGTCAGCAGCACCCCGTCCGAGGCGGGCAGCGTCACGGCGGCGCCCAGCAGGGGGTGATCGGCGGACGAGAG
>NZ_WWHX01000133.1 GCF_009862125.1 Streptomyces sp. SID5910
CGGGGGCTGCGGTGCGCGTGCCGTGCCGGGCCCCACGCTCGCCGTGCCGAGGTACGCCGATCCCGTGGGCGTCCGACGGGACCGACCTGTCCGGGCTGCCGCCTGAGGCACCGGGGCAGCCGGGGCATGCCCCGGTCTTCAGCCGGGTGCTGCGGCGCGCGAGCTGGGCCCCGCGCCTGCCGTGCCGTGCCGACCCCGTGGGGGCCGGAGGGTACGGCCCGTTCGGAGGCGGCGCCTGACGTACCGGGGCGGCCCGGGTGCTCGTCAGCCGGGTGCTGCGGCACGCGAGCCGGGCCCCGCGCCCGCCGTGCCGTGCCCGTGGGCGGCCGGCGGGCCCGGCCTGTTCGGGGGCGGCGCCTTACGTACCGGGGCGGCGGGGTGCCCCTCACCCGGTGCTGCGGCGCGCGTGCCGTGGAGGGCCCCGCCGGCCCCGTGGGCGGCCGGCGGCCCCGACCCGTCCGGGCGCCGCCTGACGGGCCGGGGCCGCGGGGACTCGTCCCTGGTTCTCTTCTAGGTGTCGCGGCGCGCGAGCGTCGTGGGTGGTCGGCGGGTCCGGCCTGTTCGGGGTGCCGCCTGGCCCGCCGGGGCTGCGGGGACTCGCCCCGGTCCTTACCCGGGTGCCGCGGCGGGCGTGTCGTGTAGGGCCCCGCCCACCCCGTGCGCGGCCAGTGGGCCCACCGTGAGGCCGGCCGCGCGGCAGTCCGCGATGAGGTCCGGGAGGGCGCCGAGGGTCGCGCGCCAGCTGCCGGGGGCGGAGGCGTGGTCGGTGTCGTGCAGGAGGATCGTGCCGCCCGGGCGCAGGTCCGCCGCGACGGTCGCCCGCACGGAGGCGGGCGTGGCGTCGTGCCGCCAGTCCTTGCCCCACGCCGTCCACAGGACCGGCCGCAGCCCGGCACGCCGGGCGGCCGCCCAGCGGCCCGAGGTGAGGATGCCGTAGGGCGGCCGGTACCAGCGCGGGGCGTGGCCGGTGACGTCGGCCACCGCGCGGGCGGCCCGCAGCAGCTCGCGCGCGTCCCGCGCCGGTGACGGCAGCCAGGGCCGGTCGTGCGACCAGCCGTGGACGGCGAGTTCGTGGCCGCGCCGGACCAGCTCACGGGCCGTCGCGGGGTGCCGGGCGACGTTCTCGCCCAGCACGAAGAACGTCGCCCGCACGCCCAGCGCGTCCAGCGCGTCGAGGAAGCGGGGCGTGGTCTCCGGGTCGGGGCCGTCGTCGAAGGTGAGCGCGACGTGATCGGGCCGGCCCTGCCCGGCCAGCGCGGGGAACCAGCGGCGCCGCAGCTCCGGCAGCCAGGTCGCGGCGGGACCGATGTGGGCCAGCGCGGCGACCACGGGCACAACGACCACGGGCGCGACGACGCGCACGCCCCGTCCGGCGCCGCCGCCACCCTCCGCGAGGGCCCGCGCGAGGAGCCCGGCGTCGCCCTCACCCTCGGCGAGGGCGCGTGCGAGCCGTCCGGCGTCGCCGTCACCCCCGGCGAGGGCGCGTGCGAGGCGTCGGGCGTCGCCTCCACCCTCGGCGAGGGCGCGCGCGAGGCGTCCGGCGTCGCCCTCACCCCCGGCGAGGGCGCGTGCGACGCGTCCGGCGTCGCCCTCGCCTCCCGCGAGTGCGCGCGTGACGCGTCCGGCATCGCCCCCACCCCC
>NZ_WWHX01000134.1 GCF_009862125.1 Streptomyces sp. SID5910
CGCCCGCCACTTCGCCCGCACCGGCACCCGGCCCGCCCGCGAGATCGTCCTCGCCTTCCTCGCCGACGAGGAGGCGGGCGGCAAGTTCGGCGCCCACTGGCTGGTCGAGCACCGGCCCGAGCTGTTCGCCGGCGTCACCGAGGCGATCGGCGAGGGCGGCGGCTTCAGCTACGCCCTGGACGACACCCGGCGCCTGTACCCGATCGAGAACGCCCAGCGCGGCATGGCCTGGATGGAGCTGACCGCCACCGGCCGCGCCGGGCACGGCTCCTCCCCGAACGACGAGAACGCCGTCACCGACCTCGCCGAGTCCCTCACCCGCATCGGCCGGCACACCTTCCCCGTGCGCCTGATCGAGCCGGTGCGCGCGCTGCTCGCCGAGGCGGCCCGCCTCCAGGGCGTCGACATCGACTTCGACGCCGAGGACCTGGACGCGGAGCTGGCCAAGCTGGGGCACGTCGCCGACTTCATGCAGGTCGTGCTCCGCAACTCGGCCAACCCGACGATGTTCACGGCCGGCTACCAGACCAACGTCATTCCGGGGAAGGCCACCGCGCGCGTCGACGGCCGCTTCCTGCCCGGCCACGAGCAGGAGCTGATCGACACGATCGACGCGCTGCTGCTGCCGTCGGTGTCCCGGGAGTGGGTCAACCACGACATCGCGATGGAGACGAGCTTCGACGGCCCGCTCGTCGACGCCATGTGCGCCGCGGTGCGCGCCGAGGACCCCGACGGCCACCCGGTGCCGTACTGCAACCCGGGCGGCACCGACGCCAAGGCCTTCACCCAGCTCGGCGTCCGCTGCTTCGGCTTCAAGGGCCTCAAGCTGCCGGCCGACCTGGACTACGGCCGCCTCTTCCACGGCGTGGACGAGCGGGTGCCGCTGGAGGGACTGCGCTTCGGGGTACGGGTGATGACCCGCCTCTGGCAGGACTGCTGACCACCACACCGACGCCCCAACCGGCCCGGCCCCCGCGACACAGCGGGGGCCGGGCCGTTCCCCGTCCGGGGCTGGATCTCGCCCTCGCCGGCACGTAATTCCCGTGAACAACTTCTGCCGCTCGACGCGCACCGGCACCATTTCCGTACCCGTCGACGGAAAACACTGGAACACCCGTCCTATTCATTCGCCCTGTGGGACGCATTCTCGAAAAGCTGATCGAGTTCCGAGTGGTCGAAGCGGAGGGTGCCGACATATTTTCCGCATTGTCTTCACGAGGCCGCTGTGGCCGGTTCATACTGGCTGCCCGAGGGGTGACAGGGGGGTCTGGCCGGATTCGGGGGAGTCTTCGGCGGGGGAACATCGTCTTTTACCGCGTATGCGCGCACGTCTGTGTCGTGTGCCGCGCCGCCGGTGACAGCTGCCCTGCCGCAATTCCGCCGCCTTCGTGCCTTCGTGCCTCGCCGCCGATCTCCACACAGAGAAAGAGATCTCCATGAGCACGACGACGGTTACCCTGCGCAACGCGATCTCCAACGCGCGCCAGGACATCAACATCCAGCCGGGCCAGACGGTGCGTCAGGCCGTCGACAACAGCGGGTTCATCGCGGCGGGCAGCAACTTCAGCGTGCGGGACAAGAACGGACAGGTCGTCGACGAACGGCCGGTGGAGGAGTACGCCAACACCGTCCTGTCCGTGGGCCTGCCCGGCGACGGTGTCGTCGGCGGGCGCGGGGACAACGGCGGTCACCACCATGCCGGTTGAGCGCTACGCCCGGCAGAGCGGACTGGTCGCCCAGGACCTCGTCGCCGACGCGCGGATCGCCGTCCTCGGCACCGGGACGGCACTGCCCTACCTGATCCAGTGCCTGACGCTGCTGGGCGTGGGCAGCCGGCACGGGTGCGTCAGGCTCGTCGGCATGGGCCGCCCGGTCCAAGACACCGACCTCGCCCACCAGTTCCTGCTGCGCCCCGACGACCTGGGCGAGCCCCTGGACCAGGCCCTCGCCCTGCGGGCCCAGGAGCTGAACCCCACGGTCCGCGTGGTCGGCGACGACACACCGGGTGCCGGCCGCGAACTGGTCCTCGCCGTGCCACGGGCCGCCGAGACGGAGGAGGTCGCCGCCCGGTGCGCGGTGGACGTGTGGGGACAGATCCTGCCCGCCGCCGTCCGGGTCGGCCCCGACCCCCTCCCGGACGCGGCGGAGGACTCCGGGCTGCTGACCGCCGCGCTCGGCGCGGTCTGCGGAGGGCTGCTGGCCCAGGCGGCGCTCGGGGAACTGGGCGCCCTCGTGGACGGCCCCGCGGTGGTCTCCCAGTGGGCCGAGGAACGGCTCACGGTGCACGCGCCCGGCATCGGGACCGCCACCGAACGCCTGATGAGCGCCGGCAACCCCCAGCCCCATCTGCAAGGCGTGCTGGAGCGGGTGGCCACCGACGCGCAGTCGCGCGCCTTCACCGTGCAGCTGGACGGCCTCGCCGTGCGGCCACGGGTGACGACCGTGGTCGACGAGGACCACGTCCTCGCGTCCGTCGTCGTGCGGGACCCGGGCGGGACGCGTTCGCCGCTGGCGGTCGTCCCCGCGCGCAAGCCGCCGCGGCGCACACCGGTGTGCTTCTGGTCCCCGCTGGACGGCGTGCTCCCCGCGGACGGCGGCCGGCTGCCGGAGAACTGGGGACCGGCGCCGGGCCGCGACGCCCGCGTCGTGATGTGCGGCGCGGGAGCACTCGGCGGCTGGGCCGCGGGCGTCCTGGCCGCGAGCGGCGCCGTGGGACACCTGACCGTGGTCGACATGGACGACCGGGTCGAACGCCACAACCTCAACCGGCAGATCCTCTTCCGCGACGGCGACATCGGCGCCGCCAAGGCCGAACGCACCGCCACCCGGCTGCGGGAGATCGACCCGGAGCTCCAGGTGGAGGCCCTGGCGACGATGATCGGCCCCGAACTGCTCACCGCACCCGCCCGGATCAACACCGCCGCACTCGCCGGAGCCCCGGAGCTGCACGCCCGAGTGCTGGAGACCGCCCGCCTGCGTACGCGTCTCGAAGAGGCCCTGCACGGGGCCGCGGCGGTGCTGTCCTGCCCGGACAACCAGCAGACCCGCTGGACGCTCAACGTCCTCACCGAGCGGCACAAGCTGCCCCTAGTCAACGGAGCGGTGGACGGCCTGACCGGCAGGGTGCACGTGTGCGACCCCGGCACCTCCAGCATGTGCCTGGTCTGCTGGCTCGGCACGTCGATCGCCGACGACCCGGTACGGCGCTCCTGCACGGACGTCGTCGACGGGGTGCCGATCCAGTCCCTCGTCACCAGCGCCGCGGTCGTCGGCGCCGCCCAGGCCGCCGCGCTCCTCGCCACCCTGGCCGGGGCCGGGGACCGCATCGGGCGCTTCCACGTCTGGGACGGAGCCGGCGCCTCCCTCACCGGACACCGGGCCGGGGAGCGGGACATCTCCGAGTGTCCGGCCCACCTGGGCGACCCGCTGCCCGGCACGAACGACAAGGAGCACGACCGTGGCCGTACCCCCGCATGAGTTCCTGGAGGCCAAGGCCCAGTTCTTCGACCTCGAACCGCTCGCGACGGATCAGGACGCCTGGGTCACGAGCGTCGCGGTCACGCTGCGCGGCATCCTCGGCTCCCAGAACGGCGGACTGCGCGAACGGCCGCAGGACTACCGCCTGCTCATCGACGTGAGCCGGCTGCGGGAGGAACTGCCGGCCGTGTGGGTGTTCTCCCCGTCGGACGACGCCATCCAGCACGTCAACGTCTTCCGGGCCCGGGAGACCTGTCCCTTCACCCACTCCGTACTGCCCCTGCTGTGCTGGGGCACGACCGGCTCGGCGTGGCAGCACATCCCCCGGGCCAACCGCTCCCTGTCCAACTTCCTGGAGGCGGCGCGTCAGGTCCTCGCCGAGACCAACATGAACAGCCGGGCACGCTGATGCCGGTCACCGAGGAGGAGGTGCGCGCACTGCGCTCCGAGTACCCGGGCCTGCGCGTACTGGCCCGCGAGACCCGGCAGGGCGCGCTCCTCGTGGCACGCTGGCGCGCCCTGTTCGCCACACAGACGCCGGGCGGCCAGCCCGACGTGACCGCGGTCGGCACCCGCGTCCGGGGTGTCGTCGGCGGCGGTTCCCGGGTCCGGCGCGACTACCAACTGGTCATGGACGTCGGCGCGTTGCACCGGCGGCTGCCCGACGTGTGGATCACCGCACCGGAGGACGCGCAGATCCGGCACGTGAACGTCTGGCGCTCCGACGGGGAGGCCGCCTGGTGCCCGCCGCTGGGCCTGCGACTGCCGCACCTGTGCTGGTTCACCTACGCCGAGGCATGGGCGGACGCCCGGCCGTCCCAGCGGACCCTCGGCGCCGCGCTCGAATACGTCAAACAGCTTCTGAACACGGAGAATCATGACAGTCCGGCACGTTGAGCACGGCGCGCCGAGCCTGCGGCTCGTCCTGCCGCTCGCCCTTCTCGGCCCCGCCTTCTTCCTCTCCTCCTACCTCCTGTCCGTCGGCTGGGACGTGCCGAGCGGCTGCCGCGCGGCGGTCGTCGGACTCGCGGCCACCGTGACGGCCTGGCTCGCCTCCTCCGAATGGCTCGCCGGACGTCCGCCGGGCGGCCGCCGCACCCGGCCCGGCCCGAACACCGCCCTGGCGGCGGCCGCGCTGCCCTGCGCGGCGCTCGCCGTCCTGTCGGTGGCCCTGCTGCACCGCGGCGACTCCGCGGGCGTCTGGGCCGTCATTCCCGTGGTCGCCCTGATCCAGGCGGGCGTCCTGCTCCGGTCGGGCCGCGAGTCGGGTGACCCGTCGGGGACGGCCGGCTCGGGCAGCGCGGCGGCGGCATCAGCCGGCCCGGTGCCGGGCCCGGGGGAATCGACCCGAGTCGGCCCAGTGCCCGGTCCGGGGGAAGCGAGCCACGCCGGCCCAGTGTCCGGTCCGGGGGAAGTGGGCGCAGCCGGCTTGGTTTCCGACCCTGGGGAAGCGACCTCAGCCGGCCTTGAGCCAGGTCCGGCCTCCCACGAACCCGTGCGGCACTCCGACGCGGCGACGGAAGAGCCGGGCGGCCCGGCGGCCGGCTTCGGTGGCCCAGCGGCCAACTCCGGCGGCCCGGCGGCTGGCTCCGGTGGCCCCGAGGAGGACCCCGGCCGGCCGGGGGAGGACCCCGACGACGGCGCGACCCGCGCGGAACCGCGCCCCCTCCCCACCGCCGCAGCGCAGCCACCGCACGCCGCCGACCCGGCCCCGCTCGTCACCGCCGACGGACCGGCCCCCGACGAGGACCCCGAAGCCCGCCGGCCCGCGCGCCGCCCCGAGGTCGGCATCGACGCCGAGCTGTGGCGCAACCTCGCCGAGGCGCTCACCGAACCCGCCGAGCGCCGGCAGGAACAGGGCGGCGTCGCCCTCACCGCCCGGACCGCCGACGGCATGTGGACCATCGTCGGCGCCGTACTGCCGCAGCAGACGTGGGCCAACGCGGTGCGCTGCGAGTTCTCCGTACTGGAGGTCGAGCGGGTCCGTGACGCGCTGGACTCCCTCGCCCCCGACCACCGCGACGCCGTCCGCATCACCTGGCTGCACACCCACCCCGGCCTGTCCGTGTTCCTCTCCTCCACCGACCACGACACCTCCGCGAAGTGGCGGGCGCTCGACCCCGAGTTCCGTCCCGTGGTCGTCGACGTCACCAAGGACGAACTCGGTGACCGCGTCGGCGTGTTCGACGAGCGGGGCAAGGCCCTGCCCATCGGCCTGGTCGACGGCGTACTGCCCGCCGGGACGGCCGGGGCCATCCGGGACGCCCTGCTGGAGCGCTACCGCAGGACGGGCGGGCCCCTGCCCCTCGTGCTCGTCGGCGCGGAACCGTACCGGACATGACCGCGCGGCACTCACCGCCCGCACCCCAGCACCCGAGGGACGAACGATGCCGAGGTCACCGCGCCGCGGAAAGATGCCGGACCACGCCGGAGACGACATAGCCCTCGACCGGGAATGGGGCGCCACCCTGCTCGCGTACTTCGCCCGCTTCCCCGCGGAGCGCGGCGGCGTGCTCGTCGGGAAGCGGTCCGCGGGCCGGGTCGAGATCACCGCCGCGGTGTTCCCGCCGCAGCAGATCGCCACCCCGGTCCGCTGCTCCTTCGACACCGCGGTCGTCGAGGGCGTGAACGACACCCTGAAGGCCGTGGAGGAGACCCGGATCGGCCCGTACGCGCCCACA
>NZ_WWHX01000135.1 GCF_009862125.1 Streptomyces sp. SID5910
CTCATGGGGGATGCGGAGCAGGCCGAGGCCGAGGCCGGCCGCGCCATCGCCCTTCTCGGGCAACGGGCGCGGGACGAGCAGTCCCCCCACGTCCTGGCGGGCGCGGCAGCCGACCTGGCATACGCCCGCCTCCTGTCCGACAACGTGGAGGGCGCGGCCGAGGCGCTTACGCCGCTCTGGGAAGTGCCGGCCGAGCAGCGCAAGACGGGCGTCGTCGTCCGGACGGCCCGGATCGGCAGGCACCTGGCACGGCCGCGGTACCACGGCTCGCAGCTCCCGTCGCAGCTGCGAGAACAGGTCGAGGAGTTCACCCGGGTCTCCCCGCCGTACCGACTCGGCCCGTCCGCGGCTCTCCTGGCGATCGGTCCCTGATCACAGAGGGGGGAGGGCCGGAAACCGCGGGCCGGATCGCGGAGGTTCACAGAGAAGCGAGGACCCGCGCCTCCTTCTCTGCCGCGATCCCGTGCTCCGCTCGTCGCGGGTGGTCCACGGGCCGTCCGTCTCGCGCCCACCACTCCCAGGTGTCCCGCACGGTGTCGGCGATCGGCCGACAGCGAAGGCCTGCTTCGACCGCACGCCGGGCGTCGACCGCCCAGACACCGGCGTGGGTGCGCCACAGGGGCATCTCGGTCCACTGCTTCACGTGGTGCTCAGTCAGTACGGCCGGGTCGGCCCAGACCGGTGTGCCATCGCCCCCCGTGGTCCGCAGGCACTCGGTGAGGAAGTCGCCGAACGAAATCCCGTCCGGATGCGTCACGTTGAAGGCACCACGGCCTGTGCCGGCGGTCAGGTGCACGGCGAAGGCGGCGACGTCCCGGACGTCCACCGGCTGGATCCGCTGCTCCGCAGGCGCGGGCGCGAGCATGCGGCCACCGCGCTTCGCACGCTCCAGCCACCAGGGCAGCCGGCCCACGTACTCGCCGGGCCCCAGGATGACCCCCGGCCGGAGGAAGACCGCTTCGTCGCCGAAGGCTTCGGTCACGGCCCGCTCTCCGCCGGCCTTCTGGAAGCCGTACTTCGTGGGGCTGCCGTCCTCCCCGGTATAGCCGAACGACCCGTCGGCATCGGGCGGGCACCCCAGCAACGGGGATTCCTCCGTCAACGGTTCGTGCGGCCAGCCTTCGTAGACGGAGACCGTGGACAGGTGGACCCAACGGTGCGCACGTCCCGCCAGCGTGGTCGTGGCCAGGAGGACTTCGCGGGGCGGCAGCTCCGAGCTGGACGTGTCGACGACGGCGTCCCACGGGCCGTGCTGCGCGAGCTTTCGCAGGTCCTCGTGGATGGTGCGGTCACCGTGTACAGCCTCCACGCCGGGCACGTCCACGCCGGACCGTCCGCGGTTGAAGGTGGTGACGTCCCACCCTCTCGCCAGTGCGGTCTCCGCAATGGCCTTGCCCAGAAACCACGTTCCGCCCATCACGAGAATCCTCATGCCCCGATCCTGCCCTGCTCGGGGCGCGGGCGACAGGGCCTGACTGTACGGTCCGCAGTCGCAAGGAGCGCAGCGGCGCGGCGATGTCGGCGATACCTGTCTTCCTGGGCGCCTGAGAGTGACGGGCTGTCATGGAGCCGCGGATGCTGCGGGTAGCGTCTCTCTGTGCATGACTACAATCCTGGGAATCGCGGAGTCCGTTGGGACGGCATGTGCCTGTCTCGAATTCCCGGTGAGCCTCGGGAGTACCTGTCGATTCATAACGTCATGCCCTATTTGCCGGAACCTGTAGAAGTCCCTCAAAGTGAGCTCCCGCGGGTATAAACTCGCAGGTCATTCAGTCTGCTCCCCGCACCCGCGGGGATGGTCCCT
>NZ_WWHX01000136.1 GCF_009862125.1 Streptomyces sp. SID5910
CCGGCCGCGAAGCGGACCAGGGACATGTTCATCTCGATCAGCGTGTTGCGCGCGTACTGGTACTCGGGCGTGCCCTCTTCCAGGACCGTGAGCTGGTCGAAGAAGAGCTTCGACAGCTCCCGCGCGTCCCTGGGCGCCACCTTGGACGGGTCCGCGATCTCCGGCATGCCGGTGAGCCGCTGTCCGGTGGCCTGCGCGGTCGTCGTCGCCATGATGTGCCCTCCCTCTAGGTCGGCCCCTGTCACTGTCCCGTATCGGCCGACGACAGAGCGCCTACCCCGGCCCACGACTCGCACACCTGCGCGCTTCACGCGTGCGGCAGCCCCAGGTGGAGGCGGACCGCCGTGCCGTCGTCCGCCGTGTGGGTCCGCACCAGGTCGGCGACGTAGTGGACGAGCAGCAGTCCGCGTCCGCCGATCTGTCCGTGCTCCGGCGGCCGGCGCCCGGCGAGGGGATCGGTGAGCCGCCCCGGGTCGCGGACCTCGCACACCACCTGCCCGGCCTCGGCCCAGACGGCGAGCGTCCCGCGGCCCCCGCCGTGCACCACGCTGTTGGTGGTCAGCTCGGCCACGGCCAGCTCCAGGTCCGGCAGCCGCCGCTCGGCCAGCCCCAGCGCCCCGGCACGCTCCACGGCGAAGCGGCGCGCGTCGGGAAGCTCCTCGGCGCCGAACGGCAGCACGGCGGCGTCCGGCGG
>NZ_WWHX01000137.1 GCF_009862125.1 Streptomyces sp. SID5910
GACACCACCCACGGCACCACGCTCGGCGAAGTCCCCGCAACCGGCGTCACCTCGACAGCCGGAGCCTGCTCCAGGATCACGTGCGCGTTCGTCCCACTGATACCGAACGACGACACACCCGCCCGACGGGGACGGCCGGTCTCCGGCCACGGCATGCCCTCCGTGAGCAGTTCCACGGCGCCGGCGGACCAGTCCACGTGAGTGGAGGGCTCGTCGACGTGCAGGGTCTGCGGCATCACTCCATGCCGTATCGCCAGCACCATCTTCATGATCCCCGCGACACCCGCAGCCGCCTGGGTGTGCCCGATGTTCGACTTGATGGAACCCAGCCGCAGCGGCCGGTCCTCGGGACGATCCTGGCCGTACGTCGCCAGCAGCGCCTGCGCCTCGATCGGGTCACCCAGCTTCGTGCCCGTACCGTG
>NZ_WWHX01000138.1 GCF_009862125.1 Streptomyces sp. SID5910
GAGATCCGCGACGGCGAGGTCGTCCGCAGCCACGAGGACGCGCTGGAGGACGAGAACGCCGACGACGGCGGGGACGAGGACACGGACGCCGAGGACTCGGACGACGAGTACGGGGACGGCGAGGACGAGCAGGACGAGGGCGCGTACGACGACGAGGAGGACGAGTACGGCGAGGACGAGTACGAGGACGAGCCCGACGACGAACGAGCGCGTCCGCGTCGCCGCCCGCGTCGCTGACCGCCCGGGGAGTACGCAGTGACAGACCTCGACCACGGATACCCGGGGTGGGAGACGCAGCCCTACGCCCCCGCCGCCGGCAGCCTCGCCGACCTGCTCGAACGGGTCCTCGACAAGGGCATCGTGATCGCCGGCGACATCAAGATCGACCTGCTCGACATCGAGCTGCTGACCATCCGGCTGCGGCTGTTCATCGCCTCGGTGGACACGGCGAAGAAGGCGGGCATCGACTGGTGGGAGACCGACCCGGCGCTGTCGTCCCGGGCCCTTCGGGACGAACTCGCCGAGGAGAACGCGCGGTTGCGGTCCCAGCTCGCCGAACTGACGGAGGCGGTCGAGGAGACGACGGGAGCCGCCCGGTGAACGGGTGTCCGGCCGACGCCGCGGCCCCCTCCCTCGTCTGCGCGTTCGCCGTCACCCGGACTGCGCCGGACGCCGCCGCGCTCGCCGCGACGACCGGGCACGAGGAGGGCGGCCCGCTGCGCGTACTGCACACGGACGGCCTGTGCCTGCTCGTCCAGGACGTGCCCGCCGAGCTGTTCGACGACGCGGCGCTGGCGGAGCGGCTGGGCCGGCCCGACGACCTGGAACGGTGCGCCCGCGCCCACCACCGGGGCGTCGAGGCCGCCGGCGGGCGGGGCAGGTCCGTCGTCCCGCTGCCGCTGGCGACCCTCTACCGCGGCGACCGGAGCGCGCGGCAGGCGGTCGCCTCCCGGGCCGCGGAACTGGGCGCGCTGCTCGACCGTCTCCAGGGCCGTACGGAATGGGCGGTGAAGGTGCACGCTTCCGAGTCGGCGCCGGGGGCCACCGTCCCGGCCGGTGCCGGTGCCGGTGCCGGTACCGGCGGGGGTGGACGTGCCTACCTCAGCCGGGCCAGTGCCCGGCGGCGCGACCGGCAGGACTCGCACACGAAGGCCCTGGCCGAGGCGGAGTCCGTCGACGCGGAGCTGCGGCGGTACGCCGTCGCGGCGACCCGGCACCGCCCGCAGAGCGAACGGCTGACGGGCCGGCGCTCCCCGCAACTGCTGAACTGCGCCTATCTCGTGGAGGACGCGGAGGGCCCCGCCTTCGCCCGCGCGCTGGCCCGGCTCACCACGGACCGCCCGTACCCCGCCGTCGAGGTCAGCGCCTCGGGCCCGTGGATCCCGTACTCCTTCGCCCGCTGGGACGAGGAACCGGACGGGACCCTGCGGGAGCACGGCAAGCAGGAGGTCGGCTCATGACCGTCGTGGACCCCCGTACGCCGGGCCCGGCGCCCGTGCCCTGGGGCGGGCCCGAGCCGTACGCGCCGGTCGGCGTGCCCCTGGTCGACCTCCTGGACCGCGTGCTGGCGACCGGCGTCGTCGTCAGCGGGGACCTGGTGCTGGCCATCGCCGACGTTCCGCTGGTGCGGATCTCCCTGAACGCCCTGCTGTCGTCGGTGAACGAGCGCGTACCCGCCCCGTGGCCGGACAGCGGGCCGCTGTGACCGCGCCCCGCACGCACGCCCTCGACCTCGATCCCGAGCGGGTCACGAACGACCTGGCCGCGCTGGTGCTCACCGTCGTCGAGCTGCTGCGGCAGCTCATGGAACGCCAGGCCGTGCGCCGCTTCGACGAGGGCACACTCAGCGCGGAGCAGGAGGACCGGCTGGGCACGGCGCTGATGCTGCTCGACCGGCGCATGGACGACCTGTGCGAGCAGCACGGCCTCAGCCGGGGCGACCTCAACCTGGACCTCGGCCCGCTGGGCAAGCTCCTCTCGGAGCCGTAGCCCGTATCCCGTACCCCGGGACTTTCCAAGACGCGGACACCCGCACGAGCGATCGTTATGATGGCGCCGAATCGCTCAAACGAACATCTGCGGGTGGGGAGTCCTGATGCGGGAGCCGGTCGATGCACGGCGGCAGCGGATCCTGGCGGCGGTCCAGGCGCGCGGTACGGCGCGGGTGCGCGACCTCGCCGACGAGTTGCAGGTCTCGGTGGTGACGGTCCGGCGGGACGTGGAGGAGCTGACGCGGGAGGGCAGGCTGCGCCGCGGACACGGCGTCGTCCGCTCGACGCTGCCCGCCGCCGAGGTGCCGGCCCGCGACCTGGCCGACGGCGACCGGGTGGCCGTGGTCGTGCCCGAGCGGCACTCGTACCTGACCGAGACCCTGCACGGCGCCCGCACGGTGCTGGAGGAGGCGGGTGTGCGCCTCGCGCTGCACATCGCGCCCCAGGCCACCGGCGCCGAGCGCCCGCTGGTCGAGCGGGCCCTGGAGGACGGCGCCCGGGGGCTGTTGCTCGCGCCCCGGTGGAGCAGCCGGGCCGCCGAGGAGGCCGACCACGGGTGGCTGGCGGCGCTGGACGTGCCGACGGTGCTGATGGAGCGGCGGCCGCGGCGCGGCAGCGCACCGCACGTGCTGGACTCGGTGTGCTCGGACCACTGGTACGGGGCGCACCTGGCCGTGGAGCACCTGGTGGGCCTCGGTCACCGGCGCATGGTGTTCGCGACCCGGGACGACAGTCCGACGGCGCGCACCCTGCGGGCCGCGTTCGCCGAGATCGCCGGGGCGCATCCGCTGGTGGAGCACTGGGCGTGGGCGCTGAGCTCCCCGGAGTCGGGGCCGGAGGGGCCGTACTCGGCGCGGGAGACGGCCGAGCTGCCGGCGCTGCTGCGGGAGACGGGGGCGACGGCGGTCGTGCTGCACGGCGACGTGGACGCGCTGATGATCGTGCAGCGGCTGGCGGACGACGCGGTGCGGGTGCCGGAGGACTGCTCGGTCGTGGCGTACGACGACGTGGTGGCCGGACTCGCCACGCCGCCGCTGACGGCCGTGGCCCCGCCCCGGGCGGAGGTCGGCCGGGTCGCCGCCGAACTGCTCCTGGAGCGGCTGCGGGAGCCCGGCGGCCGGCCCGCGCGGCGCGTCGAGCTGCTGCCGCGGCTGATGGTGCGCGGCTCGACCCGGCCGACGGTCGACACAATGAGCGTTTGAACGCTTTATTTTCTTCTGATCGCTCTATTGACCGTTTACGTCGGGCCGGTCCAGGATTCCCGTGTCCCCAACAGCCGTGCCCCGAGCCGCGGGCGCGCAGGAGCCGTGGGAGCCGCCATGCCCGGACGACCCAGCCGTCGCTCCGTGCTCGCCGCGATGGCCGCCGTACCCCTGACAGGAGCCGCGAGCGCCTGCCAGGGAGGAGACGGCGCCTCGTCGGCCCGCACGGGCACCACCACGCGCATCACCTTCTGGTCCGCCCTGCGCGGCAGCCAGGAGGTGGTCGACGCCTTCAACCGCACGCACCGGAACATCCGGGTGGAGTTCCAGCAGATCCCCTCCGGCGGACAGGGCGGCTACGCCAAGCTGAGCAACGCCGCCCGGGCGGGCAACGCGCCCGACGTCGCCACCATCGAGTATCCGCAGGTGCCGGGGTTCGCCATCGACGGTGTCGCCCGCGACATCACCGACCTGGTCGGTGACGGACTGCGCCGCAGGCTGCTGCCGCAGGCGCTCGGCCAGACCACCTTCGAGGGCCGGGTGTTCAGCGTGCCGCTGGACGTCGAGCCCATGGTGATGCACTACCGCGCCGACCTGTTCGAGCACTACGGGCTCCGGCCGGCGCGCACCTGGGACGAGTTCGCCGAGCAGGCCGCCGGCGTGCGCCGCGCGGCACCCGGGCGGCGGCTGGGGCTGTTCCCCACCGACGGCATGACGCAGTTCGCGGGGTACGCCTGGCAGGCGGGCGCCCGCTGGTTCGACACCTCCGGCGGCGCCTGGAACGTGTCCCTCGCCGACGCGCCCTCCCGGCGGGTCGCGGACTACTGGCAGCGGCTCATCGACCGGGACGACGTGTTCGTGAACGCCGTGGAGAGCAGGCAGTCCGACGCGCAGCTCGGCAGCGGACTGGTCCTCACCCGGCTCAGCGGCGCCTGGGACGCGGGCGCCCAGATGAACGCGCGGCCCGGGCAGCAGGGGCAGTGGCGGATCGCCCCGCTGCCGCAGTGGGACACCGCCGGGACCTCCGTCGGCATGCACGGCGGCTCCACCTTCGCCGTGACCAAGGACAGCCGGCATCCCGAGGCCGCCATGGAGTTCATCGAGTGGCAGGTCTCCCACCCCGACGCCCTGCGCGCCCGCCTGTCCAGCGGCACCAGCAGCCAGTACCCGGCCGCCCCCGGCCTGGTGGCGGTGGGCCGCGAGGCCTTCGACCGGGCGTACTACGGCGGCCAGGACATCTACGGCCTGTTCGAGCAGGAGGCCCGGAAGATCGGCGAGGGCTGGCTGTGGGGCCCGCGGATGAGCGCCACCCAGAAGGTCATGCAGGACTCCTTCGCCCGGGTCGGCGCCGGCCAGGGCTCCCTGGTCCAGTCGCTGCGCACGGCGCAGGAGGGCACCATGCCCGACCTCAGGGCCCTCGGCCTGTCCACCACCCAGCACAGCACCTGAGCCGACGAAAGGCAGGTGACACCCCATGACCACGACCACCCCGCCCCGGGTGCCGGCCGGCACCGCACACGCCGCCGGACCGGAGGCCTCCGCCGCGGGCCGACGCGCCCGCAGGGCGGCCGGACGCCGCCGGCTGACCGCGTGCGGCGTCCTCATGACGCCCTTCTTCGTTCTGCTGGTCACCGTCTTCCTGATCCCCGTCGGCACGGCGGTGTACCTCAGCTTCTTCAGCGACGACCAGCCCGGCCTCGGCTTCGGCCCCGAACGCACCGTCTTCGTCGGCCTGCGCAGCTACGCGGCCGTCCTGACCGACCCCACCTTCCTCGGCGGGCTCGGCACGGTCGCGCTGTACTGCCTCATCTACATCCCCCTCATGGTCGCCGGCGCGCTCGCCCTCGCCCTGCTGCTCGACTCGGGTGTGGTGCGGCTGCGCGCCTTCGCCCAGATGGGCCTGTTCCTGCCGCACGCCGTGCCCGGCATCATCGCGGCCCTGATCTGGCTGTACCTGTACACGCCGGGCATCAGCCCGGTGATCGGCCTGTTCGCCCGCGCCGACATCACGATCGACTTCCTCGGCATCCACACGGTGGTCCCGTCCATCGTCAACATCGCCCTGTGGAGCAACCTCGGCTACAACATGGTGGTCTTCTACGCCGCCCTTCAGGCCGTGCCCCGCGAGGTCATCGAGGCGTCGGTGGTCGACGGCGCCGGGCCGGTGCGCACCGCGCTCCAGGTGAAGACGCCGCTGGTGCGCGCCTCGATCGCCATGGTCGCCATCTTCACCCTGATCTGGGCGCTCCAGCTGTTCACCGAGCCGATGCTGCTCAGCCAGTCCTCCCCGATGATCAGCTCCCGGTTCTCGCCGAGCATGTACATCTACGACGCGGCGTTCACCCGCAACAACTACGGCCTGGCGGCGGCCGCCTCGGTCGTCCTGCTCGTCTGCACCATCGCCCTGTCCTACGGCGTCACCCGCTTCACCGGCCGCGCCGACTCCGCCGAGGAGGCCCGATGAGCGCCACCGACAGCTCCCTGCTCCGCCCGGGGCTGCTGGGCCGTACGACGGTCAACGTGGTCGTCGCGGTCTCCGTCCTCTACACGCTGCTGCCCGTGCTGTGGCTGGTGCTCGCCGCCTCCAAGAGCCGGGACGCGCTGTTCAGCAGCGACCTGCTGTCGCTGAGCGACTTCTCCCTCGTACGCAACTTCCGGGACCTGTTCGCGATGGACGGCGGGCTGTACAGCCGCTGGTACCTCAACAGCCTGCTGTACGCGGTGCTGGGCGCCGCGGTGGGCGCGCTGCTGAGCGTGGCCTGCGGCTACGCCTTCGACAAGTACCGCTTCCGGCACAAGGAGAAGCTGTTCGGCCTGGTGCTGGCGGCGGTCATGGTGCCGCAGACCGTCCTCGCGCTGCCGCTGTACCTGATGGCGTCCGAGGCGGGCCTGGTCAACACCTTCTGGGCGGTGTTCGTGCCGGTGCTGTTCAACCCGTTCGGTGTCTATCTGGGCCGCATCTTCAGCCGGGGCTACGTGCCCGACGAGGTGCTGGAGGCGGCGCGCGTGGACGGGGCGGGCGAGCTGACCATGTACGTGCGGGTGGCGCTGCGGATGCTCGGCCCCGGACTGGTCACCGTCTTCCTCTTCCAGCTCACCGCGATCTGGAACAACTTCTTCCTGCCCATGGTGATGCTGTCCGACCAGGACCTGTATCCCGTCAGCCTCGGCCTGTACCAGTGGAACAGCTCGGCGTCCGTCTCGCCGGAGTACTACCCGGTGGTCATCATGGGGTCGCTGCTGGCCGTACTGCCGCTCATCCTCGCCTTCGTCCTGCTCCAGCGCTTCTGGCGGAGCGGGCTGACCGCCGGAGCCGTCAAGTGACCCCGCACGCCCCCGACACCCCCGGCCGCGGAACCCGGCCCCGCGCCGCCGTGGCCATGGCCCGGGACGCCGCCGAGGCCGTCCTCGACCCCGCGTCGCTCGACGCCTTCCGCCGGGTCTGCGACCTGGCCCCGCTGCCCGTGCTGGACGACCTGTCCACCCCGCGCGCCAGGTCGCTGCTGGCCGACACCGACCTGCTGATCACGGGCTGGGGCTGTCCGCCGCTGGACGCCGGGGTGCTGCGGGCGGCGCCGCGGCTGCGGGCCGTGGTGCACACGGCGGGCAGCGTCCGCGGCCATGTCACCGACGCGTGCTGGGAGCGCGGGATCGAGGTGTCCTCGGCCGCCGCGGCCAACGCCCTGCCGGTGGCCGAGTACACCCTCGGCATGATCCTGCTGACCGGCAAGCAGGTGCTGGAACGGGCCCGCGACTTCCGGCGGTCCCGCACCCGCGGCAACTGGCTGCACACCCCGCGCGGCGTCGGCAACTACCGGCGCACGGTCGGCATCCTGTCGGCGTCGCTGATCGGCCGCCGGGTCGTC
>NZ_WWHX01000139.1 GCF_009862125.1 Streptomyces sp. SID5910
TGACCCCGGACGGCGCACCGGCGGCCCGCGGTCCGCCCCCGGCTACCCTTGCGGGGTGAGCAGCCCCACCCCCGACGCCCTCCTGGGCCCCGCCGACGTCCGCGAACTCGCGGCCGCGCTCGGCGTGCGCCCCACCAAGCAGCGCGGCCAGAACTTCGTGATCGACGCGAACACGGTCCGCCGTATCGTCCGCACCGCCGAGGTACGCCCCGACGACGTGGTGGTCGAGGTGGGACCGGGTCTCGGCTCGCTCACCCTCGCCCTCCTGGAGGCGGCCGACCGGGTCACCGCCGTCGAGATCGACGACGTCCTCGCCGGCGCCCTGCCCGCCACCGTCGCCGCCCGGATGCCCGAGCGCGCCGACCGGTTCGCGCTCGTCCACTCCGACGCGATGCACGTGACCGGCCTGCCGGGCCCGGCCCCGACCGCGCTGGTCGCGAACCTGCCGTACAACGTGGCGGTCCCCGTCCTCCTCCACATGCTGGAGACCTTCCCGAGCATCGAGCGCACCCTCGTCATGGTCCAGGCCGAGGTCGCCGACCGCCTCGCCGCCGGGCCCGGCTCGAAGGTGTACGGCGTGCCGTCGGTGAAGGCCAACTGGTACGCCGAGGTCAAGCGCGCCGGGTCCATCGGCCGCAACGTCTTCTGGCCCGCGCCGAACGTCGACAGCGGGCTCGTGTCCCTCGTCCGGCGCAGCGAGCCGCTGAAGACCACCGCCTCCCGGCGCGAGGTGTTCGCCGTCGTCGACGCCGCGTTCGCCCAGCGCCGCAAGACCCTGCGGGCCGCCCTCGCCGGCTGGGCCGGGTCGGCCGCCGCCGCCGAGGCCGCCCTCGTCGCCGCGGGCGTGTCGCCGCAGGCGCGCGGAGAGGCGCTGACCGTGGAAGAGTTCGCGCGTATCGCCGAACACAAGGAGTGACGAGCAAGTGAGCGTGACGGTCCGCGTCCCCGCCAAGGTCAACGTCCAGCTCGCGGTCGGCGCCGCCCGCCCCGACGGCTTCCACGACCTGGCCAACGTCTTCCTCGCGGTCTCCCTGTACGACGAGGTCACCGCGACGCCCTCACCGGAGGGTCTGCGCGTCACCTGCGAGGGCCCGGATGCGGACCAGGTCCCGCTGGACCACAGCAACCTGGCGGCCCGCGCGGCCCTCGCGCTCGCCGAGCGGTACGGCCGCGAACCGGCCGTCCACCTCCACATCGCCAAGGACATCCCCGTCGCCGGCGGCATGGCGGGCGGCAGCGCCGACGGCGCGGGCGCGCTGCTGGCCTGCGACACCCTGTGGGGCACCGGCGCCTCCCGCGACGAACTGCTCGACATCTGTGCCGAGCTGGGCAGCGACGTGCCGTTCAGCCTGGTCGGCGGGGCGGCGCTGGGCACGGGGCGGGGCGAGCGGCTGACGGAACTGGAGACCGGCGGCGACTTCCACTGGGTGTTCGCGCTGGCCGCGCGGGGGCTGTCGACGCCGGCGGTCTTCCGCGAGTTCGACCGGCTGGGGGAGGGGCGGGACATCCCCGAGCCGGTCGCCGACCAGGCCGTCCTGGACGCCCTCGCCAAGGGCGACGCGGCCGCGCTCGCCGTCGCGGTCTCCAACGACCTCCAGCCCGCCGCGCTCTCCCTCTTCCCCGAACTCTCCGACACCCTCGCGGCGGGCCGCGCGGCGGGCGCGCTGGCGGCCCTCGTCTCGGGCTCGGGCCCGACCACGGCCTTCCTCGCCACGGACGCCAAGTCCGCCTCCGACATCGCGGGCGTGCTGCGGGCCTCGGGCACCTGCCGGGACGTACGGACCGCGATGGGGGCGGCGGCGGGGGCGACGGTGGTCTGAGGGGCTACTGCCTACCGAGCGCCGACAGATCGATGCCGATGGCGCACGGCTGGTCCACCTTGAGGACGTCGCGATGCAGACCTGTGTGCACGTACGCCTTGGTCCTCGGTTCCAGCTCATAGACATGGACGACAGGCCCGCCATTCGTTCCGCCCCGCTCCACGCGCCAGAAGCTCGGAATGCCGGCGGCCGCGTACTTGTACGGCTTCGTCGTGCGGTCGCGGGACTCGGACTCCGGGGACACGACCTCGACGGCGAGGAGGACGTCCTTGGCCCGGAAACTGGTCTGATCCATTCCGGTGACCGCGTCGGCTCGCACCACGCTGATGTCGGGTTCGGGTCCGTTGCGGTCGTCGAGGAGAACGGTCATCTCCCGTTCGACGCTGAACTCCGGGGGCAGCGAGTTGCGCAGCCCATTGCACAGCAGGTCGATCACCAAGTAGCGGAAACGGCGCTGCGGACTCACGAAAACCAGGCTCCCGTCGATCAGCTCAGTGTGCGGCGGGAGATCCGGCAGCGTGAACAGGTCGTCCACGGTGTATCCGTCCTGCGGCGGCACCGGCCAGCGCGGGCGGCGGTGCTCTACGGACTCGGCGGTCATGGTTCCTCCCATGGACGGGATCCTGCTGCCTGTTCTCCACCGTAGCCGGACGCTCCGACACACGTCACCACAAAGAGTGACCACCCCCGCCCGCGTCCCCCCACCCCCCGGAGGGCCTACGCTTGAAGGCTGATCGATCCCCCAGGCAGGAGAGAAATGGCCGTCAATCTGGTCAATGTCGAGAACGTCAGCAAGGTGTACGGCACCCGTGCACTTCTCGACGGCGTGTCCCTCGGCGTCTCCGAGGGGGACCGCATCGGTGTCGTCGGCCGCAACGGCGACGGCAAGACGACCATGATCCGGATGCTCGCCAAGCTGGAGGAGCCCGACACCGGACGGGTCACCCACTCCGGCGGGCTGCGGCTCGGCGTGCTCAGCCAGCACGACTCCCTCGACCCGGAGGCCACCGTCCGCCACGAGGTCATCGGCGACATGGCCGACCACGAGTGGGCGGGCAACGCCAAGGTCCGCGACGTGCTGACCGGCCTGTTCGGCGGGCTCGACCTGCCCGGCTTCCCGCAGGGGCTGGACACCGTCATCGGGCCGCTCTCCGGCGGTGAGCGCCGCCGGATCGCGCTGGCCAAGCTGCTCATCGACGAGCAGGACCTGATCGTCCTGGACGAGCCCACCAACCACCTCGACGTCGAGGGCATCGCCTGGCTGGCCAAGCACCTGCGCGAGCGGCGCTCCGCACTCGTCTGCGTCACCCACGACCGGTGGTTCCTCGACCAGGTCTGCACCCGCATGTGGGACGTCCAGCGCGGCGACGTCTACGAGTACGAGGGCGGCTACTCCGACTACGTCTTCGCCCGCGCCGAGCGCGAGCGCATCGCCGCCACCGAGGAGACCAAGCGGCAGAACCTGGTTCGCAAGGAGCTGGCCTGGCTCAGGCGCGGCGCCCCCGCCGCACCTCCAAGCCCCGCTTCCGCGTCGAGGCCGCCAACGAGCTGATCGCCGACGTGCCGCCGCCCCGCGACAGCAGCGAGCTGATGAAGTTCGCCTCGTCCCGGCTCGGCAAGACCGTGTTCGACCTGGAGGACGTGACCGTCCAGGCCGGCCCCAAGGTGCTGCTCAAGCACGTCACCTGGCAGCTCGGCCCCGGCGACCGCATCGGCCTGGTCGGCGTCAACGGCGCCGGCAAGACGTCCCTGCTGCGCGCCATGGCCGAGGCCGCCCGCAGCGAGGGCGAGCAGCAGCCGGCCGGCGGCCAGGTCCGCGTCGGCCGGACCGTCAAGCTGGCCTACCTGTCGCAGGAGGTCGCCGAACTCGACCCGGACTGGCGGGTGCTGGAGGCCGTGCAGCGCGTCCGCGAGCGCGTCGACCTCGGCAAGGGCCGCGAGATGACCGCGGGCCAGCTCTGCGAAACTTTCGGCTTCGGCAAGGAGAAGCAGTGGACGCCCGTCGGCGACCTGTCCGGCGGTGAGCGCCGGCGGCTCCAGCTGCTGCGCCTGCTCATGGACGAGCCCAACGTCCTCTTCCTCGACGAGCCCACCAACGACCTCGACATCGAGACCCTGACCCAGCTGGAGGACGTCCTCGACGGCTGGCCCGGCTCGATGATCGTCATCTCCCACGACCGGTTCTTCGTCGAGCGCACCACCGACCGCGTCTTCGCCCTCCTCGGCGACGGCGCCCTGCGGATGCTGCCGCGCGGCATCGACGAGTACCTGGAGCGACGGCAGCGCATGGAGGAGGCGGCCGCTGCCAACTCCCCCGCGCCGGCGGCGAGGACGGCCGCCGAGACGCCCGAGAAGAGCGCCGCCGACGTGCGCGCCGCCAAGAAGGAGCTCCAGAAGATCGAGCGGCAGCTCGACAAGGTCTCCGAGAAGGAGACCAAACTGCACGCGCAGATCGCCGACAACGCCACGGACTTCGCGAAGGTGGCCGAACTGGACGCCGAGCTGCGCGCCTTGGCCGGACAGCGCGACGAACTGGAGCTGCGCTGGCTGGAACTGGCGGAGGACGCCTGACGCGCTGGGTGCGGGGGGCGCGCGTAGCGTGAAGGGGGCGTGAAGGCGCGTAACGAGGGCATCACGGGCCGGTCCTCCCTTGGGAACAGGGGCGGACGCGGCCCGGTGTGCTGTCGGCACCGGGTGATAGAAAGGGCCGTCTGAAGACTGTATGAGTGACCGCCCGATGACGCTTCCGAGGCCAGCGCGTACTTCGGGGCGTGGCGGAAAATCAGTGAGCAATAAGGGGGAACGCGCTGATGAGCCAGCCGCCCAACCAGCCGCCGCAGCCGGGTGGCTTCGGAGCACCGCAGGACCCGCCGCCTGGCGGTGGTTTCGGGGCGCCGCAGACGCCGCCGCCCCCGCAGGGCCCGCCCCAGACGCCGCCGCCTCCGCAGGGCCCGCCGCAGCCGGGGTACGGATACCCGCAGCAGCCCGGTCCCTACGCGCAGCCGGGCCCGTACAACTCCGGCCCGTACGCCCAGCCCCAGCAGCCGGGGCCCTACGGCCAA
>NZ_WWHX01000015.1 GCF_009862125.1 Streptomyces sp. SID5910
GCCGGGCCTGTCCGGTCTCCTCGAAGGCGGCCAGGATCCGGTACACCGCCGAGAAGCCGCCCTCGACGCCCTCGGCTGCGACGGCGCCGCGGGTCACCACGCCGTGCCGGTCGAGGAGCGCCCGGGCCAGGGCGTGGGCGCGCACCGTCGTGTCGGGCTCGCGGGCCGGGAGCAGCGACCACCGGCCCGCGACCGTCGGCGGGCCGGTGCGGGACGTGCCGCGGGCGGCGGCCGTCAGCGATCCGTAGCGGCCCCGCGGCACCGCGCGTTTGGCACGGTGGGCGGTGGCGCCCGCGGTACGGCCCGAGCCCAGCAGGGAACGCAGCGGCGCGAGCGTGTCGTTCGTCAGCCGTCCGGACCAGGCCAGGTCCCACAGGGCGTCGGCGAGCTGCGGGTCCGTGGCGTCGGGGTGGGTGGTGGCGCGGACCTGGTCGGCGATCTGCCGGAAGAACAGGCCGTACCCGCCGGAGAGGCTGTCCAGGACGGACTGGTGGAACGCGGTCGTCTCCAGGGGGTGGGCGGGCGGCAGGAGCAGCGGGGCCGCGTCCGCGAGGTACAGCGAGACCCAGCCGTCCTTGCCGGGGAGGGAGCCCGCGCCCGCCCACACCACCTCGCCGGATGCCGTGAGCTCGTCCAGCATCGAGGGCGTGTAGTCCGCGACCCGGGACGGCAGGACCAGCTTCTCCAGGGCGGACGCGGGCACGGACGCGCCCTGCAACTGCTCGACGGCCCGCACCAGCCCGTCGATGCCGCGCAGCGCGTGCCCCTTGCCGATGTGCTGCCACTGGGGCAGGAACTGGCCGAGCGCGGCCGGCGGCACCGGCTCCAGCTCGTGCCGCAGCGCGGCCAGGGAACGGCGGCGCAACCGACGCAGCACCGTCGCGTCGCACCACTCCTGGCCGATGCCGGCCGGATGGAACTCGCCCTGCACGACCCGGCCCGCCGCCGCGAGCCGCTGGAGGGCGCCCTCGGTCACCGCGACGCCCAGCCCGAAGCGGGCGGCGGCGGTGACCGACGTGAACGG
>NZ_WWHX01000140.1 GCF_009862125.1 Streptomyces sp. SID5910
GTGCGCCGAGGTAGCCGACGGTCTGGTTCTTCTGGAGGGAGGCCGTCCACTGCTGGGAGAAGGACGGGGCGACCTGCACCAGGTCGTCGTCGACCATCTTCTGCCAGTAGGCGGCGGTCTTGTTGGTGGCCGCGTCCTGGAAGCCGACCTTCCAGGAGTCCGTCCCCGCCTTGAACCATTGCGCGCCGGCCTGCCAGGCCATCGCCTCGAAGGTGCTCGGGTCGTCGGGGAAGAACGTGGCGATACGGGCGTCGGGAACGGCCTTCTTGACCTTCTCCGCGTCCGTCCGGAACTCGTCCCAGGTCTTCGGCGGGGTGGTGATCCCCGCCTTCTCGAAGACGTCCTCGCGGTAGTAGAAGGTCTGGGGCGCCACGTCCAGCGGAAGGGCCCAGGTGGTGCCGCCCAGGCTGGTCATCTGCATCGCCTGCGGCAGGTACTTGGACGCGAGGTCGTCGGAGACGTGCTCACCGATGTCCTGGACCGCGCCGCGGCTGACGAAGTCCGGCAGCTGCGGGTACTCGACGTTGAAGACGTCGGGGGCGTTGCCCGCCTTCACGGCGTTGGAGATCTTGGCGTAGCCGCCGGCGTTGCCGGACGGTATCTCCTGGAAGTTCACGCGGACGTCCTGCTGGGAGGCGTTGTACGCGTCCACGACCTCCTGCGTGCCCTTGGCCCAGCCCCAGAAGGTGATGGTGACGGGCCCCTTGCCGGCGGCGCTGTCGGTGTCGTCGCTCGAACCGCAGGCGGAGAGGCCGGCGAGGCACAGCGCGGTCGCGGCGGCGACGAGGCCCGAACCGTACGTTCTGCGGCGGGAAGGCGAAGAGGAAGACATGGCGCGGCTCCTTGGAGAGGTCACGAGCACCGGCGTCCGGCCGGGCGCTGCGAGGTCACGCTGAGACGAGCGCCATCCTGAGATGCCGAACGATCGAAGTCAATACCTTTCGATCGAATGATCTGAATGATCAATCAAGAGGGTGAGACCGCCCGTGCGGTTGATTGTTCGATCAGAACAGGGCGCGTGGCTACGCCGGCCCGCCGCACGACTTGCGGAGCTCCAGCGTGGGCAGCAGCTCGATCTGGTGCACGGGCAGCGCGTCGCCCGCGTCGAGCCGCCGCAGCAGCAGGTCCAACGCCCCCGAGCCGACCGCCCTCTTGGGCGGAGCCACCGCCGTCAGCGGAGGCTCCGACAGCGACGCGTACACGTCGTCGTACGCGATCATCGCCACGTCGTCCGGCACCGTCAGGCCGTGCGCGCGCAGCAGCGACGGCAGTTGCAGGGCGTCCTGGTCGTTGTGCACGACCACGGCCCGCACGCCGGAACGGGCGGCCTCGGTGATCCGCGCGGCCAGGTCGGCGTCGTCCCCGGGCGAACGGGAACTGTCGGGACTGGACACGTCGATCACCGGCAGCGTCGGCAGGCCGAGCTGTGCCACCGCCTCGGCGTAGCCGGCGCGCACCTCGCAGGCGGTACGCGTGTCCGCGCGGGCCGCGAGCAGCACCGAGTCGTGCCCGAGCGCGACGAGCCGGCGCAGCGCCAGCAGCACCCCGTGACGGTGGTTCGAGCAGACCGCGTCCAGCTGCGCCGCCGGGCTCAGCGGCGCCGCCCGGCGTTCCACCAGCACGGCGGGCACGGGCAGTTCACCCAGCCAGTCGCCGCCTTCGAGCCCTCCGCCGGGGGTCCAGCCCGGCGTGAGCAGCAGTCCGTCGACGTCCGACTCCAGCAGGCGCTCCACCTGCGCGCGGTCACTGCCGGCCCCGTAGGGTGCGATGCCCAGCACCAGCCGGGCGCCCGCCGCGGTCGCCGCGGCACTGGCCCCGGCGATCACCTCGTCGAAGTACTGGCCGACGGTCGGCACCAGCATGCCGATCACCCGCCCCTGACCCGCGGCCTGTCCGCCGGAGGTGCCGGCGGAGAGTGCCACCGACCCGTGGGTCCGCTCCACCTTGCCCTCGTCGGCCAGCGTGGCGACGTCGCGCCGGACGGTGACCGCCGGGATGCCGAGGCGCTCGGCGAGCTCCACGATCCGGATGGAACCGGTCTCGCGTACGACGTCGAGGATGCGAGAGCGACGTCGTTCGGCCGAAGCAGCCATCGACACTCCTCCTTGTGATCGGACCGGTGCAGAGCTTATCCGATCACGGCCGGATCACCCCTGAGACGTTCGATCAGTATTTGATCGAACGATACGAAGGTGGCGCTCAGTCGGCCGGGTGTGCGCGGAAGGCGATCAGCGCGGTGTCGTCGCGGTCGTCGGACAGGTCCTGCAACAGCCGCAGCAGGTCCGGGAGGGGTTCGGCGCGGTGGGACGCGGCGGCGCGCAGAAGCCGCCGCTGACCGACGTCGAACGAGGCGGTCGGGGTCTCCACGAGACCGTCCGTGTAGTGCAGGAGGGTGTCGCCGGGCCCGAGGACGTGGGTGTGCGTGGCGCGGCGCACGCCGGGGGCCACGCACAGCGGCGGATCCTGGTCGGTGCCGGTGAGGAAACGCGGCTCGCCCCGGGCGGGGACGAGCAGCGGGGGCGGGTGACCGGCGTTGGACCAGGCCATCCGCCAGGTGCCGTCGGGGCGGCGCCGCAGATGGGTGTGGACGACGGTGGTGAAGGAGGCGATGTTCAACCCCTCGGCGGCGTCGTCCAGCATGGTCAGGAGAGTCGCGGGCGTGCAGTCGGGCCCCCGGTTCCAGGCAAGACCCCGCAGCATGCTGCGCAGTTGGCCCATGGCGGTGGCCGCGGTGAGGTCGTGTCCGGCGACGTCCCCGATGTCGAGGACGAGGGTGCCGTCGGGGTGGGTGATGGCGTCGTACCAGTCGCCGCCGATCTCGTGGGCCGGACTGGCGGGCCGGTAGCAGGCGGCCAGGACGGCACCTGGCACGGCGGGCGGCTCGGTGAGATGGGCGTGCTGGAGGCGCAGGGCGGTGCTGCGGGCCTGCTGGAGGTCGAGGACCCGGCGGATGGGCTGGTGCGCGAGGTGCAGAAGACTGCGCAGCAGCTCGATGTCGGCGGGCGCGGGAGCCGGGGTGTCCCCGTTGGTGCTGGTGGCGGCGTAGCCGAGGACGGTGCTGTCGACGACCAGCGGAATGAGGGTGAGGCTGGTGGCGTCGGCGTCGGCCAGCCACTGTTCGGTGACCTCCGGGACCAGGCCGGAGGGGACCCGGCCGCCCGCGGGCAGGGGGATGGTCCGCGGGGCCCGGCTCTCCAGCACCTCCCGCACGGTGCCGGAGACGGTGACGCTCTGGCCGCGCAGCGCGGGCCGGGCCGGCAGTCCCGGACGGGTGGCGGAGGCGATGCGGCGGGCCGTGACGGTCGCCGTCTCGGGCAGCGGCCACGCCTCCTGGGCCAGCAGCAGGATCACGCAGGCGTCGGCTAGTTCGGGCACGATCACCCGCACCACCGCGGCGAAGGTGTCCTCCAGGCGCTCACCGGACACCTCGGCGACCTGTGCGAGCAGCCGTTCGCCCAGCGTGGCACGCCAGGTGTCCTCGACGTCGATCGTCGCGGTGACCCACTCCTCGGCGCGGCCGCCCCGCAGGACGGGCACGCAGCGGGTCGACATGTGCCGGTACGAGCCGTCGGCGGTCCGTACCCGGTAGGTGTTCTCGAAGACGCCCGGAGGCTCCGCGGCGATGGCGGTGCCCCAGGAGCACATGAGTCTCTCGCGGTCACGGGGATGGATGCAGGCGGCCCATTCCTCGTCCATCCGTCCGTGCCAGGGCACCCCGGTCAGCCGCTGCCAGCCGGGGACGATCTCCTCCGCCGAGCCGTCCGGGCGCAGGACCCCCACCATCTGCGAGACGGCCGACACCAGCGCCTCGTAGCGCTGAAGGGCCAGCGTCTCGGCCGTGGTGTCCAGGGCGACGACCATGGCGCCATGGCCTTCCGGCATGGTGACGGGCGTGCAGGAGTAGACGAAGTACCGGGCCTGTTCGGCGGCGCCCGGATCGGGTTCGCGCGAGTCGGGCAGCCGGCGGGGCCGTCCGGTGGCGACGACGTCGTCCAGTACCGTCAGGAACTCCTCGGCATCCGGTTCGGGGAACGCCTCCCTGGCGGGCAGCCCCAGGGGCCGCGCGCCGAGCAGCCGGCAACAGGCCGCGTTCTGGTAGACCAGCCGGTGCTCCGGTCCCGCGAACAGCGAGACCGCCGCGACCGTCTCGTCGAACAGCCTCGGATCGAGATGCCTCGCGGGACTCATCAGCGGTCCCTCACGCCCCGCGCCCGCCGGGCGGCCGGTCGGCGGGAACAGCACCGGGCGACCACCGCCATCTCACACCCCTTCCGACGTCGGCACCGGAGACCTTGCTCATCTTCCTGATGCGGGCCCGGCACACCGCGCGCCACGCTGACAGCGGGAGGACCGTTACCCCGAACCGGGGCGCGGACCTCGTATTGTAACGGTCGATCCAAAACGGCTAGGGTCATGCCATGGCCCGACCGAGGACGTTCGACGAGGACCGGGCCCTGGACGCGGCGATGCACACGTTCTGGGAGAAGGGCTACGAGGCCACTTCCACCCAGGACCTGTGCGACGCCACGGGGCTGGGGCGCAGCAGCATCTACAACACGTTCAAGAGTAAGCACGATCTCTTCGAGCGCGTCCTGGCCCGCTACATCGACTCCACGACCAGTGCCCAGCTGGCCGTCCTGGAGGACGCGCGGCACAGCGTGGCCGAGCGGCTCCGCACCCTGTTCGCCGTGATCGTCGACGGTGAGGCGGAGCGGCAGAGGGACGGGCGCGGCCCGGGCTGCCTGACCGTCAACACCATGGTCGAACTGGTCGCCCGGGACCCGCGGGCGGCGGACATGCTGGAACGTGACACCGCCCGCCGGCTGGCGATGCTGCGCGCGGCGTTCGAGGAGGGCCGCCGGGACGGCAGCATCACGTCGCCCCGCGACGCCGGAGCCCTCGCCCGCTTCGTCAACGCGGCGATCGCAGGCATCCGCGTCTCCAGTCAGGGCGGCGCCGACCGGGCCGCCCTGGAGTCGATCGCCGAGATCGCCCTGGACGCGCTCACCGGCTGACGGGACGCCCCCGCGGCCCCCTCCTGACCGTGGGCCTGATGAGGTTCGCCCCGCGGACGGCGCTGATGGTGCTGTTCGCCGTCTTCCTCGCCGGCAACGTGCTGGCCGCGACCGCGACGGGCTACGGCGCCATGATGGCCGCACGGATCGTCACCGGCATGGCCTCGCAGGCGTTCTTCGGCGTCCGCATCTCCCTGTGCGCCCGGCTCACCCGGCCCGAGGTCCGGGGCCGGGCGACCGCCGTCGTCATGAACGGCCTCATGCTCGGCACCCTCCTCGGCCTGCCCGTCTCCACGCTGGTCCGCGAGTGCTTCGGCCGGCGCGCCGCGTTCTGGGTCATCACCCTGATCACCGTGGTCGCGGCCGTGGCCACCCTGTTCGGCGTGCCCCGCCTCGCACGGGCGGAGGGCGGCGGCTTCCGCGAGGAGGCCCGTGTCTTCCGCGACCCCAGGATGTGGCTGGTGCTGTCCACCAGCGCGCTGATCATCGGCGCCACCTTCTCGGCCTTCAGCTACTTCAACCCGATCCTCACCGACGTCACCGGCTTCTCCACCGGCACCGTCCCCCTGCTGCTCATCGCCTACGACGCCGCCACGGTCGTCGGCAACACCGTCGCCGGCCGCCTCGCCGACCGGCACACCGTCCCCGTCCTCGCCGTCGGCCTCGTCCTCAACACGGCCTTCCTGACCGGCTTCGCGCTCCTCGCCGGCCTGCCCGCGGCGACCGTCGTCTGCGTGCTCTCACCCTCGGCGTCATCCTGGGTTCGTCCATCGGCGCGGTGGTGATCGAGACCTGGGGCCTGCGCGCCCCGCTCTGGCTCGGCGCCGCGCCGGCGGTGGCCGGCCTGGCCACCGTCCTGCCCGACCTCGTCCACACCACCCGGACCGCCCGGACCGACCGCCCGGCGTGAGTACCGGCGAGTGCGTGCGCTGAGTACCCGTACTCAGGACCGGCCACCCGGCGTCGGCGAAGGTGGGGAACCTGCCCGCTCTCGCCGACGCCAGGAGACCCCAGTGCACAGGACCAGCACGCTCTGCCGACCCGTCGACCGCGCGCGGCGCGGCGTCGTCCGCGTCGCGGCCGCCACCGCACTCGGCTGCGCCACGGCGGCCCTGGTGCTCACCGGATGCTCGCTGGAGTACCGGGAGGCCGTCTGCGGCGGAGGCGAGTACCCCGTCACGTCGATCGGGGGCACCGGCTCCGCGTGCGCCCCGGACGGCGAGCGGCCCCCCGAGGGCTACACGCGCTACCCCGAGGGCAAGGTCCCGCAGCACGTCGACGACAAGTGGGACGTGTACTGGCGCACCCACATGATCGACGAGAAGGGCGTCATCGTGGAGGCTCCCGACGGCGGCTGACCCGGGTGGGAGGCTCGCCGCGGTGGCGTCCTGAACGGAAGTCGGGGAGGGTGACGCCATGGTTTCGGTGGTGCAGAACGTCGCGATCGACTGTGCGGACGCCTATGAGCTGGCCCGGTTCTGGAGCAGGGTGACCGGCCGTCCCCTGCATCCCGAGGACGGGCCGGGCGACCGGGAGACCCAAGTGCGGCTGGCGGAGGGCCCGGTGCTCCACTTCAACCAGGTGCCCGAGCCCAAGAGCACCAAGAACCGGGTCCACTTGTGCCTGCGCCCCGAGACCTCGCGCGAGCAGGAGGTGGAACGGCTGCTGGGGATCGGCGCCACGTTCGTCTCCGATCACCGCAATCCCGACGGCTCCGGCTGGGCGGTCCTCGCCGACCCCGAGGGCAACGAATTCTGCGTCCTCCGCGGCGAGTCGGACCGGAGCGACGGCCAGGGACCCGCCTGACGGCCCCTCAGGCCACGAGCAGGCGGAGGCCGAGTTCCGCCGAGTCGAGGGCGAGGAGGTCCCGGTTGCGTTCTGCCCACCGGCCCGAGGACAGGTCGTCGCGGAGTGCGCGTACCGCCCGCTGCTCGGCCTCCGGACCGACTCGAGTCCACACCGACACCGCGCGGCGTACGTGTTCCTCCAGATACGCCTCGGGCCGGCGCCAGTAGGCCTCCAGGAAGCCGTCGGCGCAGTCCCACGGGATGAGCACCGGCTCCAGGCGGGCCCCGACCGCGCGGGCCAGCCGGTCCACCGAGGGCCGGTCCGCGACGAGGCCGGCGACCTCGGGAAGGTAGTCGCGGGTCAGCCAGAACCGGTGACGCCAGCCGGTGTCACCGGCGTCGTGCGTGAACACCACCACGCGTCGCGCGACGCGGCGCATCTCGCGCAGCCCGGCGATCGGGTCGTGCCAGTGGTGCACGGTGCTGAAGGCCATCGCGGCGTCGAAGGACCCGTCCTCGAACGGAAGGCTCTCCGCCGAGGCGGCCACGCACGGCGCCGCGCCCGCGGGACGCTGCGCCCGCATGACCGCCGACGGCTCCACGGCGGTCACATCGCGGTCCGGAGGCTCGTAGGAGCCGGTGCCGGCACCTACGTTCAGTACCGTCCGTGCGTCCCCGAGCGCTTCCCAGACCCGCGCCGCGATCCGCGGCTCGGTGCGTCGCGTCGCCGGATAGGCGGAACCGATCGTCTCGTACAACTGCGCGCCGAACATCCTCAGTTGCTCCTCGGGTGTCGTCCTGATCCCCATGGCCCGCGCCTCCAGCTCCCGGTCCAGGGCCGTCACCAGGGCGGCGGCGCGGTCGCGCTGGTCCGTCAGCAGTCCGCGCAGCCGGTGCAGCCGCGCGACCGCGTCGGCGGCCGGGTCGTCGACCAGATCCGCGATCTCGCGCAGCCCGAAGCCCAGCCGCCGGTAGGCGAGGACCTCCCGCAGCCGCTCCACGTCGGCCGCCGAGTACGTCCGGTATCCGGCGGCGGTCCGTGCCGACGGCCGCACGAGTCCGACCTCGTCGTAGTGATGCAGCGTGCGGACGCTCACGCCGGCCAGCTCGGCCACGCGTCCCACGGTCAGGTGGTCCTTCACACGACCGACCATGCGGCATCACGCCACGTGAGGGTCAAGCCTCGGGGGGCGTGGGAATCGCCGTTCCTCTGCCCGCCTCGCGCGTAACCGGTTATATTGGTTACATGGATCCGACCCCGTCCAAGGGGCTGACGCTGCACTCGCACACCGGCGTCGCCTACCGATTCGATCCCGGCGCGCTGTGCCTGGAGCTGCTGACCACCGGAGGTCCCGGCCCGTATCGCCGGTACGAGGTCCTGCACGAGCCCGCCGACCTGGCCGGCTGGGCGGAACGGTCGCGGCTGAACCCGACGCCCGCGCTGGAGATCTCGGCGGACGAGGTGGCCGGCATGCGCAGGCTGCGCGACGCGCTGTTCCGCGTCGTCCTCGCCCACACGCGCGGCGAGCCTCACCCGCCGGGGGATCTGGAGGCCGTGAACGAGGCCGCCGCCCACCCGGCCCTGGCCCCCGCCCTCACCCCGGCCGGCGAGCGGCGGTGGGCCGGGACCCCCACCGGCACCCAGCTGGCGGCCACCGTCGCCCGGGACGCCGTCGAGCTTCTGACCGGCCCCTACGCGCACCGCATCCGCACCTGCGCCGCCGAGGACTGCCACCTCGTCTACGTCGACACCTCACGGCCCGGCCGCCGCCGCTGGTGCTCCATGGAGCACTGCGGCAACCGCCACAAAGTCAGGGCCCTGCGCGCCCGCCACACCGAGGAAGGATGACCGCCATGCCCACAGGACTCACTCAGGACGCCGGCTGGCAGATCGGGGTGTCCCGCACCCTGGCCCACCCCCCGGCCGTCGTATGGGACTTCATCAGCGGCACCGAGGGACTCGCCCTCTGGCTCGGGCCGGGCGCGGAGCTCACCCCCGAACGCGGCGCCCCCTACCGGACGGCCGAGGGGGTGACGGGCGAGGTGCGCGGCTACCACGCCGGGGCGAAGATCCGCGTCACCCACGGCACCACCACCGTCCAGGTCGCCCTGGCGCCCGCCGCCGAGGGAGCGCGCACCATGCTCCGGTTCCACCAGGAGCACCTGGCGGGCCCGGAGGAGCGCGAACGGCGACGGGCGCACTGGCAGCGCGTCATGGCCCAGGTCGCCGCCGCCCTCGACGGGGCCTGACGACGGGCGGGCCGCAGCTCAGCCGGTCTGTCCGGCGAACTGCGCCAGCTGGTCCTTCACCCACGGGTCGTACACGGCGAGCCGCTGGGCGGCCGCGGGGTCGAACTGGCGGATCTGGCCCATGACCCACGGGTCGACGCGCTGGTGGGAGCCGGACCTCCGGGAGTGATGGTGGTGCCCGGCCGGCGCTGCGGCAGGACGGGCGGAGTGCCCCCTGTGCTGCGGGGGCGCCGCCGTGGCCGAGCCCGCGCCGGCCAGAAGCGCACCTCCGATCCCGACGGCCGCTATCCCCGTGGTCACGACGTGTCGCATCGGCTTGTTCATGATGTTTCCTCCAGCTTCACGCGACGGCAGTCTCTAAACGGAATCCGATGATCCGGTTGTGGCGCCTACCCGGCCCCACACGCGATACACGTACGCCCCGGGCCGGAGTCACGGAAGTGGTGGTGGCCAGGCGTCGTCGCACGAGAGGATGGGCGCCATGACGGGAGAGTGTTCCTCCATCGACAGCACCGAACCCAGCATCGCCCGGGTGTACGACTACCTGCTCGGCGGCAAGGACAACTACGCCGTGGACCGGAAGATCGGAGACGTGTTCAAGCGTGATCTCCCCGGTTCGGTGGCGATCGCGTTCGCCAACCGGGCGGCGCTGACGCGGGCGGTGCGGGAGATCGTGACGACCACCGGGATACGACAGTTCATCGACCTCGGGAGCGGTCTGCCGACCGCCGACAACGTGCACCAGGTCGCGCAACGGCACGCTCCCGAGTCCCGTGTGGTGTACGTGGACACCGATCCCCAGGTACTGGTGCACGGGCGGGCCCTGCTGGAGGAGAACGACCGGACGCGGGTCGTGCCGGTCGACGTGCGCGACCCCGAAGGTGTCCGCACCCACCCGGACACCCGGGCGCTGATCGACTTCGACCGTCCCGTCGCGGTCGTGTTCAGCGCGATCCTCCACCACGTCAACGACGACGAGGGCCCCGGCGACATCGTCCGCCACTGGCGCGACCACGTGCCGTCCGGGAGCCACTTCTTCGTCAGCCACTTCCGTTCCGGGAACAACCCGGAGACGGCGGAGGCCGAGAAGGTGCTCCAGGGGACCTTCGGCCGGGGCCGGTGGCGGACCGACGAGGAGATCGAGTCCCTGCTGGACGGCTTGGAGATCCTCGATCCGGGGATAGTCCCGGCCTCCGCGTGGCGTCCCGACGCGGGCGACGGTCAGTGGGGCGGCGGCGAGCGGGAGCTCACCGTCTGGGAACGCCTCATCGCCGCGGGACTGGCCCGCAAGCCGTAGCGGAGTTCGGCCGGCAGGGCGCTGTCCCCAGTCCGAAGATCGCCAGGTCCCCGCGCTGCGGTTGAATGGCCGGGTGAACGACACCGCTGCTTCGCGACTTCGTCAGGCCGTCCGGCGCATCGAGGCCGCCACCTGTGAGCGTGCCGCCACGGGGTACGGCCCAGAGGAAGCCGACGACGTGGCCGGCACGTTCGCCACGGACGGCGCGCTCGGCTTCGACCCGTTTCCCTTCCTTCGCGCCCTGCACGAGGCCGGTTCGCGCGCGGTCGTCATCGGCCAGGTCGCCGGCATCATGCACGGTTCGACCGAGCTGACGGGCGACCTCGACCTGCTCTGGGACGGCACACCCGGACAGGCGCGGGCCCTGCGCGAGGCGCTGACGGCGACGGGCTGCACGGCCCCGCCCGACCTGAGCCGGCCGCAGGTCGCCTACCGGGTGACCGGCGCCGACGGCGACCTGTGCACACCCGCCCTGCCCTGGGGCGGCATGGACACCGAACCCTGCCTCGCCCGCGCGGTCGCCGCCCACGACCCGGAGGGCTTCACCATCCGCTACGCCGACGTGGACGACCTGATCCTGATGCGGCGTTCCCTCGGCCGCCCCAAGGACCACCGCCGCGCGAACGAGCTGGAGGCCCTGCGCCGTTGAGCTTTACGACGTCGCCCGGATCGCGGAGATGTCGAACTGCAACCGGACCTTCTCGCTCACCATCGTGCCGCCCGCCTTCAGGCGCTGGTTGTATACCAGGCCCCACTCGGTGCGGTCGATGGTGGTGGTGCCGTCGAAGCCGGCTCGTTCGAAGCCGAAGGGGTCCATGACGGAGCCCAGGTAGTCGAGTTGGAGGTCGACGGGCCGGGTCACGTCGCGGATGGTCAGGTCACCGGTCATCCGGAACGTCTCTCCGCCCTCGTGCGTGGTGGAGGTGCTGCGGAACACCATCTCCGGGAAGCGGCGCACGTCGAAGAAGTCCCTGCCGACGAGGTGCCCGTCCCGCTGCTCCACGCCCGTGTCGACGCTGCCGACCCGGATGACGAGCTCGGCCCGCGACTCGGAGGGCCGGGCTCCGTCGAAGTACAGGCTGCTCTCGTAGTCGGTGAAGGCACCGCGGACCGTGGTGACCATGGCGTGCCGCACGGAGAAGCCGATGCGGCTGTGCGGGCGGTCGATGCTCCACTGCCCGGTCAGGGCCCGCAGGGCCGGGTCGAGTGCGGCACCGTGGGGCTCCGCCACCGCGACGTGCGCATGGGAGCGGACAGTCGACGTGGGCTCGACCATGGTGGACGGGCGGCGGCTGAAGATACCCATGAGATCGTAGGCCCCTCTCGGAAGTGATCACTTCGTGTTATCACGGAGCCGCCTGGGATCACGTGGAGAGACGGGGGCCTTGTCCGGGTTCCATGGTGTCGGCCGCAAAGGTGCACAAGATCAACATGATCGCGCCACAGGTGCCACCCGGGCCCGGGCGGCGGGCGCCCGTGGAGGGGCCCGCCGCCGGGCGTCAGTCGGTGCGTGCCGTGCCGCCGAGGATCTGCTCGCGCAGGATGTCCGCGTGCCCGCAGTGCTGGGCCAGTTCACGCAGCATGTGCAGGTAGACCCAGCGCAGCGGCAGCGGGCCCCGGCGGTTGCCCCGGACGACGTCGTCCGGCGTCAGCTCCGCCGTGGCACGCCGGGACGCCGCACACGCCTGCCGGTAGGCGTCCTGGACCGACGCGATCGTGTCGTCGTCGCCGAGGACGAACGACTCGTCGGGCGTGTCCGGAATCCCGATCTCGCTGCGGGGCCGGCACGTGATCGCCTCGTCGAACCAGACCTTCTCGACGAACGTCGTGTGCTTGACGAGGCCCAGCAGGGTGGTCCTGGAGGTGACCAGCGACCGGCGTGCCTGCTCCTCCGTCAGTCCGTTCAGGCTGTCGTGCAGCGCGCCCCGGTGCTCGTCGAGGAACGTCTCGAACTGGTTCCGGAGCGCTGCGTGGAAGGCGGTGGGTTCTGTGGTCGGGTGGGAGGCCATGACCGCAACAATAGGCGGCACGGTCAGTCGCAGACGCGGGCGGTCGTCACCGCGCCGCCGGCGTTCTCGTCGTCCGTGCCGAGGACCGCGACGCCGGAGCCGGGCACGCAGTCCACGGCCTCGACCTTGTGGTCCGTGAACTTCCGCAGCACCTCGGGGTGCTTGGCCACCCTCAGCCGCACCCGGCCCGACCGGTCGAGCTGGACGGAGCCCGCGTCGCTCACCGCCGAGGCGAACGGCCCGTCGTCCCCCTGGTCCGAGGCCGAAGCGACCAGCAGGCGGCCCGAGTCGGTGACGGTCAGGTCGGAGGCGTGCCGGACCGCGCCCGTGGGATACGGCGCACGGTAGACGGCCTTCGTCACGGCGCCGAACGTCGACTCCCCGTACTCGTTGAACGACAGCGGCGCCGCGTACAGCGTCGCCGGCCGGCCGGCGCCGTCGCCCCGGTCCGCCCAGACCGCCGCCGTCCTGCCGTGCTGCGAAACGAGCGTGAAACTCTCGAAGTTGTCGCCCTGACCGATCGCCGGGAGCGGCGAGAGGTCGCGGACCTCGACCGCCTTCCCGTCCTCGGTGCTCTTCAGGTGGTAGACGAGGCCCCGGCTGGCCACGGCGAGGTACTCGTCGGAGGTGCCCGGCACGGCCTCCAGCGCCTCCAGGTCGATCGGCTCGGCACCGCCCCTCCACTCCAGCGGCCGCACGCCCGTCGCGTGTGCCGACCCGCCGGTCCCGTAGGTGAGCCGGGCGATGCGGTTCTCTCCGGGGCGCTTGTTGTCGAGGGCGATCAGCGCGCGGTAGGTGCCGCCCGAGCGCGAGGTGACGGCGAGCCCACTGATGCCGCTCTTGATGTCGTTCCCGACCCGCTGCCAACCGGAAGCCGAAGTCGAAGCCGAAGTCGAAACCGACGCCGGTACCGCAGCTGCCGTGGTGGCACCGGGCCGGGCCGCGGTCACGCCCGTCGAGGCGGCGACGGCGGCTCCCGCACCGAGCAGGGCGATGGCGGACAGGACGGCCTTACGTATGTGCATGGAGCTCCCCCTGAGGAGTGACGCGCGTAGATGAACCGGCTCGCCGGGAACGTAACGGTCCTGGCGCCCCCTCGGCAAGAGGTGCGCGCACAAGACCGGTCCGCACTCTTGAACAATGCTCAGCTTTCCTGATGTGATCTGCCGCACTGCCGACCGACCGACCGTGCCGGAGGTCCCATGTACCGCCGTCTGCTCGCCGCGCTCGTCTGCACCGTCCTGCTGTCCACCGGAACCGCCCACGCCAGGGCCGCCGTCGGGGACCACCGCGATCCGGCCGCCGGCATCCCCCGGCTCACGGACGACCGGGGCCGGGGCCGCGTGCTGACCCTGCGCGGCTGGAACGTCGAGGACAAGGCCCACCGCGGCGAGGCCGCCCTGTCCGCGATCAGCGAGCGGCACTTCCGGGACCTGCGGGCCCAGGGGTTCAACTTCGCGCGCCTGCTGGTCTTCTGGGACGACCTCGAACCCCGGCGAGGCCGTTACAGCGAGGCGTACCTGCGGAAGATCGAACGCATCCTGGACTGGGCGCACAAGTACCGCGTCCAGGTGCTGATCGACGCGCACCAGGACGTCTTCGGGCCCGCGTTCGGGCACCGCGGCATCCCCGAATGGGCGACGAGGACCGACGGGCTGCCGTTCACCGCGCACCCCGACGACTGGTTCGCCGAGTACTTCGAACCGGCCGTGCAGCGCGCCTTCACCCACCTCTACGAGGACCCGGACCTGCGGCGCGCCCAGGCGGACATGTGGCGGGTGCTGGCCGCACGCTTCGGGGACCATCCGGCCGTCCTCGGCTACGACCTGATCAACGAGCCGATGGGCGAGATCGCCCAGGACGAGGATCTGCCGACGGCCGCCCGGCGCATCGAGCGCGATCAGCTCACTCCCCTGTACAACCGCCTCTCGGACGCGGTCCGTTCCGTCGACCACGACTCCTGGATCTTCTTCGAACCGACTCCCATCGTGGGGGAGGGCGTCCCCACCGGACTGGGCCGCGTCGACGATCCCAGGGCCGTCTACGCGCCGCACTTCTACGACACGGCGATGGAGGCGGGCGCCGACTACGACCCTTCGGCCGGCTGGATCGAGGCGTACGAGGCGGCGGTCACCGTCTATCCGCGCCAGTACCGGGTCCCCGTCGTGA
>NZ_WWHX01000141.1 GCF_009862125.1 Streptomyces sp. SID5910
CGCTCCTGGCCGGGCGTGCCGAACAGGTAGAGCACCAATTGCTCGGTGATGCTGATGCGGCCGAAGTCCATGGCGACAGTGGTGGCGGTCTTGGAGGCGGAACCGTAGTTGTCGTCCACGCCGATGCCCGCCTGGGTCATCGTCTCCTCGGTGGTCAGCGGTCTGATCTCGCTGACCGAGCCGACCATGGTGGTCTTGCCCACCCCGAAACCGCCCACGATGACGATCTTCACGGCGGTCTCGGCCGTGTGCGGCAGCCGGTCCTCCGTGCGTGGGCCCGGAATCGTGTCAGAGCTTTTGAAGTCCATGCATCACCGCTTCGAGAAGGGATCGGTCGGCGGCCTTCTGGCGGACGATCGGGGCCCGGAGCTGCACCAGTTCCGCCGCCAGCAGGTCGGTGAGCAGCACGGTCACCACACTGAACGGCAGGCTCAGGTAGGCCGACAGCTCGGCTACGGACAGGGGCGCGGCGCACAGCCGCAGCAGGGCCGCCTGTTCCGGTGTGGCGGACACCGGCGGGTCGGCGCGGGCCACGATCAGCGTGACCAGGTCGATGTCGGCGCGGTCGCCGCCTCCGTCGCCGCCGATGACGAAGAGCCGCTCGGGGTTGCGGAGTTCGCCTTCCTCGGGCGGCGGGCTCGCCGCGGACGGGTCCTGGCCGGGAGATCGCCTCTGGCGTTGCGGAGGAGTCATACGGTCTGCCCGTTGCGCCGCGCGGGACTGGTCAGATGGGGTCCGATGCGGGCGACCAGGTCGGCCATGCTGAGGCTCATCCGGCCGGGCTCGCAGCGGACGTCGGAGAGCACGGCGAGGAAGGCGTTGGGTCCGGCGGCCATCAGGTAGAAGTAGCCGCCGTTCATCTCGATGATGACCATCTTCATCTCGCCGTCGCTGGTGGGGATCTCCTGGGCGACGGCCCCCGCCAGGCTCTGCAAGCCGGCGCAGGCGGCGGCGACCCGGTCGGCGGCGTCCGGGTCACCGGAGTAGCGGGCGATGCGCAGGCCGTCGGCGGAGAGCACCACGATCATCTCGATGCCCGGGACGCCGTCGTAGAGATCCCGGAGCATCCAGTCGAACTTGCCTTGCTGCTCGATCACTTGAGGTTCCCCTCGTCATCGGCCGGGGCGCTGGCCGGCTGGTTGCTGGACTGCTGGTGGGCCTGGGTCAGACCCGGATGGTTCTTCAGGCCCTCCCAGAACGCCTCGACCCACTGTCCCGGCGGGGTCGTGTCGACCGGCTCGGGCTCGGGAGCCGGCGCGATGCCGTTCCGGGCGCGCTCGGCGGCCTCGCGGGCCTCGCGCTCGGCGTCTTCGCGCTCCCAGACGGCCTGCTCGGCGAGCCGCTGGCTGAGCGGCATCTTGACCCGGCTGCGGCGCTGCGGGAGGCCGCCCGCCGTCCACTCGGTGACCTCGGGGACGTCGTCCTCCAGGGAGACCGTGGCCGGGATGCGCGGGCTGGTGGGGCGGCGCTTCTTGGGCTTGCGCTCGGGGCCGGGCAGGGCGTCGGGGCCCGGGGTGGGGATCGAGGTCGCGCCGATGCCGTGGGCGAGGCCGACGCCGGGCTCGGTGGTCATCATCTTGCTGGGCACGATGAGGATGGCGCGGACCCCGCCGTACGCGGAGGCGCGCAGCGAGACGTCCATGCCGTACTGGGTGCACAGCCGACCCACGACGGACAGGCCGAGGCGCGGGTGCTGGCTGAGGTCCTGCACGTCGGTGCCGCGCTTGGCGTCCTCCAGGAGGCCCTCGATGCGGGCGCGGGACTCCTCGCTGAGGCTGACGCCGGAGTCCTCGATCTCGATGCACACGCCGCTCTGCACCTCGGTCGCGGTGACGTGCACCTTGGCCCCGGGCGGCGAGTAGCGGGTGGCGTTGTCGAGGAGTTCGGCCGCGGCGTGGATGACCGGCTCGACCGCGGTGCCCTTGATGTTGACCTTGGCGATGGAGGCGAGGTTGATCCGGCGGTACTCGAGGATCCGGGACATGGCGCCGCGCAGCACGCTGTAGAGGGCGACCGGCAAGGGCCACTGGCGTCCGGGGCGGCCGCCGCCGATGACGGAGATGGAGTCGGCGAGGCGGCCGATCAGCGCGGTGCCGTGGTCGATGCGCAGGAGGTCGTCGAAGACCTCGGGGTTGCGGCCGTGGTCCTCCTCCATCTCGCGCAGTTCCTTGTTCTGCTGGTGGACGATCGCCTGGACGCGGCGGGCGATGTCGACGAAGGAGCGCTCGGC
Source organism: Streptomyces sp. SID5910 (assembly GCF_009862125.1). Classification (GTDB taxonomy): domain Bacteria; phylum Actinomycetota; class Actinomycetes; order Streptomycetales; family Streptomycetaceae; genus Streptomyces. The sequence continues at coordinate 2,231 of NZ_WWHX01000141.1, forward strand.
GGACTCGCGCATGGAGTCCTGGTGGTCGATGATCGCGCACACGTTGCGGATGAGACGGCGCTGGGGCTCGCCGAGGTCGGCCCAGGAGGGGTCGAGTTCGGGCAGGTACCGCACCACCTCGTCGGGGGTGTTGCCCCGGCGCATGTAGCGGACGGCCGCGGGCATGATCTCGTCGCCGATGCGGGACATCTCCTCGTGGTGCCCCGCCACCCGCCGTTCCAGATACGCGCTGTGACGGGCGTGCTCGGCGCGCAGCGCCCGCAGGGTCCGGCCCCGGCGTACCGCTTCGGCCGCCACCGCGGTCACCAGCAGCGTGGCGACCGCGCCGCACGCGGCGACGGCGAACCGGGCGGGTTCCGTCACCAGGGCGACGGCGGCCCCGGTCACCGCGGCCATCAGTATGGCGGGGAGCAACAGCGTGCGCGTGTACGGAAGTTCACGGCGCCCTGGAGGGGAATCAACACTCACCATGTAGGCCCTCTGAAAACGAATCGGCGGGGATGGGGAAGCGTGCAGGGGGGTATGTCTGGGAGTTGCCGGGATCTTCGGCGCATTGGGAACAAGCGCGCGAATTCACCTCAACTCGGTGCGCTGCGGGCGAGCTTAGTCCGAGCGGATCATCGCCGTGTCATATTCGGCAAGCACCTGAAACGGGCCCGGGACTGGAGTAGCCTCGGGCCCATTTGCACGCTGGGGAGTCATTCGAACACTTGGTGTAATGGCGTACGGACGCCCGGAAATCACTCACCGTGATGAGGGAACGCCGCGCCGGGATGCCGGACGCACGAAGGCCCGGCACGGCGCGGACCCGCCCCGGGTACGGGGTCGGACCGCGCCCTGCCGGGCCGGTGAGGTGCCGGTCAGCCCACGGACGAGTAGGCGACCACTCCGCGCAGCAGCCCCTCGACCGCCTTGCGCGCGTTCTTCGGGACCGTCGAGTCCTCGCGGGGCGCGGCCGCCGCGATCTGGCCGAGGACGTCGATGACCTGCTTGCACCAGCGCACGAAGTCGCCGGCCGGCATCTCCGCCTCGCGCAGCACCTCGTCGAGGCCCTTGCCCGACGCCCATTCGTAGGCGGCCCAGGCGAAGCCGAGGTCGGGCTCGCGCTGGCCGACGCCCTCGGTCTGGCTGATCCGGAACTCCTCCTCCAGGGCGTCCAGCCGTCCCCAGATGCGCACCGTCTCGCCGAGCGCGGCCTTGGCCTTGCCGGAGGGCACCTTCGGCGCCATCGCGTCGTCGGCGACCCGCGACTCGTAGACCAGCGCCGAGACGCAGGCGGCCAGTTCGGCCGGGGAGAGCCCCTCCCAGACGCCCTCGCGCAGGCACTCGCTGGCGAGCAGGTCGAGTTCGCCGTACAGCCGGGCGAGCCGCTTGCCGTTCTCGGTGACCTCGTCACCGCGCAGGTAGTCCATCTCGGTCAGCAGGGCGACGATCCGGTCGAAGGTGCGGGCGATGGTGTTCGTCCGGCCCTCGATCCGGCGCTCCAGCTGCGAGGTGTCGCGCAGCAGCCGGTGGTACCGCTCGGCCCAGCGGGCGTGGTCCTCGCGGTCGTCGCAGCCGTGGCAGGGATGGGCGCGGATGGCCTTGCGCAGCCGCGCGATCTCCCGGTCGTCGGCCGCCTGCGACCGCTTCTTGCGGGCCCGCTCCGGCGGGATGTGCCCGGCCTTGGTGCGCAGCGCGGAGGCGAGGTCCCGGCGGGACTGCGGTGAGCGCGGGTTGAAGGACTTCGGGATCCGCATCCGCTCCAGCGCCTCGACGGGCACCGGGAAGTCCATCGACGCCAGCCGCTTGACCTGCCGTTCGGCGGTCAGGACCAGCGGGCGGGGCCCGTCGTGGTGCTCGAAGCCGCGGTGGCCGTTGGAACGTCCGGCGGGCAGGCCCGGGTCCAGGACCAGGGCGAGGCCCGCGTACTTGCCCGTCGGCACGTGGATGACGTCGCCGGGCTTCAGCTTCTCCAGGGCCACGGCGGCCTCGGCACGCCGCTCGTGGGCGCCCTGCCGGGCCAGCTCCTGCTCACGGTCCTTCAGTTCGCGGCGCAGCCGCGCGTACTCGTCGAAGTCGCCGAGGTGGCAGGTCATGGAGGCCTTGTAGCCCTCGAGTCCCTCCTCGTTGCGCTGGACCTGGCGGGAGATCCCGACGACCGACTTGTCCGCCTGGAACTGCGCGAAGGAGGTCTCCAGCAGCTCCCGCGAGCGGTGCCGGCCGAACTGCTCGACCAGGTTGACCGCCATGTTGTACGACGGCCGGAAGCTGGAGCGCAGCGGGTACGTACGCGTGCCAGCGAGGCCCGCGAGGTGCTCGGGGCTCATGCCGCGCTGCCACAGCACGACGGCGTGGCCCTCGACGTCGATGCCGCGCCGACCGGCCCGGCCGGTGAGCTGCGTGTACTCGCCGGGGGTGATGTCGGCGTGCTGCTCGCCGTTCCACTTGACCAGCTTCTCCAGCACCACCGAGCGGGCGGGCATGTTGATGCCGAGGGCGAGGGTCTCGGTGGCGAAGACGGCCTTGACCAGGCCGCGCACGAACAGCTCCTCGACGACCTCCTTGAAGGTCGGCAGCATGCCGGCGTGGTGCGCGGCGATGCCCCGCTCCAGGCCCTCCAGCCACTCGTAGTAGCCGAGGACGTGCAGGTCCTCGGTGGGGATGGAGGCGGTGCGCTCCTCGACGAGGGCGCGTACCTTCGCGCGCGCCTCGTCGTCGTTGAGCCGCAGTCCGGCATGCAGGCACTGCTGGACGGCGGACTCGCAGGCGGCGCGGCTGAAGATGAACGTGATCGCGGGCAGCAGGCCCTCGGCGTCGAGCCGCTCGATGACCTCGGGCCGCCCGGGCGTCCAGATGCGGGAGCGCTGCCGGCGCTCGCGCTCGCGGTCGGCCTCGCGCATGTGCCGGCCGCGGCGGCGGTCCTGGTACGAGGGGCGGGTCGCCTCCATGCGCGCCATGCGCATCAGGTCCGGGTTGACGGCCTTCTTGTGGCCCTCGCCCTCCTCGAACAGGTCGTACATGCGGCGCCCGGCCAGCACGTGCTGGAACAGCGGCACCGGACGGTGCTCGGAGACGATCACCTGGGTGTCGCCGCGCACCGTGTCCAGCCAGTCGCCGAACTCCTCCGCGTTCGACACGGTCGCCGACAGTGACACCAGCGTCACCGACTCGGGGAGGTGGATGATCACTTCCTCCCACACGGCGCCGCGGAAGCGGTCGGAGAGGTAGTGCACCTCGTCCATCACCACGTAGCCGAGGCCGAGGAGCGTCTGCGAGCCGGCGTACAGCATGTTCCGCAGGACCTCGGTGGTCATCACGACCACCGGGGCGTCGGAGTTCACGCTGTTGTCGCCGGTGAGCAGGCCCACCTTGTCCGCGCCGTAGCGGCGGCAGAGGTCGGCGTACTTCTGGTTCGACAGGGCCTTGATGGGTGTCGTGTAGAAGCACTTCCTGCCCTGCTGGAGGGCGAGGTGGACGGCGAACTCGCCGACGATCGTCTTGCCGGAACCGGTGGGCGCGGCGACCAGCACGCCCTTGCCCGCTTCGAGCGCCTGGCAGGCCTCGATCTGGAAGGGGTCGAGGCCGAAGTCGTACATCTCGCGGAAGGACGCGAGGTCGGTGGCCTGCTCGGCAGCGCGCTGACGGGCTGCCGCGTACCGCTCGGCCGGTGAGAGATCCTCTGTCATCGTACTTTCGAGCGTACCGGGCCCCACTGACAACAGGACGATCTTTATCCGACCCGGGCCCGGATGCGGCCCGTACCGCTCGGCTCAGGTCACGTCGTCGTAGCCGTTGTACCGGGTCGACGGGGTGCCGTCGACGGTCCCGCTCGCCTGCTGGGGCAGGGCCCGCGCCGCCGTCACGGGTTCGATCCCGTCGACCGGCTCCGGGGTGAGGTCGAGCGGCGACGCCTCGTCGTCGTCGAGCTCGGCGTCGGGGTCGGCGCGGCGCCGGCGCTTGTCGTTGAGCAGGGAGAACCCGACCGCCATGAAGTACAGGACGACGATCGGCCCCGCGAGGGCGATCATGCCGACGGGGTCGGTGGTGGGCGTGGCGACGGCACCGAAGACGAAGACGCCCATCACGACGCCCCGCCACCAGCCGGCCATCCTGCGGCCCGTGACGGCACCGGCGAGGTTGAGCATGACGAGGACCAGGGGCAGCTCGAAGGCGCCGCCGAAGATGAGGATCATCCGGACGATGAAGTCCAGGATCTTGTCCATCGGCAGGATGTTCGCCGAGCCCTCGGGCGTGATGCCCAGGAGCACGCGCATGCTGATGGGCATGATCGTGTACGCGAGCCAGGCACCGCCGAGGAAGAGGGGCACCGCCGCCGCCACGAACCAGTACGTGTACTTCCGCTCGTTCTTGTGCAGGCCCGGCGCCACGAACGCCCAGAGCTGGTAGAGCCAGACCGGGCTGGAGATGACGATGCCCGCCATCAGGCACACCTTCACCGTGGTGGTGAAGGGCGACAGCAGGTCGGTGTAGGCGATGACGGCGCAGGCGCCGCCGGTGGACTCACCGAGACCGTCGGTGCAGCGCGGCACGGGGTCCATGAGGAAGGTCATCAGCTGCTGGCTGTAGAAGACAGCCGCGATGGTGACGACCGTGATCGCCAGCATGCCCTTCGCGAGCCGGTTGCGCAGCTCGCGCAGGTGCTCCACGAGGGGCATCCGTCCCTCGGGATCCTTCTCTTTCTTGCGGGCAGACTTGAGCAACCCACGTCCTCATCTCGTGCGTCGGGCCGGTCGCCGCCGGCCCTGCGTCAGCGCTTGGTCGTGTCCGTCGGCTCGGTGACCGGGCGGGAGCTGGTCACGTCGCCGGGGGCGGCCTGGATGGTGCGCTGGTTCGCGGCCTGCTCGGGGTTCGGCGGGTCGGCGGGGGCGGCGGACTTGTCGTCCTTCATCGCCTTGGCCTCGCTCTTGAGGATGCGCGCGGACTTGCCGAGCGAGCGGGCCATGTCCGGAAGCTTCTTCGCGCCGAACAGCAGGACGATGACGACGAGGATGAGAATGATCTCGGGGGCGCCGAGCCTTCCGAACATAAGTCTTTACCTTCTCACCGAGGCGGCTGGGTGGGGTGCTGTCCGACCCGTCGGACATGCGTCCGACCGATCGTGTTGTGCAGCGATCGTAACGCTCAGGGGTAAACGCGAGGCAATCCCTGTGCGTACTCCCGTCCGCGTCCGGGCCTCGTTTTCCGGACCGCGATCAGCAGCGTACCTTCCGGGACCTGCGCGGTGACAGGGAGCGGCCATGCGGAACGCGACTGACGCCATTCGCCGGATCACGCCCGGAATGCGGCGTGGCTCACAGGGCGTCCACGGAGCCGGCGGCGCTCTCCGCGGCGCGTTCCAGGTCGGCGGCGGCCCGGTTGATGCGGGACGCCGAGTCCGTCACCTGCCGGCCCAGCCGCTGTGCCTCGACGAACACCCGTACAGCGAGCACCGCGAGAACGGCGAGACCCAGAAAACCCACGGCAACCGCGAACATCGGCCAGAACATGACGCCGAGCCTAGACCGTCCCGGCGCGTGGTCGTGAACGCCGGCCGGTCACACGGTGGAGTGCAGACGCAGCGTCCTGACCCCGCCGCCGGTGAGCAGCTCCACGATCCGCTCCCCCGCCGGCTTGCGGACGGCGGACCCGCACTCGGGGCAGGTGAACGAGTAGAACGTGGTGCGGCTGGTGGCGCCGATGGCCAGGCGCAGGGCGCTCGCGGCGAGTTCGAAGCGGCCCCGGCAGTCCGGGCAGCCGGCCCGGAAGACGACCGGGGCGACGCGTCTCATGCCGGCGAACGCGGACGCCGCCGTCACGCCCGGCCGGCCGGGCCCCGTCGCCTCGCTCACAGTGCCCGCTCCTGCCCGTCGTGCGCGGTGCCCGTCCGGTCGGCCGCCGTGTGTCCCACCGCGTCCTCCCGGGCCGGGCTCGCGCCGTGCGCCGCGACGGCCTCGATGCCGTCGTACGCCGCGAGCGCCTCGCGGGCGGCCTGCCGGGCGCTGCCGGCGAGCTCGGGCGGGGAGACGATCCGGCCGTCGCGCCCGAGCCGGAGCGCCAGCCTCCGCAGGGACGCCGGGTCGGGCGTGCGCAGGGTGATGCGCAGGCCGCCGTCGGCGAGCTCCTCCGCGCTGTCGTGCGGGTAGTACTCGGCGACCCAGCGTCCGCCCGGGCCGACCTCCACGACGACCTCGGGGTCCTCGGCGGCCGGCTGCACCAGCGCCTCGGACAGGTCCCGCAGCTCCACCTCCGGCGGGGCGGCGGGCTCGTCGAGGATCCGGATCTCGGCGACCCGGTCGAGCCGGAAGGTGCGCCGGGCCTCGGAGCGGCGGCACCAGGCCTCGACGTAGGTGTGTCCCACGCTGACGAGGCGGATGGGGTCGATCTCGCGCTCGGTGAGCTCGTCGCGGGCCGGCGAGTAGTAGCGGATCCACAGGCGCCGGCGCTCGGAGATCGCCCGGTCGACGTCGGCGAAGACGCCGCCCTCGGACTCGAAGGTGACGGACAGGCGCGAACTGGCGCCGGCCACCTCGCCGGCCGCGGTCTCCACCTTGGCGGTGGCCCGCAGCAGCGCCTGCCGGTCGCTCTCTCGCAGGCCGGGCAGGGTCGCCACGGCGCGGGCGGCGACGAGCAGCGCGGTGGCCTCGTCGGCGGCGAGCCGCAGCGGCTCGGCCGCGTCGGCGCCGAGGGCGGCGGGGTTGTGCCACCAGATGCGCTCGCCGTCGGTGTCGATGTCGAGCAGATCGCCGCCACGGAAGCTGGTGCCGCACATGGGCAGCACGTCGAGGTCGGAGACCAGCTCGTCCTCGGTGATGCCGAAGGCGCGGGCGACGTCCTCGACACGGGCGCCGGGGCGCTCGCGCAGATACGTCACCAGGGACAGCATCCGTCGGGTCTGGTCGATGGCGTTCACGGGCCTGACCGGTTTGCCTGCCACTGTGTTGTCCGCTCCCCCTCAGCCCTTGGCCACGGCACGCAGCCGGTCCACCACGTCCGCGCGCAGCTCCGCGGGCTCCAGCACCACGACGTCCGGTCCGAACTCGACCAGCCAGGCGTCGAGGCCGTGCCCGTACGGAATCTCCAACTCGTCCCAGCCGTCGCCGAGTTCCCGCACGGCGGTGGCCTTCGCCCGAAGGGGGTAGCCCGCGCCCGACCGCAGCCGGATCAGCGCGGAGCGGTCGGCGGTCTCCCCCGCCCAGCTCGCGACCGTCTCACGGACGGTGACGACGTCGGGCACGGGGGCGGTGAATCGCGCCCCGCGCGAGCGCACCTTGCCGGTGATCCGGGACAGCCGGAAGACCCGCTCCGCACCGCGGTCGCGGTCGAAGCCGGCCAGGTACCAGTGGCCGCGCCAGCACTCCAGGGCCCACGGCTCGACGTGCCGGGGCTCGGGCTGCGCGGCGTTGGCCTTGCGGTACTCGAAGAGGACCGGGCGGCGGTCGCGGCAGGCCAGCATCAGCGGCTCGAAGGCGGCCTCGTGCACGGGGATGCGCGGCTCCAGCGCGCTGTGCGCCCCGTACGGGTCGACGTCCTCGGGCAGCCCGGCCGCCCGCAGCTTCTGCAACGCGCCGCTGGCCGCGCCGGCCAGCCTGGCCTGCTGCCAGACCTTGGCGGCGAGCCCGAGCGCGGCGGCCTCCTCGGCGTCCAGGGTGATGGGCGGCAGTCGGTTGCTGTCGCGGCGCGCGAGGTAGCCGATCTCGCCGTCGAGGCCCTCGACGGTCTCGATGACCAGGCCGAGTTCCCGCAGGTCGTCCTTGTCCCGCTCGAACATGCGGTTGAAGGAGTCGTCGGATCCCGCCTCGAGGTAGGCCTCGATGGAGTCACGCAGCTCGCGCTTGCTGAGTGGCCGGCGCGTCCCGAGCAGACACAGCGCCAGGTTCATCAGCCGCTCGGCCTTGGCAATGGCCATCGACGCCCTTCTCCCTATGGTGCTTACGACGGATGACCGTACCGCCCCGCGGTGGCGCGGCAAAAGCCGAGGGCCCATGCCCGGACAGGCATGGACCCCGAATGACCGGCTCTGATCACTGTCCGTTCGGACAGCGATCACACGTCGATCAGACTCCGAGCAGATCGACCACGAAGATCAGCGTCTCGCCGGGCTGGATCGCCGGGGTCGGGCTCTGGTTGCCGTAGGCGAGGTGGGCGGGGATGGTCAGCTGGCGGCGGCCGCCGACCTTCATGCCCTGCACGCCCTGGTCCCAGCCCTTGATGACACGGCCGCCACCGAGCGGGAAGCGGAACGGCGTACCGCGGTTCCAGCTGGCGTCGAACTCCTCGCCCGTGCTGAAGGCCACGCCCACGTAGTGGACGGTCACGGTCTGACCGGCCTCGGCGACCGGGCCGTCACCCTCCCAGATGTCCTTGATCTCGAGGTCCGCCGGGGGCTCGCCGCCCGGGAAGTCGATCTCGGGCTTGTCGATGCTCACGTGTCTGGCTCCTGCTTGTCTGTCTCGTGTGTCGGAAGGCAACGCCCAAGTCTTACATCCCGGGGGATCACATCGTCGCGAGGATGTCGACCGAGAAGACCAGCGTCGAGTCCTTCTCGATGCCGCTGCCCTGCGGCGGGTTGTCGCCGTACCCCAGCTCCGGCGGGATGACGATCAGGACGCGGCTGCCGACCTTCTTGCCGGTCAGGCCCTGCGACCAGCCCTTGACGACCTGCTGGAGCGAGAAGGACGTCAGCTGCTTCCTGCCGTACGTGGAGTCGAACTCCTTGCCGCCGTCCCACACCACGCCCTTGTACTGCACGAGCACGGTGCTCTGCGCGGCGACCTCGGGGCCGTCGCCCTCGATCACGTAGTTCGCCACGAGCTTCTTCGGCGCCGCCGTGTCGGGCACCTCGATGGAGGGCGCCGCGCCGTCGGTGTCGGTGCCGACCTTGGGCAGCGCCGCGTCGTCCTGCGGGACCTCCTTGCCCTTGGCGGAGCTCTTGGCGTTGAGGGTGTCCTTCACGTCGACCACGAACACCAGGGTGTCGGTGCCCTTGATGCCGCCCTGCGGGCTGCCCTGGTCCCCGTAACCGTAGGCCGGGGGGACGGAGAACTGGACGCGGCTGCCGGCCTTCTTGCCGGCGAGCGCGTACCGCCAGCCGTCGATGATGCTGCCCTGCGTCAGCTGGATGACGATCGGCGTCTTGCGGTCGTAGGAGTTGTCGAAGACCTTCGCGCTGTCCCAGATCTGGCCCAGGTAGTCGGCCACCAGGAAGTCGTTCTCGGCGACCGCCTTGCCGCCGCCGGCGATCGCCGTCTTCACCGCGAGGTCCTTGGACGGCTCGCCGCTGCCCTTGGCCACCGTCGGCTTCTCACCGAACTTCGTGCCCGCCGTGATCGCCGGCAGCGGACCGTCGACGATCTTCGGGGACGGCGGCGCGGACGTGCCCGACGCCTGGGGCGACGCGCTGTCGCTGGCCTTGCTCGAACCGGAGTCCTCGTCACCGCATGCGGCGAGCGTGACCAGTCCGGCGGGAACGGCGATGAGGAGGGAGCGTCGGCGCACGGTGGGGGCCTCGTAATCGGTGTCGGTCGATCGTGTCTGCTGGCGTGCGCGCAACTCTACGGCGTGAGAAGGGCACCGTACGGATAACGTACGGTGCCCGTGTGGCGTTCCGGACCCTTCGGGTGCGGGCGCCTTCTCGGTGCCTCCCGGTCACATTCCGGCGATCAGCTTCTCCACCCGGTCGTCCACCGACCGGAACGGGTCCTTGCACAACACGGTGCGCTGCGCCTGGTCGTTGAGCTTGAGGTGGACCCAGTCGACGGTGAAGTCCCGGCGCTGCTCCTGGGCCCGCCGGATGAAGTCGCCGCGCAGCCGGGCCCGAGTGGTCTGCGGCGGGACGGACTTGCCCTCGAAGATCTTCAAGTCGTTGGCGACCCGGGCGGCCTGGCCCTTCTTCTCGAGCAGGTAGTACAGCCCACGACGGCGGTGGATGTCGTGGTAGGCGAGGTCTATCTGCGCGACCCGCGGGTGGGACATGGTCATGTTGTGCTTGGCCCGGTACCGCTCCAGGAGCTTGTACTTCATGACCCAGTCGATCTCGGTGCCGATGCGGTCGAGGTCCTCGGCCTCGATGGCGTCGAGCGTGCGGCCCCACAGCTCCAGCACCCGCTCCACCGTCCCGGTGCGGATGCCGCGGCGCTCGCAGAAGTCCACGGCCTTCTCGTAGTACTCCCGCTGCACCTCCAGCGCGGACGCCTCCCGGCCGCTGGCCAGGCGCACCTTGCGCCGCCCGGTGATGTCGTGGCTGACCTCGCGGATGGCCCGGATCGGGTTCTCCAGGGTGAGGTCGCGCATCACCGTGCCCGCCTCGATCATGCGCAGCACCAGGTCGGTGGCGCCGACCTTGAGCAGCATGGTCGTCTCGGACATGTTGGAGTCGCCGACGATGACGTGCAGGCGCCGGTAGCGCTCGGCGTCGGCGTGCGGTTCGTCGCGGGTGTTGATGATCGGCCGGGACCGGGTCGTCGCCGAGGAGACGCCCTCCCAGATGTGCTCGGCCCGCTGGCTGACGCAGTACACGGCGCCGCGCGGCGTCTGAAGCACCTTGCCGGCACCGCAGAGCAGCTGCCTGGTCACCAGGAACGGAATCAGGATGTCCGCGAGCCGGGAGAACTCCCCGTGCCGGGCCACCAGATAGTTCTCGTGGCAGCCGTAGGAGTTTCCCGCGGAGTCGGTGTTGTTCTTGAAGAGGTAGACGTCGCCCGCGATTCCCTCCTCGTGCAGGCGTCGTTCGGCA
>NZ_WWHX01000142.1 GCF_009862125.1 Streptomyces sp. SID5910
GTGGCGACCCTGGACGCCCGCGGCACACTGACCGGGTGGAGCGACGGCGCCCGACGGCTGACCGGCCACCCGGCCGAGGCGGTCGTGGGGCGCCCCGCGCGGGACCTGCTCGCCCGGCGGGTGCCGCCCGAAGCCCTGACCGAGCTGTCCGGCACGGTGGTGCTCCGCCACCGCGACGGCTCCACCGTGGCCCTGTCCCTGCGCGGCTGCCCCCTGCTGGGCGCGGCCGGCACCCCGGACGGGTACGCGGTGACCGTCGCGCCGCCCGACGAGCCGGCCCTCCGGCTGACCGGCGAGAACTTCCGGCAGTCGTCCCTGGCGATGTCCGTCCACGACGTCCGGCAGCGCTGTCTGCGGGCCAACGACACGGCGCAGCGCATGCTGGGCGTGCCGGAGGAGGACCTGATCGGACGCGGGCTGCCGGAGGTCATGGAGGAGACCGGCGCTGACGGATCGCGATTCCGGCGGCATCTGAGACAGGTCGCCGACACCGGCCGGTCCACACGCTACGAGGCCATGACGCCCGCCGGCTCCCGGCTCGGCGAACACGCCTGGACCATCGAGATGTGGCCGCTGCGCGACGCGTCCGGCGACGTGACCGCCGTGGGCGTGGCGGGGTTCGAGACCACGGAGCAGCACCGCACCCGGCACCGGCTGGCGCTGCTGAACGAGGCCGCGACCACGATCGGCACCACCCTGGACGTGGTGCGCACCGCCGAGGAACTGATCGACATCCTCGTGCCCCGCTTCACCGACTTCGCCAGCGTCGACCTGCTCGACTGGGTCCTCGGCGCGGAGGAACCGCTCGCGGTGCCGGCCGAGGACGTCGTGCTGCGCCGGGTCGCCCACGAATCCGCCGCCACCGGCCTGCCGGACCCGTCCGTGCGGCCGGGGGACACCGACGTCTACCCGCCCTGTTCCGCACCCGCGCGGGCGCTGAGGGAGGGACGGCCGGTCCTCACCGGCCCGGGCGACCCCGACTTCGACGGGTGGATGCGGCTGCGCAACGAGCTGGTCCCCGCCAACCGCCCCTTCCGCGACCGCGTCAGCTCCACCCTGGCGGTGCCGCTGCGGGCCCGCGGCACCACCATGGGCGTCGCGACGGCCATGCGCGTCACCCCCCGCGGCCCGTTCGCCCCCGACGACATCGCCCTGGCCGAGGAACTGGCCAGCCGGGCCGCCGTCTGCGTCGACAACGCCCGCCGCTTCGCCCGCGAGCGCACCACCGCGCTCGCCCTCCAGCACAGCCTCCTGCCCAAGGGCCTGCCCGGCCAGTCGGCCGTCGAGGTGGCCCACCGCTATCTGCCCTCCGGCTCGGCGGCCGGCATCGGCGGCGACTGGTTCGACGTGATCCCGCTCTCCGGCAGCCGGGTCGCCCTGGTCGTCGGAGACGTCGTCGGCCACGGCATCCCGTCCTCCGCGACCATGGGCCGCCTGTGCACGGCCGTACGCACCCTCGCCGACGTGGACCTGCCGCCCGAGGAGCTCCTCACCCACCTCGACGACCTCGTCGCCCACCTCGCGGCGGGCAGCCCGAGGTTCAGCGGCCCGAACGACACGTCCTGGGCGACGGACGCCGCGAACAGCTGGTCGTCCGGGTCCTGCACCACCAACTGCACGGTGGTCCGCAGCCGCGTCAGCCCCGCCCGGTCGTACGTCACCGGCCGCCCGTCCACCGTCAACTGCCCGGCGCCCGGCCGCAGTCCGCCGCTGAGCAGCCGCATCAGCGTCGTCTTGCCGCTGCCGTTGCGGCCCAGCAGCGCCAGCGCGCGCCCCTCGCGCACCGCGAAGTCCAGGCCGCTCAGCACCAACGGCCCCTCCTCGTACCCGAACGACGCGCCCCGCAGGGCGACCAGGGCCGGTTCGGCGGGCTCGTTCACGACAGGGGCCTTTCCAGGACGAAGGTGAGGGCGGCCAGCGCCGCCAGCAGCGTGACGCTCGCCGCCGTGAAGGGCACGGAGACCCGGGCCTCGGGCACCAGGACGCGCAGCGTGCCGTCGTAGCCGCGCCCGGCGAGGCCCGCCTGAAGCCGCGTCGCCCGGTCGAAGGCCCGCACGAACGCGGTGGCGCCGAGCCCGCCGAGCGAACGCCACGCCGCGGCCCGGGTGGTGTGCCCGAGCCGCGCGGCCTGCGCCTCGCGGATCCGGCGCACGGAGTCGAGCAGCAGGAAACTCATGCGGTACGTCACCAGCGCCACGTCCACCACCGGCGCCGGCACCCCGGCCCGCACCAGCCGGGGCAGCAGGTCGGACATCGGCGTGGTGAACGCGAACAGCAGCACCCCGAGCGACGCCGCCGACGTACGCAGCAGCAGCTCCCCGGCGCGCACCGCACCGCCGTCCGCCGCGCCCACGAAGCCGCCCGGGCCCCCGACCCGCACCAGCAGCGGCAGCGCGCCGGTCACACAGAACCCCAACGGCACCCGGTACGCCCGCCACAGCCGGCGCCCGGGCACACCCGCCGGGCCGAGCAGCACCACCAGCGCCGCGAGCAGCACCAGCGCCGCGCCCGGCCAGGGCGGCAGCGAGATCGCCAGCACGGTCAGACCCAGCCCGAGCACGGCCTTGTCCACGGGGTGCCGGTGACGCCACCGGCTGCTGTGCGCCGCCGCGTCGATCGGCAGCACTCAGTCCCCTTCGGGCACGTGCGCGTCCTGCCGTGCGGTCCGGGCCGCCGCCCGCTCCTCGCCCTGCCTGCGGCCCCGGCGCAGCCCGAAGTAGTAGGCCAGCACGCCCGCGCCGAGTGCCGCCTGGAGGGCGAACAGCGCGGACTCGATCTCCCCGGACGGCGGCTCGTACAGCGGCGAGAACCACGGCTCGTAGTCCGGTTCGATCTCCGTGATCGCCGTCTCCGCCTCGGCGTCGGCCCCGGCGAACGGCTCCTCCTTGTGGTCGCCGAGGCCGAGCACCAGCGGCAGCACCGCGAGGGCGGCCACGGCGAGCAGCAGCAGCGCGTTGATCCTCGTGTTGCGCTTCATCGGACGACCGCCTCCTCGCGCGCGCCGGTGGCGGCCGGCAGCACGCCCAGCCGGGTCAGCTCGCCCTTGCTGGACTGCACCAGCAGCCGCATCACGACCACCGTGAGCAGGCCCTCGCTCACCGCGAGCGGGATCTGCGTGACGGCGAAGATGGACCCGAACTTGCCGAGCGCGCCCAGGAATCCGCTGCTCGGGTCGGGGAAGGCCAGCGCCAGCTGCACGCTGGTGACGCAGTACGTGGACAGGTCGGCGACGAACGCCGCGAAGAACACCGTGACCATCAGCGGCGCCCCGTACCGGCGCAGCAGGCGGTAGGTGCCGTACCCGGCCCAGGGCCCGGCGATCGCCATCGAGAAGGCGTTGGCGCCGAGCGTGGTCAGACCGCCGTGGGCGAGCAGCAGCGCCTGGAAGAGCAGGGTGATCGTGCCCAGCACCGCCATGATGGGCGGCCGGAACAGGATGGCGCCCAGACCGGTCCCGGTGGGATGCGAACAACTCCCGGTGACGGAGGGCAGTTTCAGGGCCGACAGCACGAACGTGAAGGCACCGGACGCCCCGAGCAGCAGCGTGCTCTCGGGATGTTCCCTGACCTCACGGGTGAGTGACCGTACTCCGTGGACGACGAACGGCGCGGACGCGACACCCCAGGCGATCGCGTGCGCCGGAGGCAGAAAGCCCTCGGCTATGTGCATGGCTCAGCAGACCCTCTCCAGCACCTCGTGGATGGACGACGCGCCTTGGCCGGTCTCCTGGCTGACGGGTACCACCGCCCGAACTCCGCCTTCCCGGGTCCGTGAGGACCCAGTGGCTGCCCGCGAGGGGCTGGAGCCGGACTTCCCGATCACAGTGGCGAGGGCCGCACCGGTACTTCACCGGATTTCCCGTTCACCAAGGCGTGGCGACAGTAGTGCGCCCACGAGGGTGGTGACAAGCGGGCCTTTCCGCGGGGCCGCCGGCCGCGGCGGCATTCCGCGCCGGTGCGCCGTCGTACGGCGGCGCCGTTCTCGCGCGACGTGGCGAAGATCTCCTCACGCCCGCGGCGGAGGGGGAGGTGCCTGGTCGCCGGTGTGCCGGCCCACCCGGGAACGCAGCTGCTGGCCCAGTGCCGTGCCGGCGGCGGTGAGGAAGACGAAGCTGTAGAGGATCTGGAGGATGGCGACGATCCGCGCGGTCTGGCCCTGCGGGGTGATGTCGCCGTAGCCGACGGTGGCGAGGGTGACGACGGTGAAGTACATCGAGTCGACGCGGGTGCGCAGGCCGGTGAACTCGCCGGGCTGTTTGGCCAGGGTGTAGTAGGTCGCGGCGAAGACGTGCACGGAGAGCAGGATCAGCAGCGGGATGACCACGCCTGGGTGGGTGTCCGGGCGGCCGGTGAGGACATGGCGGATCTGCCGCAGCAGCAGGACGGCCACGACCGCGAGGGCCAGCGCGAACAGACACCAGCTCAGGACGGGGCGGTGGGGACCGAGCTGGTCGAGGGGCACGACGCCGTCGTAGCTGAACTCGGCTCCCAGGCGGCGCAGCACCTCTTCGGTGGCCTTGACCTCGTCGATGGTCTCCACCTGGAACGACAGGTGGTGCAGGCCCGGCCGGTCGGTGGGGAACGAGCCGGCGCTCTGCTGCCACAGCGCCACGAACATCCGGTTGTCGCGGCCGAGGAACGCCCAGCGACGGTCGTCCTCCTTGCCCTCGGCCATCACTTCGAAGCCGAAGACGGCTCGGTAGAAGGCGAGCGAGCGGTCGACGTCGGTGACGTTCAGCCCCACGTGGCCGGTTTGCAGGGTCTTCGCCTCAGCCATGGTCCATCACATGCCTTCACTCATCGTCACGAGACGATCTCGTAACTGGTGAAAGCAACTTTAGGGGTTAGATTCGTGAGGCGTCAACCGGTGATCAGTGGATGACCGGTTATGGTGGCTGCGTGCTCCCCGCCACCACCGCGAAGGAAGGACCCCGCACCGTGCCGCCGACCCCGGACGCCGACCCTCGCCCGCTGACCGACGAACCCCTCGGCATCGACCTGCTCAACACCCGCTGGATCGACGCCTCGGGCCGCCACGACCTGCTCGACTCGCTCGACGGGCTGGCGATCTGGCTCGGCAGCCCGCTGGTGCGCCAGGCCCTCGACAGCGCACCGGTCCCGGTGGAGGAGGAAACCCTCCAGCGGCTGCTCCGGGCCCGCGCCGCCCTCGACGAGGCGATCGCGAGCCCGCGGCAACCCGGTCCTGGCGCCGTCGAGGCCCTCAACTCCGTCCTCGCCCACGGCCGGACGGGTCATCGCCTGACCGCCGACGGACCGGCCACCTTCACCGAGGTCGACGCCCCCTCCTGGCTGCCCGCCTGGCAGGCGGCCCGGGACTATCTGCGGCTGCTCGGCGAGCGGCCCGAGCGGATCCGGGCCTGCGGCAACCCCGAGTGCATCCTGCACTTCTACGACGTGTCCAAGAACGGCACCCGCCGCTGGTGCTCGATGGCTGGCTGCGGCAACCGGGCGAAGGCACAGCGCCACTACGCCCGCACGAAGAGCACCTGATCAGTTGACGAGAGTCACCAGCAGGACGTACTGGAGCAAGGGGAACTCGCCTCCCACGTAGATGCACCGGGGGTACGCCCTGCGGCCCTGCGTCGCGAAGTAGGCCTGGTAGTACTGGCCGTAGGCGGCGCACAACGGGGCCGGGTAGACACCCACCTGATAGGTCCCCGGCGCGGGACTCGCGGCGGCGGGCGCGGCCGCGGCCGTAGGAGCCGACGCTGCTACTCCTCCGAAGGCGATGGCAAGCCCGGACAGTGCTGCCACCGTCCCTCTGGCCCTGGTTGCTCTGACGTTCATAGGCGTCCGTCTCCCCTGCTCGGGCACACCACGACAGTCCCCGGCCGTGTGGCCGGCGGTGCCTGACCGGTGTGCCGTGAGTGATCGGCCATGACGACGGGAGATAAGACGAGGCAGGGCTCCGCCCGCGAGGCCGAGCCCTGCCTTCCCCCCCGTCCCGTACATCGTGGCGTTCAGGGGCGGCCGTGAATTGGCCTTGCGTGTGCGGTTACTTGTCGTTCAGCGCAGCCCGTCGCGTATCCGGCGCACCACGCAGTGCCGTCTGCCGCAGCTCTCTCGGCGGCACGCCGTATCTCGCACGGAAGGCCCTGCTGAAGTCTGCCGGGCGCAGGAACCCCCATCGTGCCGCGATCGCGCCGATGGAACGGCGTCGCAGCCGGGGATCGGTGAGGTCGGCGTGGCAGCGTTCCAGCCGGCGCCGGCGTATCGAGGCCGCGACGGTCTCTCCTTCGTCCCGGAAGAGGGTGTGCAGGGTACGCACGGAGATGTGGTGGTGGGCCGCTATGGCCGCCGGACTCAGGTCCGGGTCACCGAGGTTGTGCTCGATGAAGGTGGTCACGCGGGCCAGCAGAGCCTGCCGGCGGGACTCGGCCGGGAGGTCGCCGTACGCTCCGATGTGCTCCGCGAGGCAGGCGCCCGCGAGGTCGAGCACCGTCTCCCCCAGCCGGCCGAGCGCGCCCGGTTCGCAGTCGGGGCCGTAGGTGTCCAGTGTCGTCACGAACCGGGCGAGGATCGCTCCCAGACCGGTGCGGGCCGACAGGGGCCGGGCGAGGAGCCGGTCGAGCTTGTGGAGCGGGAGCGGGACTCGCTCGCGGGGCAGTTGGAGGATGTGTGCCTGTGTGTGACGGCCGTGGTCGGGCACCGCGCCCTCGAACGGGTGCCAGCTGTCCCACAGCACCATGTCGCCGCACACCAGCCCCGAGTCCTGACGGCGCTGGCTCACCCACAGGGGGGCGCCACGGACGAAGGTCAGCTGGTACGTGTCCGGATCCGCCCTCCGTATGTCGGCCCCGGTGCGCTTCAGGCGCGCCGGGGGGCTGTCGAACGCGGCCAGCCGCGCCGTCCCGAGATCGAGCAGGCCCACGCTCGCGGGGAAGTCGGCGTCGGCCTTCGCGCTGCTCAGGGTGAGAGGGGCCAGTTCACGGCAGAGCAAGTCGGCCCAGAAGGGGAAGCGTTCCTCGGCGGGCAGTGCTTCGCTCGACACGTTCAGCCACATCGTCACTCCCCGGTACCGTCGCTCCGACGACCATCCCTGCCCGGACCGAGGCGGCTCGGCCCTTTGAGGCTATTCCCCGGCGTGGTCGGTGGACGCTCCGCATCGAGCACACGTACGGCGCGTACGTCTCCGTGGCTTCACCCACCAGGGGCGCGGAAGCCGACCTCTCGACGGGCGGCCTCGTCGATGTCCTCGACGGTGAGGAGCGGCGTCGCCCGGGTCCGCAGGCCGCCGGTGGCCTTGACCGCGAGGCTGACGGCGGCCATGGAGACGGCGTCGGGGAAGTCGACGATGATCATCGTGTCGTCCTCCCCGAAGGTGAAGTACATGGCCTCGACCTTCCCGCCGAGGCCGGTGACGACCTGGTCGACGGCGGCGCGTCGGCCGCTCCCGCCGTCCTTGAGGAGGCCCTTGGAGCCCTCGGCGGTGTAGGTGGCCTGGATGAGGAACTTCGGCATGGGGACGCTCCGTGACCGTCGGTTGCTGGTGTGCAGGTGACCTTCCCGCTGTTCCGTCGGCCGCCGGTGGGCGAGGGGCCGGATTCACCCGTTGGGAGCCGGCGGCTCCGGCCTCAGGTCGTCGCCGTCGACAGGTCCGGCCGCTCCGGCCGCTCCCCACGCCGCTGCGACGCCGTTCGTACGGTGAGCACCATGGTCAGGCCTCCACCGGGTGTGTCCTCGGCGTGCAGGCTGCCGCCGATGGCCTCGCCGAAGCCGCGGGCGACCGCGAGGCCGAGGCCGACGCCGTTGCCGCGCGGGGCGTCGCCGTAGCGCTGGAAGGGTTCGAAGATGCGGGACTTGGCCTCGTCCGGGACGCCGGGGCCGCGGTCGACGACCCGGATCTCCACCCGGTCGGCCAGGGCGCTCGCGGAGACCAGGACGCGCTCCCCCGGCGGGCTGTACTTCACCGCGTTCTCGACCACGTTGGCGACCGACCGTTCCAGCAGGCCACGGTCGACGTCCACCATGGGCAGGGTCTCCGGCACGTCCAGGTCCACGCTGTCCTCGGGGACGCCGCCCAGTGCCATCGGGATCACCTCGTCCAGGTCGGTCTCGCGGATGAGCGGGGTGACGGTGCCGGTCTGGAGGCGGGACATGTCGAGCAGGTTGCCGACGAGGTGGTCGAGGCGGTCGGCGCCGTCCTCGATGGCCGCCAGCAGCTCCGCCCGGTCCTCCTCGGACCACTCGACGTCGTCGGAGCGCAGGGAGGTGACCGCCGCCTTGATGCCCGCGAGCGGGGTGCGCAGGTCGTGGCTGACGGCGGCGAGCAGGGCGGTGCGGATGCGGTTGCCCTCGGCGAGTTCCTTGGCCTGGTCGGCCTCGTGCTGGAGGCGTCTGCGGTCCACGACCACCGCCGCCTGTGCGGCGAAGGCGGCCAGCACCCGGCGGTCCTCGGCCGGCAGGACCCGGCCGGACAGGGCCAGGGCCATGTGATCACCGACCGGGACGTCGACGTCCGCCTCGTCGGGGACGACGCAGGGGCGCGGGCCGACGCTGCCGGCGCAGGTCCAGGGCGCGACGTCGCTCTCACGCTCCAGCAGCGCCACCGACTCCATCGCGAAGGTCTCGCGGACCCGTTCCAGCAGGGCGTCGAGGCTCGTCTCGCCGCGCAGCACATGGCCGGCGAGGAAGGAGAGGATCTCCGACTCGGCCCGCAGCCGCGCCGCCTGATGGGTGCGGCGGGCCGCGACGTCCACCACCGAGGCGACGGCCACGGCGACCCCGACGAAGACGGCGATGCCGACGATGTTCTTCGGGTCGGCGATGGTGAGGGTGTGGGTGGGCGGGGTGAAGTACCAGTTGAGGAGCAGGGAGCCCGCCACCGCGGACGCCAGCGCCGGGAGGAGACCGCCCAGCAGGGCCGCCGCCACCGTGAGCGACAGGAGCAGCAGCATGTCGTTGGCCAGGCCGAGGTTCGGGACGGCGGCCGTCAGCAGCCAGGTGAACAGGACGGGGCCCAGTACACCCACGAGCCAGCCCGCGACGACGCGGGACCGTCCGAGGCGTGCTCCGCGCGCCACCGGCAGTCCGCGGCCCTTGCCCGCCTCCTGGTGCGTGATGAGGTGGACGTCGAGGTCGGGGCCGGAGTCGCGGGCCACGGTGGCCCCGACGCCCGGTCCGAAGACGTACTGCCAGCTTCTGCGGCGGGAGACGCCGAGGACGATCTGGGTGGCGTTCGCTCCCCGGGCGAAGTCGAGCAGAGCGGCCGGTATGTCGTCGCCGACGACGTGGTGGAAGGTGCCGCCCAGATCCTCGACCAGGGTGCGCTGAAGGGCCAGTTCCTTCGGTGAGGCGGCGGTCAGGCCGTCGCTGCGGGAGATGTAGACGGCCATGACCTCACCGCCCGCGCCCTTCTCGGCCAGCCGCGCCGCCCGCCGGATCAGGGTGCGCCCCTCCGGGCCGCCGGTCAGACCGACCACGATCCTCTCCCGGGAGCCCCAGATCCTCGACACCCGGTGCTCGCTGCGGTACTCGGTCAGGTACTCGTCGACGCGGTCGGCCACCCACAGCAGGGCCAGCTCGCGCAGGGCAGTGAGGTTGCCGGGGCGGAAGTAGTTGGACAGGGCCGCGTCGACCTTGTCGGGCCGGTAGATGTTGCCGTGCGCCATGCGGCGGCGCAGCGCCTGAGGCGACATGTCGACCAGCTCGATCTGGTCGGCGCGCCGCACCATCTCGTCGGGGACGGTCTCGCGCTGGCGCACCCCGGTGATCGACTCGACCACGTCGCCCAGCGACTCCAGGTGCTGGATGTTGACGGTCGAGATCACGTCGATGCCCGCGGCGAGCAGTTCCTCCACGTCCTGCCACCGCTTGGCGTTGCGTGACCCGGGCACGTTGGTGTGGGCGAGTTCGTCGACCAGGGCGACGGCCGGGGCGCGCAGCAGTACGGCGTCCACGTCCATCTCGGTGAAGGTGGTGCCCCGGTGGTCGATCTCCCGGCGCGGCACCTGCTCCAGGCCGTGCAGCATCACCTCGGTGCGCGGCCTGCCGTGGTGCTCCACGAAGGCGACCACGCAGTCGGTGCCGCGCTCGATGCGGCGGTGCGCCTCCGACAGCATCGCGTACGTCTTGCCGACGCCGGGTGCGGCGCCGAGGTGGATGCGGAGCTTGCCGCGTGCCATGTCGTCCCTCGGTCAGGCCTCGAAGCGATAGCCCATGCCGGGCTCGGTGATCAGATAGCGGGGGTGGGAGGGGTCCTTCTCCAGTTTGCGCCGCAGCTGGGCCATGTAGACGCGCAGGTAGTTGGTCTTGCTGCTCTGGGAGATGCCCCAGACCTCCTGGAGGAGGTGCTTCTGGGCGACGAGCCGGCCCGGATGGGTGACCAGGATCTCCAGCAGGTGCCACTCGGTGGGGGTGAGCCGCACGTCGCGCCCGTCCCGGACGACCTTCTTGGCGAGCAGGTCGATGGCGAAGCCGTCCGTCTCGACGAGTGTCGTCTCCGGGGTGAGCGGAAGGTCCTCGGTGCGGCGCACGGCGGCGCGCAGCCGGGCCAGCAGCTCGTCCATGCTGAACGGTTTGGTGATGTAGTCGTCCGCGCCCGCGTCCAGCGCGGACACCTTCTCGCCGGACGACTGGCGGGCGGACAGGACCAGGATCGGTGCCCGGGTCCAGCCCCGCAGGCTCTTGATGACGTCGACGCCGTCCATGTCGGGCAGGCCGAGGTCGAGCAGTACGACGTCGGGCTGGCGTGCGGCGGCGAGCCGCAGGGCGGTGGCCCCGTCGGGGGCGGCGTCCACGCCGTAGTGACGTGCCTGCAAGTTGATCACGAGGGCCCGAACGAGCTGCGGGTTGTCCTCCACCACGAGCACCCGGGTCATGTGCGGGTCGCCTCTCCTGTCGTACGTCGGGCGGTGGGCGTCGGGAGCGGAGTGGCCGATGTCGTGGTGGCGGAAGCCGGCGGAGGCGGGCACTGCCGCCTGCCGTCGGCTCCCGCCGGGCACACCTGCCGTCATCGGCTCTTCGCCACGAGTTCCTTGAGGGCGATGTTGAGGTCGAGCACATTGACCCGGGACTCACCCATGAAGCCGAGGGTACGGCCTTCGGTGTGGTCGTCGACCAGCGCCCGGACCTCGGTGACGGGCAGGCCGTTCCTCACGGCGACCCGGTGGACCTGGAGGCCGGCGTACTGCGGGGAGATGTGCGGGTCGAGGCCGGAGCCGGAGGACGTGACCGCGTCGGCGGGCACCTCGGACGACTCGACCGTGTAGCCGGGGACGGAGTTGTCCTTCACCACGGCGGCTTTGGCAGCCTTCACCCACCGGATCAGTTCGTCGTTGTCGCCGGACCGGTTGGTCGCGCCGGACAGGATGAGCCTGTACTGCGTGTTGACGCTGTTGGTGCCGAGGCCGTTCTGCGGGCGGCCCTGGAACCACTTCAGGTCGGCGGCCGGCGTCTCCTCGCCCTTCTTGAGCGGCAGGTGGTACGCCTGGCCGATCAGGGAAGAGCCGGCGACCCTGCCGTCGGACGTGATCTGCGAGCCGTTCGCCTTGTCGCCGAACAGTCCCTGTGCGAGGCCCGTGACGACGAGCGGGTAGGCGACGCCCGTCACCAGGGTCAGCACGAGGAGGGCGCGCAGGCCGGCTCCGAGCAACCGGGCGGTATTGGTCACTGAGTTGTTCATGGCGATCAGCCGATTCCGGGGACGAGGGAGATGAGCAGGTCGATGAGCTTGATGCCGGCGAAGGGCGCGACCAGCCCGCCGAGGCCGTACACGGTGAGGTTGCGGCGGAGCATCCTGTCGGCGCTGACCGGCCGGTACCGCACGCCTCTGAGGGACAGCGGCACCAGCGCGATGATGATCAGCGCGTTGAAGATCACTGCGGACAGGATCGCGGAGTCCGGCGAGGACAGCTGCATGACGTTGAGCTTGTCCAGGCCCGGGTAGACGGCCGCGAACAGCGCCGGGATGATCGCGAAGTACTTGGCGACGTCGTTGGCGATGGAGAACGTGGTCAGGGCGCCGCGCGTGATCAGCAGTTGCTTGCCGATCTCCACGATCTCTATGAGCTTGGTCGGGTCGGAGTCGAGGTCGACCATGTTGCCGGCCTCCTTGGCGGCCGACGTGCCGGTGTTCATGGCCACGCCGACGTCCGCCTGGGCGAGCGCGGGCGCGTCGTTGGTGCCGTCACCGGTCATCGCGACCAGCTTGCCGCCGGTCTGCTCCCGCCTGATCAGGGCCATCTTGTCCTCGGGGGTGGCCTCGGCGAGGAAGTCGTCCACGCCGGCCTCCTCGGCGATGGCCTTGGCGGTCCGCGGGTTGTCACCCGTGATCATGACGGTTCTGACGCCCATGCGGCGGAGTTCAGCGAACCGCTCCCGCATGCCCTCCTTGACGACGTCCTTGAGGTGGACGACGCCCAGGACGCGGGCGCCCCGCCCGTCGTCGGCCGCGACCAGCAGCGGCGTGCCACCCGCCTCGGAGATCCGGTCGGCGATCCGCTCCGTGTCCTCGGCCACCATGCCTCCCCGCTGCTCGACCCAGGCGATGACCGAACCGGCCGCGCCCTTGCGGACCTCGCGGCCGTCGACGTCCACGCCCGACATCCGGGTCTGGGCCGTGAAGGCGGTCCACTCGGCGCCGGCCAGCTCGCCCCGATGCCGCTCGCGCAGCCCGTACCGCTGCTTCGCGAGGACGACGACGGAGCGGCCCTCCGGCGTCTCGTCGGCCAGCGACGACAACTGGGCGGCGTCGGCGACCTCGGCCTCGGTGGTGCCGCTCACCGGCACGAACTCGGCGGCCTGCCGGTTGCCGAGGGTGATGGTGCCGGTCTTGTCGAGCAGCAGCGTGGAGACGTCACCGGCGGCCTCGACCGCCCGGCCGGACATGGCGAGGACGTTGCGCTGGACCAGGCGGTCCATGCCGGCGATGCCGATCGCGGAGAGCAGGGCGCCGATCGTCGTCGGGATCAGGCAGACCAGCAGGGCGACCAGCACGACCATCGTCAGGTGCGTGCCGGCGTAGTCCGCGAGCGGCGGCAGCGTGGCGCAGGCCAGCAGGAAGACGATCGTCAGCGAGGCCAGGAGGATGTTCAGCGCCGTCTCGTTGGGCGTCTTCTGCCGGGCCGCGCCCTCGACCAGGCTGATCATCCGGTCGATGAAGGTCTCGCCGGGCTTCGTCGTGATCTTGATGACGATGCGGTCGGAGAGGACCTTCGTGCCGCCGGTGACCGCCGAGCGGTCGCCGCCGGACTCGCGGATGACCGGCGCCGACTCGCCGGTGATCGCCGACTCGTCGACCGAGGCGACGCCCTCGACGACGTCACCGTCGCCGGGGATGACGTCACCGGCCTCGCAGACCACCAGGTCACCGATCCGCAGCTCGGTGCCGGGCGCGGACTCCTCGGTGCCGTCGGGCCGCAGCCGGCGGGCGACGGTGTCGGTCTTGGCCTTGCGCAGCGTGTCCGCCTGCGCCTTGCCGCGGCCCTCGGCGACCGCCTCCGCGAGGTTGGCGAAGATCACTGTCAGCCACAGCCAGGCGCTGATCACCCAGCCGAACCAGTCGCCCGGGTCCGTGAAGGAGAAGATCGTGGTCAGCACGGAGCCGACCCACACCACGAACATCACGGGGGACTTGACCATCACCCGCGGGTCGAGCTTGCGGAAGGCGTCCGGCAGCGACTTGAGCAGTTGCTTCGGATCGAAGAGGCCGGCGCCGACACGGCCCTCGGCGGGCTTGTGTCCGGAGGACAGGTCGCTGTGCGGGGCCCGAGTGGGAGTGGCGGTGGACATGGAGCCCTCTGGTTTCTCTGTACGGGTGGTCATCACGCCAGCCCTTCGGCGAGCGGGCCCAGGGCGAGGGCGGGGAAGTACGTGAGACCGGTGATGACGAGCACAGCGCCCACGAGCAGGCCCGTGAACAGGGGATTCTCGGTGCGCAGGGTGCCCGCGGTGGCGGGGACGGGTTGCTGCCCTGCGAGCGAGCCGGCCAGGGCCAGCACGAACACCATCGGCACGAACCGGCCGAGGAGCATGCACACACCGAGCGTGGTGTTGAACCACTGGGTGTCCGCGTTCAGGCCGGCGAAGGCCGAGCCGTTGTTGTTCGAGGCGGACGTGTAGGCGTAGAGGATCTCGGAGAAGCCGTGGGCGCCGCTGTTGGTCATGGAGTGGGGCGGGGTCGGCAGCGCCATCGCGAGCACGGTGAAGACCAGCACGAGCGCCGGGGTGACGAGGATGTACAGGGCGGCCAGCTTGATCTGGCGGGTCCCGATCTTCTTGCCCAGGTACTCGGGGGTGCGGCCGACCATCAGGCCGGCGATGAACACCGCGATGACCGCCATGATCAGCATGCCGTAGAGGCCGGAGCCCACGCCGCCGGGTGCGATCTCGCCCAGCATCATGCCGAGCAGGGTGATGCCGCCGCCGAGACCCGTGAACGAGGAGTGGAAGGAGTCCACCGCGCCGGTGGAGGTGAGCGTGGTCGACACGGCGAAGATCGAGGAGCCGCCGACGCCGAACCGGACCTCCTTGCCCTCCATCGCCCCGCCCGCGAGCTCGAAGGCCGGGCCGTGGTGGGAGAACTCGGTCCACATCATCAGGGAGACGAAGCCGAGCCAGATGGTGGCCATCGTGGCGAGGATCGCGTAGCCCTGCCGCACCGAGCCGGCCATGACGCCGAAGGTGCGGGTCAGGGAGAACGGGATCACCAGGATGAGGAAGATCTCGAACAGGTTGGAGAACGGGGTGGGGTTCTCGTAGGGGTGGGCGGAGTTCGCGTTGAAGTAGCCGCCGCCGTTGGTGCCCAGTTCCTTGATGGCCTCCTGGGAGGCGACCGCGCCGCCGTTCCACTGCTGCGGGCCGCCCGTGAACTGCCCGACCTCGTGGATGCCGGAGAAGTTCTGGATGACACCGCACGCCACCAGCACGAGCGCGGCGACGAACGCCAGCGGTATCAGGACGCGCACGACACCGCGTACCAGGTCCGACCAGAAGTTGCCCAGCTCACCGGAGCGGGACCGCGCGAAGCCGCGCACCAGGGCCACCGCGACGGCCATGCCGACGGCCGCGGAGACGAAGTTCTGCACGGCCAGACCGGCGGTCTGCACGACGTGCCCCATGGCCTGCTCGCCGTAGTACGACTGCCAGTTGGTGTTCGTCACGAACGACACAGCGGTGTTGAACGCCTGGTCCGGGTCGATCGACGCGAAACCGAGCGAGCCGGGCAGCACGCCTTGCAGGCGCTGGAGGGCGTAGAGGAGGAGGACACCGATCGCCGAGAAGGCGAGGACCGCGCGCAGATACGCGGTCCAGGTCATCTCGGTGTCGGGATCGGCACCGATGACCTTGTAGATCCGCTTCTCGACGCGCCAGTGCCGGCCGGAGGAGTAGACCTTGGCCATGTGGTTGCCCAAGGGGATGTGGACGAGTGCCAGTGTGCCGGTCAGCGCGAGCAGCTGGAGCACTCCGGCGAGTACGGGACCCATGTCGGCGCTCAGAACCTCTCCGGGAAAATCAGGGCGAGGACGAGATAGCCCAGCAGGGAGACGGCCACGACCAGGCCGACGACGTTCTCGGCGGTCACAGCTTCGTCACCCCCCGGGCGACGAGGGCCACCAGCGCGAAACCCGCGAGCACGGTGACGACGAAGGCCAGATCGGCCATCGCGAACTCCTGGAGTGAGGTGCGGTTGGTACGGACGAGTAGAGGAAACCGCCTCCGCGACCGGATCGGGGGGTCCGTTGACGGGTCTCATACGGCTTCGCGGAGCTTCTTGACGGAACTCATACGCCGCCCGTCCGCACTCGTGAACAGGAACGGAGTCGCAGGTGAGCCGCCCGGCGACGTGCGGGGCCGGTCTGCCGCGACATCCTCCGTGCTCAGTTCTTGCTCAAATGCCTCCCGGACGGGCGGGGTGCACGACGATCATCAAAACGTGAGCCGAGCAGCGGCGACGGGGTGCCGGGGACAGCGAAAGGGACGGAATGGCTAAAGCGGTGCGGGCCTCATTGGGAGAGATGTGGATCACGTGTCAGGTCTGCGAGAGCGATCGCTTCCGCGAACGGGGCGTGAAACTCAACAGCACGGGCGGCGAGTTGTTCAATCTGGCCTGGGCGGACGAGACCGCCACCGGGCTGATCTGCTGGCGCTGCGGTTACGTGCACCTCTTCGTCAATCGGGAGATACAGCTCCACCGCGTCAAGGACTGATCGCGCAGCGCTCGAGTGCGGCACGCACCCGGTTGAGGCCGTCCGCCCTCCAGTGGTCCCGGTCGGGCATCTGGTCGTCCCGACGCCAGCGCCAGGCGGAGAACATCGCCCAGTTCAGCGCGCGGCACCGGTTGACCAGGTCGTGGTCGGCACCCGCATAGTGCTCTGCCACGTCCTCGGGAGCGTGCGCGAGGTCGAACTCGATCGGCCCGCGGCAGCAGGTGGCCAGGTCGATGAAGAGCGGCCCTCTCCTCGTGTTCAGGAGGTTGCCCGGGTGAGGCTCGCCGTGCAGCAGCTGGTCGCCGGTCCGGTCAGCGCTTGCCGCGGCGCTCAGTCCACCGAGGGTGTCGCTGAGGAGTCTCCGGTCGGCGTCGGACAGCTCCGGGGACCGGGCGCGGTCGGTGACCTCTCCGAGGGCCACGGCGACTCGGTCGGTGAAATGGGGGGCGTCCAGATCATCGATCTGGCGCAGGGCGCCATGGTGGCGCGCAAGTACGTCCGCGTAGTCGGCCGGGGCGATCTCCGATGCCACCGGTTCGTAGTAGGTCCAGAACGAGACGGCGAAGGCGTCACGCACCTGGACCCGGGGCTCGACCCGGGGCTCCAGCTCGGCCACCGGCGCGCCGACGTCGGCGAGACGGCGCGCGACCTCGACTTCGAACGCGGAATCGGCCAGGTGCCCCGCAGGTGCGACCCGGGCCAGGACATCGCAAGGGAGCAGGCGCAGCGCGACGCGGTCCGAGTTGTGAATGACGAGCGCGTCATCGGCCTGAAGGCCCGCCGCCGAAGCGGTCTCCCGTCCTGCCTCGACCGCGCGGCGGAGTTCCCCTGGCTCCATACCGTTCCCCCTCATAGGTGAGTGCGACCCTCACATTCTCCGGCGTCCCCGCCGGGAACCGGCGGAGTTCCCCGAAATACACGACGGCCCCCGGACGTTGCGTGAGACACATGTGGCGCAGCAGGTGACCAGCATTGTGTACATTTTGTAAGGGCTGGTGGGATGGTCGGACGAGCTGTAGGTGGGATGAGCCCACCGTCGTCGCCCAGAGCCTGACCAAGTGAACGACGGGGCGGGAAGACGGAGGCAGGGTGGCGGCGGTACAGCCTTGGGCTACCGGCATGACCACATCCGAGGGGGAGGTCGCGGCAGCCTGGCAGTGGCGGGAGCCGTCCGTGCTCCTCATCGAGGACGACGCCGGTGACGCTCTGCTCGTCGAGGAACTGGTCGCCGACAGCGCGCTGAAGATGCGCCTGCGGTGGGTCCGGTCGATGGCCGAGGCGCGCGAGGTGCTGGCCGTCGAGGCCCCCGACTGCGTCCTGCTCGACCTGCATCTGCCGGACGCGCACGGCCTGGAGGCCGTGTCCATGGTCCACTCCCTGACCGAGCAGGTCGCCGTGGTCGTGCTCACGGGCATGGCCGAGGACGACACCGGCCTCGCCGCCGTGGCGGCCGGCGCGCAGGACTACCTGGTGAAGGGCCGCGTGGAGCCCGAGCTGTTCGGCCGGGCGGTGCGGTACGCGATCCAGCGCAAGCAGGCCGAGCAGGCGGCCGTGGCCCTCCAGGCCAGCCAGATGCAGGCCCAGGAGAACGCCCGGCTGGAGCGCGGCCTGCTCCCCCGCCCGCTGCTGCGGAGCAACGGCGTCGACATCGTGGCCCGCTACCGGCCCGGACGTGCCCAGGCCCTGCTCGGCGGTGACTTCTACGACATCGTCCAGAGCCCCGACGGCACCGTGCACGCCGTCATCGGCGACGTGTCGGGCCACGGCCCGGACGAGGCCGCCCTCGGCGTGGCCCTGCGCATCGCCTGGCGCACCCTGGTGCTCAGCGGCGTGACGGGGCCGGAGCAGCTGGCCCGGCTGGAGGAGATCCTCGTCGCCGAGCGCGCCCGCGTCGAGGTCTTCGCCACGCTGACCAGCCTCAGCCTGCCGCCGGGCGCGTCGTGCGTGCGGATGATGCGCGCCGGACATCCGGGGCTGCTGCTGCGCACCGACGACGCGGAGGTGCGCTGGGTCGAGGTCGCCGGCGGGCCGGCGCTCGGCGTGGTGCCCGGACTGGCCCACTGGCCCGTCCAGGAACTTCCCCTTCCGGCCGGCGCCGCGCTGGTCCTGTTCACCGACGGCCTCTTCGAGGGCTACATCGGGCAGGGCCGGGAGCGGCTCGGCGAGGACGGGCTGCTGCGGCTCGCGAAGGAGGTGGCCGGGCTGGCGCCGGAGGCGTTCGTCGACGGGCTGATCCACCGGGCCGAGGACCTCGCCGAGGAGCAGGGCGGACTGGACGACGACGTCGCCGTGCTGCACCTGCGGTGGAACACGGGCGAAGCGAACGAGAACGAAGGCGGAGACGAACACAGTGGGTGACACGATGCGGAGGCCGCGAGGCACCCGCCGGCTGACGGTGCCGGGCTGGTTCCACCTGGTGCTGGCCCTGATGGTCCTCCTCGTGGTGGTCGGCTCCGTGGTGGGGGCCCGGGTGCAGGGGCGGACCACGGACGTCACCGACCAGCTGACCGACCAGGTCCAGCCGGCCCAGACCGAGGCGTACCGGCTCCAGGCCGCCCTGGTCAACCAGGAGACCGGCGTGCGCGGCTACGCCATCGCCGCCGACCGCCAGTTCCTCGCCCCCTACACGCAGGGCACGAAGGACGAGGCGCGGGCCGCCGACCGGCTGCGCGAGCTCATCGGGGACCAGCCGGCCCTGCTGGCGGACCTGGAGCAGGTCCAGCAGCAGGCGGCGGACTGGCGTCGCACCTACGCGAGCCCCCTCGTGACCGCGGTCACCCCCGGCGAGCCGCGGACCGTCGACCAGAAGACCGCCGACCGGGGCAAAGAGGTCTTCGACGCGATGCGCGGCGGGTGGGCCAAGCAGAACGCCGACCTCGCCGACGCCGTCGCCGACCGCAAGGCCGAGCTGGACGACGCCCGCACGCTGCGCAACGCGACCTTCGGCGTCGTGGTGGGAGCCTTCCTGCTGGCCGGTGTGGCCCTGGCGATCGTGGTGCGCCTGCTGGTGACCCGGCCCCTCCAGGCGCTGCGCGCGGCCTCCCGGAGGGTGGCGCTCGGCGAGTTCGATCACGCCATCCCCGCCGAGGGGCCGGCCGACCTCACCGCCGTGGCGGGCGACGTCGAGGCCATGCGGCAGCGGATCGTGACCGAGCTGGCGGCCTCCCGCGAGCAGCAGGACGTACTCGTCCGGCAGGCCGCCGACCTGGACGCGCAGGCCGTCGAACTGCGCCGTTCCAACGCGGAACTGGAGCAGTTCGCCTACGTCGCCTCGCACGACCTCCAGGAACCGCTGCGGAAGGTCGCCTCCTTCTGCCAGCTCCTGGAGAAGCGGTACAGCGACAAGGTGGACGACCGCGGCCGCCAGTACATCGACTTCGCCGTCGACGGGGCCAAGCGCATGCAGGTCCTCATCAACGACCTGCTCACCTTCTCCCGCGTCGGCCGCCTCAACGACGCCCGCGAGCCCGTCGCCCTCGACAAGCCCCTCGACAAGGCGCTGACCAACCTGGACACCGGGCTCACCGAGGCTGGCGCGCAGGTCGAACGCCCCGAGAAGCTGCCCCAGGTCGTCGGCGATCCGACGCTGCTGACCATGCTCTGGCAGAACCTGGTCGGCAACGCCGTCAAGTTCCGCCACCCCGACCGTGCCCCGCACATCCGGATCGGCTGCGAGGAGGACGCGGACAACCCCGGCACCTGGCAGCTGTCCGTCACCGACAACGGCATCGGAGTGCCCGAGGAGTTCGCCGAGAAGGTCTTCGTCATCTTCCAGCGACTGCACAGCCGCGACGCCTACGGCGGAACCGGCATCGGTCTGGCACTGTGCAAGAAGATCGTCGAGTACCACGGCGGTCGCATCTGGATCGACACCGCCCACACCGGCGGAACCCGCATCTGCTTCACCCTGACGTCCGTCGACGACAGTTCCGACGGCGTCGACGGCCGCACCGACGAAAAGGCCCTGACATGACGACTCCCGACGCCACCCCGATCGACGTCCTCCTCGTCGAGGACGACCCGGGCGACGAGCTCATGACGCGTGAGGCGTTCGAGGACAACAAGATCGGCAACACGCTCCACGTCGCCCGTGACGGCGAGGAGGCCCTCGACTTCCTCTACCGGCGCGGCGAGCACACCGACGCCCCGCGCCCGGACCTCATCCTCCTCGACCTCAACCTGCCCAAGTACGACGGGCGCCAGGTCCTGGAGCGGATCAAGTCCGACGCCGACCTCAGCGACATCCCGGTCGTCGTCCTGACCACCTCGGCGGCGGAGGAGGACATCCTGCGCAGCTACAAGCTCCACGCGAACGCGTACGTCACCAAGCCGGTGGACCTGGACCAGTTCATCGCGGCGGTACGGCAGATCGACGACTTCTTCGTCCAGGTCGTACGCCTGCCGCGCCGGACTCGCTAGACCGCTGCCGGAGCCGCGGTCACCGGGCGCGGCGTGCCGCTACCGTCCCTTCCTCTCCCCACGGGCCTGCTGGAAGGCGTCGGAGATCGTTTCGGCGGCTCCGGACAGGAGGCCCTTGGAGACGCCGTGGGCTCCCGACTCCTTCATGCGGCCCGGCAGTTCGGCCAGTCCGACGGGCTTGCGCGGTCCCGCCTCCAGGTCGAGACGGTTACAGGCCTCGGCGAAGCGCAGGTAGGTGTCGACACTGGCGACCACGACACGCACGTCGATCTTCAGTATCTCGATGCCGACCAGGGAGACCCGGATGAAAGCATCGATCACCAGGCCCCGGTCGAGGATCAGTTCCAGCACGTCGTAGAGGCCGCTGGAGCCTCCCCCGCCGCCCTGCCGAACCGCTACGGTCACCGCGAACAGCCCCTTCCGCACCCGAGGTGGGTCCACCCCGGCGGCCTGCCGCATCCCCGCCCGGTCGGAGCACGGGATGCGGCCGCGGCGTCGGAGCGGCCCACGGCTGTCGGCTGCCCGGCCGGCAGCGTCATCCATGCGGATAACCCTTGGCCCTCCGCTCAAACGGGCATTCGACCACGGCCGTCGTGCCGGGGCTCGGCGTCTCGTGGCCGTCAGGTGCCGGAGTGGTTGCCGTTACGGCGCTGCACGTAGAGGCGGTTGCCCTTCGGGCCGGTCCACTCCATCCGTACGACGCCGGGGACGGCGGCGTCGTCCAGGCGGGCCGGCGCGGACCAGTGGCCGGCGGCCGGGTTGCGGAAGAACGTGGCCCACAGGTCGCCCTTGTGGTCCGTGAAGATGTTGTTGTGGCCGGCGCCGACACCCGCGGTCCACCGCCGGGAGTAGGGGCCCTCGAAGGTGTCCGAGACGGCGACGATCGCGTCGTACTGGTACTGCACCCGGCCCGTGGCGGCCGTGTCGTAGGCCTGGCGGACGCTGCCGTCGGCGTTGACGGACGTCCGGTCCCAGGCGGCGTGGACGAGGAAGTACTTGCCCCCGTGCTTGAAGACGTAGGCGCCTTCCAGGTAGGGCTCGGGCGTGTAGGGCGTCTGCCGGAACTGCGGCAGGTTCGTCGTGGTGGTGATGTCCTCCATGTCGTCCCGGAACTTCGCGTACAGGTTGTTGTGCAGGACGAGCCAGGCGTCGTCGCCCTCGGAGTAGAGGCCGCCGTCGATGTGGTGGTAGGCGCCGGGTTCGATGAAGTTCGGCCCGCCGATGAACGAGTCGCCGAACGGCTTGTCCAGGTTGCCCTCGACCAGCCGGTACGGTCCCTCGACACCGCCCTCGCTGACCAGCATGAACGAGCCGACCTTCTGGGAGTGGTCGCCCATGCAGGCGACGATGTACCACTTGCCGCGGAAGCGGTGCAGTTCCGGCGCCCAGGCCTGGCCGCGCTTGCCGAACCGGTCGTCGTACCAGTACTCCTGCCACGGGGCGACGACGGTCCGCCCGGGGCGGTTCTCGCCGACGAACTCGGGCGACCACACCTTGCCCTTCTCCGCGTTCGGGCGGACGCGGGTGGTGTCGGCCAGTCTCCACGGGCCCTTGAGGGAGGGCGCGAGCCAGACGAAGATACCGTCGTTCCAGGGTCCGGCCGCCTCCAGCCCGGGCACGCGGGTGGTGCCCGTGGCGACGTACGTCGGACGGCCGTCGACCACGAAGCAGTTGACGTACGTGTCCCGCATCCACACGACGCCCCGCTCGCGGTCACGGGGGCGCAGTTCGAGGGGGAGGACGAAGGAGTTGTCCTCCCGCGGCCACAGATCCAGCCTGGTGTCGGCGAGACCGTAGGGCTCCGGCTCGGGCCAGTTCGCCGGGTACCGCCCGGCGTGGCCGTGACCGGCCGGTACGGCCTCGGGCGGCGCCGCCTGAGCGGTGTTCGCGGGCAGCGCCGCGGCCACTCCCAGGCCGGTGGCGCCGGCCAGGAGCGAACGTCGGGGCAGGTGCGTCCTTTTCCCGGTACTGGACATCGGTCGGGGATCTCCTTCGCCTGGCGGACTGGTGAACGGGGTCAGCATGCGAACACCTGCCGATTTTCGTCAACACTCCGGATAATTAATCCGGGAGGCCCTGAGTGCGGGCTGCCCAGGGCCCACGTTGCGTCCGCGCAGCTCACGGCGGGTGCTGGGGGTGCGAGAGCCCGCACTATGAAGATCGTGTGTCGTCGGCGGCCCGGCGGGCCGCCCCGAGGTGGTGCCGTAGCCTCGGGGAAATGGATCACAGGGACCGGGGAGGTCGCATGGCGGTGTCCGAGGCGGAGGAGCCGAGGAGTTGCTGCGCCCCGGCGCCCCGCGACAGCGTCACGCCTGCGATGTCGCAGCCGCCCGCACCCGCCGTCGCACCCGCCGGTTCCCGTGCCGCTTCCGCCGACACGAGCCGCGCCGAGGCGAGCGGCGCCGACGGCACCGTGCTGCTGGAGGGCGGCACGTTCCTGATGGGCACCGACGACCGGGACGGCTTCCCGGCGGACGGTGAGGGCCCGGTGCGCGAGGTCACCGTCCGGCCCTTTCGCATCGACGCCTACGCGGTGACCAACGCCCGCTTCACCCGCTTCGTCGAGGCGACCGGCCATGTCACCGAGGCCGAACGGTTCGGCTGGTCCTACGTGTTCGCCGGCTTCCTGCCCGCCGCGCTGCGACGCGGCGCGGCACGGCCGCAGGGGACGCCGTGGTGGTGCGGTGTCGAAGGGGCGTACTGGCGCGCTCCCGAGGGACCGGGCAGCACGGTGGACGACCGGGGTGACCATCCGGTCGTCCACGTCTCCTGGAACGACGCGCTCGCCTACTGCCGTTGGGCCGGCGCCCGGCTGCCCACGGAGGCGGAGTGGGAGTACGCCGCGCGGGGCGGCCTGGAGCAGCGCCGCTACCCGTGGGGCGACGAGCTGACGCCCGGCGGCACGCACCGCTGCAACATCTGGCAGGGGCAGTTCCCCACCAAGAACACGGCCGAGGACGGATACCGGGGCACCGCTCCGGTGGACGCCTTCGAGCCCAACGGGTTCGGGCTGTACAACGTGGCCGGGAACGTGTGGGAGTGGTGCGCGGACTGGTGGGCCACGGACCACTCGGCACGCCACCGGACCGACCCGAAGGGACCGGCGCGGGGCACGTCACGCGTCATGCGCGGAGGTTCCTACCTGTGCCACCACTCGTACTGCAACCGCTACCGGGTCGCGGCGCGCACCGCCAACACGCCGGACAGCAGCACCGGCAACCTCGGCTTCCGGTGCGTGCGCGACGCATGACGGGGCCGGCGGGTCGGCCTCCAAGGGCCCGGGGCGGGCGGTTCATTGCAGCTTCGTGAAGGAACTCCACCGGGCTCAGCACCCCGCAGAACGCGGCCGACCTGCACCGATGACCGCCTCCATGCCGCCGGTTGATCGACTTCGATTTATTCCGGACTGTTGACGTAATAGCGCGTCGTCTCCATCCTGACGGCATGCCACTCGAACACCAGGGGCCCTTGGCCCGGTTGCGCCGGGGACACGAGGAACTCATCCTGCGGCTGCTGCGCACCCACGGCCCGCTCAGCCGGGCCGACTTGGGCAAGCTGAGCGGCCTGTCCCGTACGACGCTGTACGACATCGTCGGCGCCCTGGTGGACGGCGGCGCCGTCGTCGCGGCCGTGCCCGAGGCGACCGAGCGGCGGCGCGGCCGGCCGGTCGAACGGCTCAGCCTGCATCCCGACGCCGGCCAGGCCATCGGCATCGACTTCGCCCGGCGTGCCGTGCACGTCGCGGCGGTGAACGTCGCGCACGAGGTGATCGGTTCGGCCGGGGAGGCGCACGACGCGGACCTTCCGTGGCCGCGGCGGATCAAGCTGGCGGAGCGACTGGTGGGCGGGCTCGCCGGGGGGACGCTGCGACTGGGCGCGCTCAGCGGGGTCGGCGTGGGCGTGGTGGGCCCCGTCGACGCCCCGCGGCTGGATGCCGAGGGGGCGTCCGGGGCCGTGGACCCCGATCTGCCGGTGCTGTTGCGCAAGCGCTTCGGTGTCCCCGTCCTCGTCGACAACAACACGCGTCTGGCGGCGCTCGCCGAGGCCACCTGGGGTGCGGCGACCGGCGTCCAGGACGTGGTGTACCTGCGGCTGTCGCACGGTGTCGGCGGCGGCCTGGTGGTGGGGGGCGCGCTGCACCGCGGATCCCACGGGCTGTCCGGCGAGTTCGGCCACATCACGGCCGAGCCGGACGGGCGCCGATGTTCGTGCGGCAAGGACGGCTGCCTGGAGACCGTCGCGTCCATCGGTGCGGTGCTGCGCGCCCACGGTGGCGCGAAGGACCTGGCCGGCTTCCTTGCCGCGCTCCCCCACGACCCGGCGGCGGCCCGGGTGCTGGACGAGGTCGGCACGCGGGTCGGCACCGTACTCGCGGCGGTGTGCAACGCGCTGGGCCCCGAGGTGACCGTCCTCGGCGGCGAGCTCACCGCGGCCGGCCCCGCGCTCTTCGACGCCGTGGAGCGGTCCCTGTTCGCCCACCTGATGCCGATCTCGCGGTCACGCGCCGCCCTGCGCCCCGCGACCCTCGGCGAGGCGGCCGGGGCGCTCGGCGGCATCGCCCTCGTCCTGCACGAGTCGCCCCTGCTCGCGCGCTATCCCGAACCCACGTCCCTGGAGCACACATGACCGTCCCGCCCCCGCAGAGGCCGCCATGGCTGTGATCACCGCCCCCGACAAGACCTCCGCCCCGTCCGCGCCCCGCCGTGGCCGCCGGGGAATCCCCCCGCTCCTGCTCAACCTGGCCGCCCTGGTGGCCGGCGTCGCCGTGTGGGCCGCGGTCGCCGCCGCGCACTGGGTGGACGTCCCCGGGCCGCTGTCGGTCGGCTCGCGCGCCTGGGAACTGGCGGGGGACGGCACCCTCGCCGAGGACGCGCTGGCCAGTCTCCGCCGGGTGTTCCTGGGCTTCGCGCTCGGCACCCTGCTCGCCGTGCCGGTGGGCTTCCTGATGGGCTGGTACCCGCTGGCCCGGGGCCTGATGGAACCGTACGTGCAGTTCTTCCGGACGGTGCCGCCGCTCGCCATCATCCCGCTGGCCATCGTGCTGATGGGCATCGGTGAGACGCCCAAGGTCTTCGTCATCTTCCTGGCGGCGTTCCTGTCCAGTGTGGTCGCCTCCTTCCAGGGGGTCGTCGGCGTGGACCGCACGCTGATCAACGCGGCGCGGGTGCTCGGCGCCCCCGACCGGGTCATCTTCCTCAAGGTCGTGATCCCGGCCGCCACGCCCTTCCTGCTGGTCGGCATGCGCATCGGTCTCGGCGCGGCCTGGGGGACCGTGGTGGCCGCCGAGCTCATCGCGGCCGACAAGGGCCTCGGCTACCAGATGATGCACGCGCAGACCTACTACGACCTCCCGACGATCTTCGTGGGCCTGATCACCATCGGTGTGATCGGACTGGTGATGGACCGGCTGCTCCTGCTGGCGGAGCGGCATCTGACGGCATGGCAGGAGCGGCGATGAGCACCCCACGCACCACGAAGGCCGCCGACGCGTCCGGGGACACGGCGAAGATCTCCTTCCGGGGCACCGGGATGACCTATCCGCTCAAGGACGGCGTGTTCACCGCGCTCGACCGCGTCGACCTCGACATCGCCGACCGGGAGTTCGTCACGGTCGTCGGCCCCTCCGGCTGCGGCAAGTCGACGCTGCTGAACATGGCGGCCGGGCTGGTCCGTCCCACCACCGGACAGGTGCTGGTGGACGGCGTCGCGGTCGACCGGCCCGGACCGGACCGGGGGATGATCTTCCAGCAGTACGCCCTCTTCCCGTGGCTCACGGTCCGGGGCAACGTCGAGTTCGGGCTGAAGCTCGCCTCCCCGTCCGCCGCGGAACGCCGCCGGCGTGCCGACCACGCGATCGACCTCGTCGGGCTGACCGACTTCGCCGACGCGCTGCCGAAGACGCTGTCGGGCGGGATGAAGCAGCGGTGCGCGATCGCCCGCGCCTACGCCGTCGATCCCGAAGTCCTGCTGATGGACGAGCCGTTCGGGGCGCTCGACGCGCTGACCCGGGTGCAGCTCCAGGATCAGTTGCTGGCCACGTGGAGCCGGGAGCGCAGGACGGTCATGTTCGTGACGCACGACGTCGACGAGGCCGTGTACCTGGCCCGCCGCGTCGTCGTGATGGCCGCCCGTCCGGGACGCGTCCACCGGGTCGTCGAGGTGGACCTGCCGTATCCGCGGACCGAGGAGCTGCGGCTGTCCCCGGAGTTCGCCCGGATCCGCAACGAGGTCTGGCACGCCGTGTACCACCAGCCGTCGGTCTCCTCCGCGGCCTGAGCGGACCGGCGGCCTGAGAGGTCCGCGCGACCTGAGCGGACCGCGCGACCTGAGCGGACTGCGCGACCTGAGCGGACCGCGCGGCCGCCTCCGAAGAACCTGAAGACCTCCCCGAAAGGCATCATGTCATGAGCATGTCTCGTCGCGGCTTCCTGGCCGCACTCTCCGCGACCACCCTGGGACTCACCGCGTCCGCCTGCTCCTCCGACGACGGCGACGGCGGTGGCGGCGGCTCCGTCCGCTTCGGCTACATCGCCGACTACAACGGCGCCAGCCTGCTGGCCATCGCCGACCAGCAGGGGCTGTGGAAGAAGCACGGGGTGTCCGCCTCGTACAAGGCGTTCGTCAACGGCCCCATCCAGATCCAGGCGCTCGGCAGCGGCGACCTCGACTACGGCTACATCGGCCCCGGCGCCATGTGGCTGCCGGCGTCCGGCAGATCGAAGATCGTGGCCGTCAACACCCTCACCTACGCCGACCACGTCATCGCCCGGCCCGGCATCTCCTCCATCGCCGACCTGAGGGGCAAGAAGGTCGGCGTCCCCGAGGGCACCTCGGGCGAGATGATCCTCAACCTAGCTCTGCGGGAGGCGGGCATGACCATGGACGACATCAAGAAGGTCGCCATGGACCCGCCCACGGTCGTCTCCGCGTTCTCCTCCGGGCAGATCGACGGCGCCGGCATCTTCTACCCGCTCATCGACACCATCAGGAAGAAGGTGCCGGACCTGGTCGAGGTGGCGAGCACCGAGAAGATCGGCGGCAGCTTCCCGACGGCGTTCGTCGCCGGGAACAAGGTGGACCGCGCGACCGAGGTCAAGGTCGTCCGGGTCCTCCAGGAGGCCAACGACTGGCGGGCCGCGCATCCCGAGGAGTCGATCGCCGCCGCGGCGAAGCTGCTGAAGGTGCCCGAGGCCACCGTCAAGGCCGACGCGAGCCACGTCCGTACGCTCACCACGGCGGACCTCGTCGCCAAGACGAAGGACGGCACGATCGCCGGGTGGCTGGACGGCATGAGCGACTTCTTCGTCAGCACCGGCCAGCTGGACAAGGCCCCCGAGGCCGACTCGTTCTACGCGGCCGACGTCTACACCGAGGCGGCGGCGTGAACATCCTCTTCCTGATGACCGACCAGCACCGCGTCGACACCCTGGGCTGTTACGGCAACCCGCACGTGGACACGCCGAACCTGGACCGCCTCGCCGCCACCGGCACGCGCTTCGACCGCTTCTACACCCCGACCGCGATCTGCACGCCGGCCCGCGCCAGCCTGCTCACCGGGCAGGCGCCCTTCCGCCACCGCCTGCTGGCCAACTACGAACGCAACGTCGGCTATCTGGAGGACCTGCGCGAGGACGCCTTCACCTTCCCGACCGCGCTGGCCGAGCGGGACTACCAGCTCGGCCTGGTCGGCAAGTGGCACGTCGGCACCCACCGCAACGCCGCGTCCTACGGCTTCGACGGCCCCGACCTGCCGGGCTGGCACAACCCCGTCGACCACCCGGACTACCTCGCCTACCTGGAGGAACGCGGCCTGCCGCCGTACCGGATCACCGACCTCGTACGCGGCACCACGCCCAACGGCAATCCGGGCAATCTGCTCGCCGCCCGGCTCCAGCAGCCCGTCGAGGCCACCTTCGAGTACTACCTCGCCACCCGCGCCATCGAGCAGCTCGACAAGTACGCCGCCGACGGCCGCCCCTTCTACCTGGCCACCCACTTCTTCGGCCCGCACCTGCCCTACCTCCTCCCCGACGCCTACTACGACCGCTACGACCCCGGCCTGGTGGACCTGCCCCCGTCGATCGCCGAGACCTTCGTGGGCAAACCGCCGGTCCAGCGCAACTACAGCGCGCACTGGACGTTCGACACCATGCCGATCGAGGTCACCCGCAAACTCATCGCCGTCTACTGGGGTTACGTCAGCCTCGTGGACGAGCAGATCGGGCGCATCCTCACCCGCCTGGACGAACTCGGCCTCGGCGACGACACGTCGGTCTTCTTCACCGCGGACCACGGCGAGTTCACCGGCGCGCACCGGCTGCACGACAAGGGGCCGGCGATGTACGAGGACATCTACCGCATCCCGGGGATCGTCCGGGTGCCGGGACAACAGCCGCAGGTCCGGCGGGAGTTCGTCAGCCTCACCGACTGCACGGCCACGATCCTCGACCTGGCCGGCTGCGACCCCTCCCCCGCCACCGACAGCCGCAGCCTGCTGCCCCTGGTCCGCGGCGAACACCCCGAGTGGCCCGACGAGTTGCTGGCCGAGTTCCACGGCCACCACTTCCCCTATCCGCAGCGGATGCTCCGCGACGACCGCTACAAGCTCGTCGTCAACCCGGAGTCGGTCAACGAGCTCTACGACCTCGACACCGACCCCCACGAGCTGACCAACCGCTACCCCCACCCGGAACTCGCCCCCGTGCGACGCCGCCTGATGCGCCGTATGTACGACCTGCTGCGGGACCGCGGCGACAACTTCTACCACTGGATGACCCCGATGTTCGACATCGGCGCCTCCGACTACGACCCGACGCTGAGCGCCTTCGAGTAGCGTGGTGCCTCGGACTCGGAGGCGGTGGG
>NZ_WWHX01000143.1 GCF_009862125.1 Streptomyces sp. SID5910
CCGCGTCGGCCGTGCCCGACCTGCTCGACGCGGCCGGGCACCCCGGACTCGCCGAGGCCTGGCGCGCGGCCGGCGGCACGCCCGGCACAGGTCCCGCACAGGCGGGCGTCCCCGGCGAACTGCCCAGTACGCTGCGCCGCCAGGCCCTCGAAGCCCTCGGCTACCGGCGGGAGGACGGCGGCCTGCTCGCCACCCCCACCCTCGCCGAGCTCGCGGACGCGGTCGGCGAGGCCGGCGCGGACCTGCTCCTCTACCTGGTCCCCGGCGAGGACGAGGTCCCCGGGATGGTGATCGCGGTCGGACCGCACCTCGGCGCCGGAACGGGCGCGCTGCCCCTGCTGTCCGGCACCGGAAGCGGCCCGCTGGAGCGCTACCTCGACGCGGCGGACGCACGCGGCACAGGCACAGGCACCGGCACCGGCCGCGAACCCGACCCCGACGCCGAGCAGGCCTGGGAGGACGCCCTCGGGGCGCTGTGCGACTGGGCGTTCCAGGTGCTCGGCCCCGTCCTCGCCGGCATCGAGGAACGGCTCACGGACGCCGGCCGGCTCGACGGCCGGCCGCTGCGGGCGGTCCTGGTGCCCTGCGGACGCCTCGGCATCGTCCCCTGGCACGCCGCCCGCTTCCCGGCCGAGGCGCCCTACGACCACCTGTGCCAGACGGC
Organism: Streptomyces sp. SID5910; assembly: GCF_009862125.1. Taxonomy (GTDB): domain Bacteria; phylum Actinomycetota; class Actinomycetes; order Streptomycetales; family Streptomycetaceae; genus Streptomyces. The sequence goes on from NZ_WWHX01000143.1 coordinate 665, forward strand.
GGTCATCAGCTACGCGGCGTCCGGTGGCCAGTTCCTGCGTACGGTGCGGCGCGCACCGCGCGACCCCGCGGCCGCCCCCGTGCTGGTGGCCGACCCGACCATGGACCTGGTCCACGCCGACGTCGAGGTCAGGGCTCTGCGGGACGCCTTCTACCCGGAGGCACGCCTGTGCGGGGAGATCTTCGACGAGCCCGCGGAGAGGCTGGGCGCCGGTACGCCGGACGAGATCCTGACCCGGCTCGCCGACGGCGCGTCGCTGCTCCACGTCGCCACGCACGGATCGGCCGGCACGCGCCCCACGGTCTCCGCCCTGCGCCTGGCCGCCCCCGAGGACGCCCCCGAGGACGCTCCCAAGGACGCCACAGAGGACGCCGACGACGCCGGTCTGCTGACCGTGACCCGGCTGCTCGACCGGACCGGTCCCCGGTACGGCCCGGCGGACGGTGCCGCCGACGGCCCGCTGGTCGTGCTGAGCGCCTGCGAGACCGACCTGAGCACCCGCGACCACGACGAGGCGCTCACCCTCACCACGGCGTTCGTCTCCGGCGGGGCGCGGGACGTCGTCGGATCGCGGTGGACCACGAGGGACAGCACGTCGGCGCTGCTCATGGCGGTCTTCCACCACCACCTGGCCGTGGACGGGCTCAGCCCCGTCGACGCGCTCAGGGCGGCACAGCTGTGGATGCTCGACCCGCACCGCGAGAACCCGGGCTCGCTCGACGGCGAACTGCTCAGGGAGATGCGACGGCCCGGGCTCGACCGCATCCCGCTGTGGGCCGCCTTCGTCCACCAGGGACATCCGGGCCGGAGCGGCCGGAGCGGCCGGAGGGAAGCGAGGACACGGACCATGACCGACGGCACGACGGACGGCACGGGAGAAGGGAGGGACGCGTGAACGACGACGGCACGGGCGAGGGCCGCGGCGATGGAGCGGAAGGGCTGCTCGCCCTGATCGGCGAGCACCGGGACACCGTCCGGGACGCCCTCGACGACGAGCAGTACGCGCTGCTGCTCAGCAGGCTGGCCGCGCTCGCCGACGCGGCGTCCGACGACAGGAAGGCGCTGCTCAGGGCGGTGCGGGGCGTGCAGCTCGCGTTGCTGCCACTGCCGCTGGACCACCCGGTGCGCCGCGCGCTGGACTCCCCGCGCCTGGTCGGGGCGGCGCCGCCCGGGCCGGCCGCGGTGACCGGCGCGCGGGAGCTGATGGCCCGCCTGGTGATCCCGGCACCGGCCCCCGGAGCCGACGGCGACGACCCCGGCACCGGCGACAGCGCCCAGGAACAGCTCCTGAGGGCACCGGCCCTGTCCGCCGACGAGGCGCGGGACCGGTGCGGCGGCACGGCACCGCCGCCGGAGCTGATCAGACTGACGGACGCCCAAGGGGGCGCCCACTACCCGGAGTTCCAGTTCGGCGCGGGCGACGGAAGCCCCTGCGAGGTGGTCCTGGAGGTCAACCGCGTGCTCCTCGCCGACATCGACCCCTGGGGCGCCGCCGCCTGGTGGCTCAGCGGGAACAGCTGGCTGGGCGGGACACCCGCGTCGCTGCTGGGCCGGCTGCCCGACGGCGAGCTGGTCGGCGCGGCAACGGCACTGGCGGAGGGGGACTGATGACCGGCTTCTTCCCCACGACGCCGCTGGAGCTGCGGCCCAACCGCGAGGTGGTCCCGGCGGGCACGGAGCTGTGGCGGGTGCACAAGTCCCGTTACGCGCCGGACGAGTTCAACCCGAACCTCGCGGACGTGCACGACCACCGGGCGGGCAGCCGTTTCGACGGCACGGTGCTGGACCCGTACCACTCCCTGTACCTGGCGGCCGACCCGACGACGGCGCTGGCCGAGAGCGTGCTGCGCTCACGGCCGTTCGACCCTCGGTACAGCATGCGGTACATCCCCTGGATCACGGTCCGGGGACGGTCGCTGAGCGCCCTGCGCACCCGGTGCGACCTGAGTCTCGTCTCACTGATCGAGGAACGGGACCTGGCCGCCGTCTGCCAGGACTCCACGCTCCTGGAGGACGAGCGCAACTATCCGCAGGCCAGGCGCTGGGCGAGCGAGATCCGCGCCCAGACACCGGATGTCGTCGGCCTGGTGTGGCAGTCGCGGCGCAACCGGCCCCGGCAGGCACTGGTGCTCTTCCACGACCGGGTCGACGACTGCCCCGGCTGCGACGGCAAGCCGCTGGAGGTCCTGCCGGACGCCGGGATCACGGACCTCGGCTCCGACGCGGGCATCGACCGGGCGAACGAGCTGCTGGCACCGCTCCGTTCGGAGATCTCCAAGCCGGCACGACCGTAACGACGCGACGACCCGGACGAGCGCAACGACCGGCCCGGTTCCGGGGCCGGTCGTCCCGCTTGTCCGGGTGTGAACCCTGGTGCCATCGTGAACCCATGGCATCGACTCCTCCTGACCACGCGTCACTTCACAGCGACCTCAGGGAGGTCAGGCGCGCGGGCCTGGTCCGGCTGCGCGGGCGTGCGCTGCCCGCGCTGGAGCCGGCCGCCGAGGCGGTGGGCGCGGGTACCGCCCGTACCCCGGGTGCCGCCGTCGAGGCGCTGCTGCGGCTCGCCGTGTCGCGCCTGGACGCGGGCACGCTGCGCACCGCGGCCGAGTACACGCTCGGTCTGGCGCAGGGCACCAGGGACTGGCCCGCGTCCTCCCGGCGCGCCAGGGCGGCCGCGGTGTACGGGGTGAGCGTCGAGCGGTTCCGCAAGGACCACGAGGTGATGGTCCTCGGGCAGATCGCCGAGCACATCGTGCTGCTGGTGGCCGAGGCGACGGCCGAGCCGACGACCGGGACCCCCGGTGCCGCGCCCGCCGACGCCGGAGGCGCCGGCACGCACCGCTCGGTGGCGGCCCGGGTCGCCGGCCGGGACGTGCGGCTCACCCTCCACATGCACCCCGCCGACCTGCTGCGCGACGTGGACGTGATCGTCTCCCCGGCCAACGTCTACTTCGCGCTGCCCGAGTCGTACAAGTCGTCGGTCGCCGCGTCACTGCGCCGGGCGGCCGCCGTGCGCGGGGTGACCGGTGAGGTCCTGGACGACCCGGTGCGCGACGAGCTGCGGGCCTGGGCGGAGCGGCAGGGCGTCTCGGGCCGCGCGGTGCTGCCCGGCACGGTGGTCGCCACCGGCCCGGGCGCCCTGGCGGCGCAGGGCATCCGGCGGATCTACCACGCGGCGGTCGCCGTGCCCCGGGCCGGCACCAACGACTACGACGTGCTGCCGGCCGACGTCACCCGGGCCACGTCCCGGGCCCTGGCCGTACTGGCCCAGGAGCGCGACCGGCACGACCCGCCGCTGCGTTCGGTGTGCTTCCCGCTGCTCGGCTCGGGGCGCGGCGGGCTGCCGTACCACGTCAGTCTCGCCGCCGTGTGGGCCGCCCTGGAGGCCGAACTGGCGCGCGGGGCGCGGTGGGACGTCCACTTCCTGGTGCGCACGCCGGAGGCCGCGGCGGTGGTCGAGCGCGTCCAGGCCAGGATCCGCCCGGCGCGCGACCAGCGGCCGACCGGGTGACCCGGTTGAATGGAAGGGCGCCCCGGGTCCGCGCGAGGGCGCGCGGAGGAGCGGACGAGAGCGCGTGAGCGTGCACGGGAGCGCAGGGTGATCCGCAGGGGTGCGCGGGGGCGCGAGGAGGTGTCAGGCGTTGCACGGTCCATCGTTTTCCGCTCTGCCAGGGACAGTTGACGGGCTGTCACCTACCGTGGGCGCATGAGCGGCGAGATGCGGGAGTGGGCTCTCGGGGCGCCGGGCCGGATCGTCACCTGGCCGGCGCCCGACGCGTACGTACTGGTCGAAGGCGTGCTGCTGCGCATGCGCCCCGACCCCCCGGACATGCCGCCGGGAACGGAGGTCGTCGTGGGCCAGGACACCGAGCGGCGGAGCCTCGTCGCCCACCGGGCCGCGCCGGGGACCGGGGACGGGCGGGCCGGGGATGAGTGAGTACGGCATCGGCCTCGCGGAGGGCTACGACGAACGGCAGCCCGTCGTCCTGCTCCTCGACACGTCCGCCTCCATGGGGCGGCCCGCGGAGAGCCCCCGCATCGACGAACTCAACGACGCACTGGCCCGCTGGTTCGCCGGCGTCAGGGCGGAGCCGAGGCTGCGCGCGCGGGTGGAGGTCTGCCTGATCGCGTTCGACTCCCGGGTGCGGGTCTTCGACCCGGTCCGCGAGACGCTGGCGCCGGCCGGGGAGACCACGGCGGACCGGCTCTTCGTGCCGGTGGACCGGATGCGCCCGCCCCGGCTGGAGGCGTCCGGGCTCACCCGCATGACGGAGGCCGTCGAGACGGCGCTCGACCTCGCCCGGGAACGCTACCGGGCGCTCCAGGCGCAACGCGTCCAGGTGCGGCGGCCGTTCCTGTGGGTGCTGACGGACGGCGCGCCGAGCGACGCCGACGGGCGGAGGATGGACCCCGCCGCCCTGGCCGGCACGGCGGCGAAGGTGCGCCGCGGCGAGGAGCGGGGCGAGTGCGTGTTCCAGGCCGTCGGCGTGCGCGGCGCCGACCTGGACCTTCTGCGGGTGCTGGCGCCCAAGGCCACGCTGATGCTGGAGGAGCAGGGCTTCGAGCGGATCCTCGAGCTGATGTTCCAGAGCTCGGACCGCAGCGATCCGGACCAGGCCGCCGACGAGATCCACGGCCAGGTGGCCGCCCTGGCGGAGCGGCAGCGGCGGCTGCAACTGCTGGAGGAGAGATACCAGTGATCGTCGCGGGGGCCGCCGTCCAGGGCACCGGGCACCTGGCGGCGGGACTGGGATGCCAGGACGCCTTCAAGGCCGTCGACCTGGGCGACAGCGCGGTCCTCGCCGTCGCGGACGGCGCCGGCGGCCGGGAGCGCAGCGCGCTCGGCGCCCACCTCGCCGTGGACACGGCCTGCCGGGTGCTGGCCGAGGACGCCCCGGGCCCGCAGGACTCCCCGGAGACCTGGACCCGGTGGATCGCCGCGGCCGGCGCCCGGGTGGTCGCGGAGTACCTGCGGTCGGTGACGGCCGTCCTGACGGCGACGGCACCGCCCCACGCGGCGGACGCGCCGGACGCGGAGCCCGTGGACGCCGGCGCCCTCGCCGCCACCCTGGCCGCCGCCGTCGTCCGGCCGCCGTGGGCCGCGTTCGTCTCGGTCGGCGACTGCTTCGGCACGCTGCTCACCCGGGAGACCGTGGCCGCGGCGGAGCCGGAACCGGCCGAGCGCTGCCACCTCGTCCTGCCGCCGCCCGAACCCCGAGGCCCGGGGCCCGTGTTCCTCTCCTCGCCCGGGGCCGCGCTGCGCGCACGGTCGTTCGTGGTGTGGGAGCCGGAACTCAGCGGCGTCGTCCTCGCCACGGACGGCTGCACCGCGCTGACCCTCGACCACCCCTCCGTACGCGGACTCCCCCCGGAGGCGGGGCCGTTGCCGTCGGAGCGGTTCTTCTGCGGGCTCGCCGCCACCCTCCGCGCCAACGGAGGCGACGCCGAACCCCTGCGCGCCCTGCTCTGCGGGCCCGGCGCGGCCCGCACCGGCGACGACCTGACCGTGCTGTGCGCCCTGACCGACGGGAGGTGACGATGGCCCTCACGGTGGTGTCCGGCAACGGACGCGAATGGCGGCTGACCGAGCGGATCGGCAGCGGCTCGGAGGGAGTCGTGTACGGCGTCGACGACGCGCGCCCCCTGGTCGCCAAGCTCGTACCCGACCCGCCCGATCCGGCCGCCTACCGCCGCCGCATAGCCAGGCTGGTCCGCCAGCGCCGCGAACCGCGCACCGTACGGCTGCTCTCCGCGACGCCGGTCCGGGTCGCCTGGCCGATGGTGGGGGTGCGCACCGCGGGCCCGGGCGCCGACGGCGTCGACGGCTACGTGATGACCGACATGCGCCACGCCCACCGGCCGTTCACGCACCTGCTGACCCCGGCCGCCCGCCGCGCCCTGCTGCCCCGGGCCACCTGGGCGACCGCGCTGGCCGCCGCCCTCTCGCTCGCCCGGCTCCTGGCCGACCTGCACGCCGAGGGCTATGTCGTCGGCGACCTCAAGCCCGACAACCTGTGGGTGGACGACCGGGGCGAGGTCGGCATGGCCGACGTGGACTCCTGGGAGTTCACGGACGGCGGCGAACTGTTCCCGGGCCGGATGGGCACCCCCGGCTACCTGGCGCCCGAACGCGTCGGCGCCCCCGCCGGCACCCCGCCGCGGCGGACCTCGGACGACTTCGTGCTGGCCGTCCTGATCCACCAGCTGCTGATGGACGGACTGCACCCCTTCGCCGGATATCCCGCGGACGGCGGCGACTACCGCTCCTACGACGACAACGTCCTGCACGGCCGCTGCCGCCTCCTCGACCGCACGTCGGTGCTGCTGCCCCGCTCCGCGCCGCCCGTCGACCTGCTGCCCCGCCGGCTCGCCGCCCTGCTGCGCGCCGCGTTCGGCGGCGTACGGCCCTCCGCGTCGGCCTGGGCCGAGGCGCTGGCCGCCGAGTCGGCCCCGGGGCGGCTGCGGGCCTGCCGGAGCGACCCCCGGCACGTGCACACCGTGGAACGGCCCTGGTGCCCCTGGTGCGACCTGGCCGAACGCGCCGGCGAGAGAGCCGAACGGGCCGCCGGGACGACGGAACGCACGGCCGCGGCAGCGGAGTTGGCCGAATGCCGGGACGAGGAGACGAGGACGCCATGACCGAGACACCCCTGCTCTCCGTGGCCCGCAGACTCGACCACTGCACCGTCCTCGGCCCGGGGAACCGCGCCGTGATCTGGGTCCAGGGCTGCCCCTTGCGCTGCCGGGGCTGCGTGGCGGCCGAGACCCTGCCCTTCGAGGGCGGCACCGCGTACACCGTGGCCGAACTCGCCGACTGGCTCTGCTCCTTGCCCGACGTGGAGGGCGTCACCCTCTCCGGCGGGGAGCCCTTCAGCCAGGCCGCCCCGCTGGCCGCGCTGCTCGACGCGGTACGGGCGCGCAGGCCCGGGTTCGGCGCGATGGCGTACTCGGGCTTCCGCCACGAGGCCCTGCGCCGGGGCGACCGAGGTCAACAGGCCCTGCTGCGGCGCCTCGACCTCCTCGTCGACGGCCCGTACGTGGCCGCCCGCCACGCCGCTCTGCGCTGGCGCGGCTCGGCCAACCAGCGCCTCGTCGCCCTCACCGACCGCTACGCCCACCTGACGGACGAGCCCGACACCAGCGCGGGCGTCGAACTCTCGCTGGAGACCGACGGATCGCTCTCCTGGGCCGGGGTGCCACCGACCCCCGGATTCCGGGAGGGACTTGAGGAACAACTCGCGGCGCGGGGCTTCGTGCTGCACACCCAGGCACGGAGGGAAGCATGAGCGGATCACCGAAGTACAGCACCGTCACGGTCGCCCCCGCCTACCGGCAGCGCGAGGAGCAGCGGCGCCGGGAACAGCAGGCGGCACGCCGCCGCCGCGAGGCCCAGCGCGCCAAGGAGCGCGCCGAGATCGCCGCCCGGCGGGCCCGGGAGGCCGCCGCCCGCCGGGAACGGGCGAAGGCCGCGGCCGAGCGCCGGCAGCGGGAACTCGCGGCCCGGCGCGCCACCGAACAGCAGGCCCACGCCTCCCGGCTCGGCCAGGAGCAGGCGGGCGCCGACGCCCGCCGCCTCGACGAGGTGCGCGACCTGCTCGCCCGCGTCCGCACCTCCGGCAACGGCGCGCCGCCCGCCGAACTGGGCGCCTTGGAACAGCAGTTGCAGACCCTGCGCGGCAGGATCGGCCGGGCCGAACAGCTCGGCGGGGCGATCGAGGAACTGCGCGGCCGCGTCGTCCTGCTGGACCGGCGGACGGACGACACCGGCCGGGGCACCGACCCCGGCGCCGTGCTGGCCGGCTTCGAACGCAGGCTGGCCGGGATCGGCCCGGACGCCGCCGAGCACGACGCGGAGGGCCGGCAGCGGTGCCTGGAACTGCTCGACCGGCTGCGCGCCTCGGCCGGTCCCGACGGCCGGACCCGTTTCGAGGCGCTGCTCGGCACGATGGAGCACGCGCTGACCCGGCACGCCGCGACCGCCGCGAGCCATGTCGAGGCGGAACGGCAGCGCGAACAGCAGGTGCGCGAGGCACGGCGGCAGGCCGAGGAACGCGCCGCCGCCCAGGCCGCCGCGGACGAGGCCGCGGCGGAGGCGGAACGCGAGCGCCTGGCCGCCGCCCTCGGCGAGGCGGCCGACCGGCTCGACGTCGTGCACCGGTCCGCCGAGGACGCGGCCGAGGACGCGCGCGAACTCGCCGACCCGGAACTCGCCGGGCGGATCGAGGAGGCCCTGCGCGCCGTCACCGGGCCCCTCGCGGCCGGCGCGGCGACCGAGGCCCTCACGGCGGTCACCGCGCTGGAGGAACTGCTCCCCGAGGCCGAGGCGCGACTCGACGAGCTCCAGCTCGCGCACACCCGGCGGATGGACCTCGGGCAGGCCCTCCAGGACGCCATGCTCGGCGAGGGCTTCGCCTTCCTGGGCGGCGACGACCAGGGCGAGCGTCTCGTCCTGCGCTTCGAACGGCCCAGCGGCGCGAGCTACGAGACCACGATCGCCACGGACACCGGCGGCACGCCCGTCCTCGTGTACCACGTGGACGGCGAGCCCGACGTGGCCCTCGATCCGGCGCCCGAGGGCGCGGTGTGCGACCGCACGGAGGACCTGCTGGAGCGGGTGCACGAGGCGGTCGGCGGACAGGACGGCTTCGTCCCCGGCGAACTCACCTGGCAGGGCAAACCGCCCTCGCGGCAGGCACGGCAGCTGCCCGGCGCGGAGGAGTGGACGTGGAGCCGGTGAGCACGGTCGGCTGGGAGAAGCGCGCGAACGGCGTCGGCGGTCCGCCGCCCGCCGAACGCGCCGGGCAGCGGGGCGGTGCCGGCCGGGACGGGGAACCGGCCGCCGCGGACGGCATGATGCCGCTGTGGGCGGTCTCCCTCGGGTGGGAGCTGCGGCGCGGGCGCCAGGTGATCCTGAACGGGCAGGTCAGGGACCGCTGGTGGTTCGAGGACCGGCCCGCATCCTTCCGCGAGGTGGTCGCCGGAGTGCTGGAACTGCGCGGCGCGGAAGTCGTCGGCTGGTGGGACCCGGTCGCCGGACTCACCTTCCCGGTCCCGGGCCACGCAGAACGCTTCGACCGCCTGGTGGCGGGACTCCCGCCGAACGCCCCCCAGGCCACCCGCCCCGCCGCCCCCGGCGACGCGGGGCCCGGCGCCGGGGCGGGCGCGCCGAACGGCACACCGGGTTCCACGGCCCCCGGCGCCGGGGCGGGCACCCCGAACGGCACACCGGGCCACACGGCCACCGGCGCCCGGTCGGGCGCGCCGCACGGCACACCAGGCCACACGGCCCCCGGC